>JAUYFM010000057.1 GCA_030690945.1 Smithellaceae bacterium | reverse complement strand
GGTGTCGATGATAATCAGTTTCTTGGTGGCCGGAATATTCGCAATTGCCTCCTTAAGCCTATGCTGCGATATGGCATCGGTCTTGAGCTTCTCGGTTCGGAGCGATCCCACGTTGGAGGTAATCAGAAAATATTCTCCCTCGTCCACCGTGCCGTGGCTCGCGATGTAAAAAACAAACAGATCATCCGGTCGCAAAGACTGGAAGGATTTGATTTCCCGGATAATCGCTTCGCTTGTTGTTTCTTCCGGCTTCGTCAGCTTTTTGATGGTCACCTTGTCAAAGAGTCCTTCAGAAACCGCCTTGAGGGTATTGGCAAACAGCTCCGCGTCCGCCGTAGAATATTGAAGTTTAAGTTTGGGATTTTTAAATTCGTTAATCCCGATCACCAGCGCGGTTAGCGACGGCTTGCTTGCCTGCGCATAGGCTGCCGTCACTTCCTGCGTCGCCTCGTTGCTCTGCATACTGTTGTCGCCATTGAAGGCCACGGCCCGGATGATATTCTTTCCGTTGGCCAGTTTTAACGCATAGGTCTTGACAATCGCCTTATCCGTCTTCTCCCGGATCGTGACAGAACGGCTGTCCATCACCACGGCTGTGCCGTTGAGATAAAGACGGATATCCCCGATGCCGCCGCCTTGCTCCGTAAGATGAAGCCGCACGGTAACTTCATCCGTGTTCACGGCAGACGGCGTATCGATGATCTTGACGGCTGGCGGCTGCTTGACATCCGCGAGCTTCCGGAAATCCTGAAGCGAACCGCCTGACAAAGCCACCTTCACCAGATCGGGACGGAAGAACGCTTCCCGGTAGTTCTCGATCCCGTAGACCTGCTCTCCCACACGGACATTCAGGTGCTTGTCTCCTCCCGGCGAGGCGTTGTAATAACCTTCCGGCGTGATCACAATCCATTCACCGTCCATAAAACTAATGAACTGTGCAAGCTCCTTACCATCAGCCAGGTTAATGTGTCTTACGGAAACCCAATGGTTCGCAATGGCTTTGCGTGCATCAGCACTGACCAACACTGTTCCTGTCCTTTGATTGACTTCAATCGTTGCTCTTTTTTTGCCCGACGGCAGATCCCACAACGTCAAGCCATTGGAATTAGCATCTTCGGCAATCAGCGTTTTTTTGTCCCGCGACACTTCAAACGATCCGGGAGAAAGATAATCGGCAAATTTGCGGATAAGCCTGCCGGTATCCGGATCGACGACATAGAAAACACCTTCATAATCGGCGGCGTAAATGAACTTTCCATCGGGCGAATAAAATGATTTCACCCCTTCAGGCATGCTGACCATTCTTTTTACCCGCCGTCCGGACGATGCATCCCAGATCATATTTTTAGAAAGCAGAGAAGTACCGTCGGGCGAAAAAGTAATCCACGGGCCGGGGCCGCCGGGCGTTTGATACGTAAGCGCCTGTCTTCCCGAGGCTGCGTCCCATAGTTTGAACCCGCAAGCCAGATGGCGGCTGTCTTGCGAAAAAGCCAAAACGCCATATCCATAATCCACATAATCACCCGCGTCGAGTTCCTCATAATTCACCAGCACATAATCTGTTTTGAATTCGGATACCTTATTGCCGTTACGCAAACCCCAGATTTTAGCCGAACCCAACCGGGTGACTGACGCGGCATATTGATTGTCGGGAGAAAAGGCAACCGCCACAATCAGATCGCTCGTTTCCGCCTTGATGGTTTTCAATAAGGACTGGCCGGCAACATCCCAAAACTGGACAGCCCCCGTGTTGTCGCCTGTAACGACATAACCGCCTCCGGCGGAAAGAGCCATCGAACTGATGTCGCCTGTTGCGCTGCCGCTAAATGTTGCCAAAGCGCGGCCGGTGCCCGTGTCAAAGGTCTGCAAGGTTTTACCGACCGGAGCAATCACTTTTGTGCCGTCGTAAGAAAGCAGGCCGAATTTGACGGGAAATCGCCGTATTTCCTTGCCGCTGCGAACATTCCAAAGACGGATATCCTGATCATAACGATACTTGGTCAGGACGATGTCATTGTTGGCAGCGGTAGTTGATGTGAAAATCATCGCACCGCTTTGTCCAAAGCCGCCCAGCACTTTGCCGCTTTCAATATCCACCAGGGTTCTTTTGTTAAATCGATCATTATGATGGATGGGTTTATTTTCTTTGGCTTGGGGCTCAAAAAGTTTTTGCTCTTTGGGGGTCGTCGATTCCTTATATTCACGGGCCAGGAAATATCGTCCGTCATTGGCATATCGATCAAATCCGACATCAACATAATTTTTCACTTCACGCCCGTCTTGCGCCAGAACCTTGACTGTTCGACCTGATTTTTTCTGATCATGCGCAATCAGGAGATGCTGGCCGTCTGCCGTAAATCCGATGGACTGTATCGAACCTGCAAATTTGAAGGCTTTGATTTCTGCACCGCTTCGAATATTCCACAGCCGCACGTCGCCATCCTGCGCCGAACTCAAGGCATGCAACCCATCCGGAGAAATTGCAACCTTATAAACCTGACCGGGATGTCCGGAAAAGGTTCTTTGAAGTTTGCCGTCCGTCAAGTCCCATAGTTTTAAAGTCTTATCATAACTTGTGGAAATGGCGAATTTGCCGTCTGGCGTATACGTCACGGCGGAGATCGCATCACGATGGGCGGAAATTGCTTTAAGCAACGTTCCGGATGCCGCATCCCACCGCCTGAGTTGCCCGTCACGGGAGCCGGTCAACATATCGTTCCCGTTCGGAGATAAGGCGACGGCATAGGAGCTTGTGGCATGGCTTTTCAGTGCTTTGACCTCCAGGCCGGTTTTGGTATCCCAAAATCTGATCGCACCATTATCATCACCGGATATGGCCACCAAACCATCCGGGGAAAACCGGACATACGTCACCGGACAATCGTGGGCAAACGTCCCGATTTCTTTTTCCGCTTCAACATCCCAGAGCTTCATGGTGTGATCATTGCTGCCGGAAAGAACATATTTCCGGTCGGGAGAAAAAGCCAGGGCTTCAATTGCTTTTTGATGCCCGTTAAATGTAGTGACAAGTTTCCCTCTTCTTAAATCCCACAACCGGACGGTTTTATCGCGGCTGCCGGAGAGCGCCAGGCGATCATCCGGTGACAGGATAACAATATCAACGCGATCATCATGACCGGTAAAAGTTGCCAAAATCCGTCCTGTAGCTATATCCCAGAACATCATTTTTTTATCTTTGCTGGTCATTGTCGATTCCGCCGGATCTTCTTTTACGGAGGAAAGCATCCGCCGGCCATCATCACCGATGGCTTGTCTGAATCCAAAACCGAAGCCTAAATAACCACTGACCGGCGCCGATTTGGGTGTCTCGATGATTTGATTAACCTTGCCAGTTTCGATATCGGCGATATAAAGCCTGAAGCCAACAACGGCCCGAAGCGTTGTGCCGTGACAGGACGCGGCTTGCAAGCGGGCGCCACTCATTTCACCCAAAGCAAATTCCTTGATTCTCTCTCCGGTCTGAATATTCCAGATACAGACGTTGCCTTTATCATTGAGCGAAAAAAAAGATTTGCCGCCGGGTAGAAAAGCCACAACCTTGACGTCCTCATTGTCCTGAAAAGTTCTAATCAGCCTGCCGGTAGCGGCATTCCAGAGCTTTATGCTATCGTCGTCACTGCCGGAAAGAATAAACTTGTTATCCGGTGAAATTTCGATTGCGTTAATAGACGACGTATGCCCGATCTGCACGAAGATTTCCGGCTTGTCGGCGGCCCAGGCGGAACCCAAAAACAAGGTCAACACCATAACCGCCGTCGTCATTTTCAACGTAATCCCTTTATTAAACAGAAAGCTCCTCATTTAGTCCTCCCGATGGGAAACGCCTGTCCGCTGATGGAGATGGTGGGATACTGGGCGCGCTTGAATATTTTCTCCGCCAGGATGGGCACTTCATTATCCACATAATCCGCAAGATCGGTGGTCTTGATGTAACCGGTCTTCCCTTTATCCGCTTTGCCTTTCAATCCTTCAGTTAGAACATACGTGAATAAGCCATGTCCCTGATAGCCCTCCAGCGCTTCCTGCACGGAGGTTGATGCGGAAAGGATCGTCGAACCCATCGCCCGGCTCAGGATTTTCAATGCCGTGTCCTCGCTCATGCCGCGTGTCAGCATCGCCACTTGAATCGCCTCGCCCAAAGCGCCC
>JAUYFM010000030.1 GCA_030690945.1 Smithellaceae bacterium | reverse complement strand
GCCATTCTTGACCGTCTGTTGCATCGCGGTCATCTGCTGAAATTTGAAGGAAAGAGCTACCGGCTCAGGGAGGCTTCTAAAAGACTTGCGTTAGAAAAGAAAAACAACTAAATAAAACTCCGTTCTGCCGACACTGGGGTGTGGGATTTTGACCCGGCCACGGATGGGGGATTTTCAAGTGGCCATCCGGGTTCCTTCGCGGCTGGATGAACTATTTTGGGATTTCGGAGTACTATCATCCGATCCCGGAAATCGATCACTGGCTGAGAAGGCGGTTGCGCATGTGCTACTTCAAACAGTGGCGCAAAGCAAAGACCAAGGTGAGGGAACTTCGCAAACGGGGCACTTCGCTTCATGCGGCCATTTCCGTGGCGCTAAGCCGCAAAGGACCATGGCACTTGTCCCGGACACTGGCAACGCAAACGGGTATGACCAACGACTGGCTAAAGGATCAAGGGTTGCTGTCTGTTAAAGACTTGTGGGTGAACATTCACTACCCGGCTACGGCCCGGTAATCTCTGTGAACCGCCCGGTGCGGACCCGCATGCCGGGTGGTGTGGGGGCTGGGGGAGAAAAACCCCCGGCTACCCGATTAGATGCCTTATTCATTTTCTGCTAATATCAATGCTTTAAAGTCGCTCTCTCGATAAATCTTTATTGGGTAACCCTGAGCTATCAGCTTTTCTGCTTTTCTGTGTTTTGCGTATTTTACTTGACCTGGCGCAAGCTTTCTAGCATCTACATCACCAACAACAACAATAGTAGTATTCTTTGTAACTCCAGTGGCAACGGCACAGCCAGTATTTGCAACCATGTCAGCTGCTTCACGTCTTGTAACCTCTAGTGTGCCAGTAAACACCAACACTTCACCATAGAGAAAACCATCAGGATTTCCTTCTCTTGAAATATTGGAAACTGAAGGATCAATAGGCTGTTTAACGCGCTTAAGCCACCCTTGTAAATCAATTCCTGTCTTTTCGATAGCAGCAAGAAGAACGTGCGCAGCAGCTTTTGCATCCTCAAGTGCATCATGTTGCACAAACTGATAGCCTAAAATAGCACACACATTTCCAAGGCCATACCCTTTGTATGCGCACTGATCCCATGTTCTGCGGGTTATGCGTGCAGAATCTAGCCAAGTGCATGTTGGCATACGCAGGCTATACTTTTCACAAGCTTTATGAAGCGCTACTCTGTCAAAGTGGGTGTGACAAATGGCAATGCGATTATCCAGATAACTGCAGATACGACTTGAGATATCACGAAGATTCGGAGCACCTTTTACTGTATTTTCATCGATTCCATGGATTGAAATATTGATTTCATCAAAGAAGTCTTCAGGATCAACATAAGCTTTCCATTCTTCCTGAAGTGTACCATCCTTGAAGTGCACAAGTCCAATTTGGCAGATGGAGGAAATATCCGCATTTGCCGTCTCGAAATCCAGAGCAACAAATTCCATTATACCTCTCCCTTAACTACCAGCTATTTTATTGCCACCAAGCTGCAACGTTTTGCCTTTCGGTGACAGTTTCCTTTTTGAAGGCTACTGTCAAAAATTTATGTTCACTATCGTATACTTTTTTATACTTATCTTTGAAGTAGATCGAAATACTTTCGTCGGGAATATTTATTGCTTCGGAAAAGTCTCTTGTTTCAAATGATAATTTTAGTAAAGGGACTACTACTTCAAAAGAATCATCGTCATAATATTTGAATTCGACGAGAACCAAGTGGTCAATCATTCTTTTATCGCTATTTAAATACCCATACCATTTTTTCTGAAATCTGCTGTCATCATATGTTTTTAAAGGTTTATGACAGTCTGGGCAGGTGTTCTTTAGTAGTTTTTCTTTTGATGCTTTCTGTTTTGATTGTATTTCTTCTAATTCATTTTTCTCATATTCTCGTTTACATCCTGTGCACTTTTTGAACAAAACCACTCACCCCCTTTTCCTGTATCATTTGTTGTACATATCTAACGGCGGAGCTCAGCATTGGCGCTGCGCGAATCAGGCGCGCAAGGCCTAATATTTTTTTATATATACCTCAATATCACAGAACGCATAAAATGTCAGGCGCCAACAAAGAGCTCCGAAGCGATCGGGTGTATTGATCTCGTTATACATATTCTATTACATGTCTATTCTTCATGATTCTCAATTGTCGTCCGGTATTTCGTAATGATCTGCACTAGCCCATCGAACACCGTTGCTATATCTATCAGCAGAGAGTAAAGTAGTCATATTCAATTTTTTTCTTTGATTATCTTCACGATGCAAATACAAGATCATTATATACAGTCCCGCAACTGCATTGATAGCGTTCTGAAGATTCGCATCTCTGAAATGTGTATCTCTCTGATGCTTGACATCATTGTATGCTGTCCACCAATCTGGATTTGTATTGTTACCCCAAGGTTCCCACGGGACCAACTGCATTTCATATTGTGGAACATCGATTATCATGGTGTGAAATTTTGGATATTTACCAATAATAATTTTGCGATAATCATTTATATTTTTACACGACTTTAAAGGGTCTATTTTCCCGCATAAAAGTTTTGTAACAACGTCAATTTCAGACCCAGCAGCCAATATAAGACGGACAAATTCGATTGAGAATGTTCCAAAATTATCAGGATTAATATCAACATACCTTGTAACATTTTCGAGATCAGAATCTAAAGTTCTGAGATATTGCCAGTTAGGACAAATCATTTATTGACTCCTGTATAACGAAAAGCTGAGCCGGAGCAGCCCAGCGGGCTGCGATCGGCTCTAGCGTCTGGTTGGCATTTCCCGTTCTCAGTTCTCGATACTCTTGTCACCTCGATGGCCATCTTTTTTTGTTGCCCTTCAATAACTGATCTATTGGCAGTTTATTCTCTTCGCTCAAGATCCTATCGGGTGCGATTTTTTTAGCGCCTTTGTCGGATACCTTGGGCGCGTATTCACGTTTAGAGAGAACTGCACCAGTGAGTTGCTTCAATTCGGCCTCTTCCCCATGCTCCAAATCGCCAAGCGTAACCTCGAATGTCAGTGCTCTCATTATGTTTCCAAGATAGAAAGACCTCGGGTGTAAGAGATTGATGTAATTGAGCATTGCGTCGTACCAACCAATAGGTCGAACAGTAGCAATGAATAACGCCAGCATGTGTTTCTGAAGTTTGGAGTCATTTGTCTGAAAGCATTCATCGAGCAGTGGTCCGATCTTATTCGATGCCAAATCGCCTCCCAGCATCCTGACAATATTAGAAGGATTAGCGATTATGATTTCTTTGAAACGCTGATCTAATTCCGTTGAGAACCCTTCAGCGAGTCTTAGCGCGAACCCATCGTGCACAGCCCGACCTTCTCTTGCAAGTAGTGGGGAAAGCCAGAAGACAACTCTCGAAATCTCTTCCCATCCCTGAAGGATTGCGCTGGTTACTTTATGTTTCAAGGCCACATCAACGAAGGGACTACTCCGTAATGCTCGGGATGCGGCCTTGATGTTGTGCAGTAGACTCAATACTGAATAATCGTTTAAAAACCTTCTGATGCGCTGGTCATAAGGTGCTGCTGACTTATAATTCCCATCGGCATGTTTGTCCTTAATATCCGCGGGGAGGTTGGACGACTCGACTCTCTCGGCGATCTGGCTTCTCGTCTGTTGAATGTACTCATCAGTCGGATTCCAAAGTAACTGAGATAGCGGGTCGAAAGTGCGTTCGATGCCAATTTTCTTGTCGACCTGATCAATCAGCAAAGTCAGGTCAGAGAGCAGCGTTTCCATTGCATCTGCTCGTTTTCCATCTATTCCCGAGTAAAACTCTATGATCTCTGGATAATTTACATAATTGCGATCTTTCAGGACGAACTGCTTAAACTCCTCGTCATGACGCATCCATTCTGCCGCAAAGTAGAAGATCCAATATCTGTGCCGGAACTCAAACTCATTTCCGTGCCTAACAAGGATGTTGTTTTCAAGAAGTACAGCCAACATTGCTTCGACGTTAATCACAATACACTTCGACTTGCAAATTTCACCCAGTTTTGGAGCAAAGGCAGCAGCGTCAAAGCTGCGCGTCCCCTGCTTGATAAGATCTTTGCAGAAACACCCCAGCACGTACGCGCATTCCTCAACTTCTGGTTTCTCGCTTAAATACGCAAAACTGTCGGAGTCCGTGAAGAGCACAAACAAGATTGCCTTCAATAGTTTGCTTTTATTGAGAAGTTTCTCGTTATAGCTGCTGTCCAAAACGCGCAGGAGAGTATAGCAATTGAGTGGGGTGCGGTGAACATTGATGGTCTCCAAGTGGTCAGCCAAGCCCGACAGCACAACATCTTCTGCACCGATGCGTTTAGTTGCGTTGTATCCCACGACCAATTGCCGCATAGAGCCTCTGCTCAGAGCTTGGAGATGTAAAAGTTTAAAGTCCCTATTCAGTTTGGACAGATTTCCCGTGGCATCGAGGACTAAAGAGTCTTCAGCGAGGATAACTAGAGGAAGTCCAGGG
Source organism: Smithellaceae bacterium (assembly GCA_030690945.1). GTDB lineage: Bacteria > Desulfobacterota > Syntrophia > Syntrophales > Smithellaceae > UBA8904. Next base: position 10,906 of record JAUYFM010000030.1, on the reverse strand, counting down.
TATTCAGCGACGATATTCTTAACCATTGTGTCGTGGTCGATTGAGCCGGCATTCCAGCTATCCAAAATGATACAATTGAGCTCGGCACGGTCTTTGTTGTAGTGCAGAAGCGCCTCGTCGATAAAAGAACAGATTTTCCTTGCCTTCGTGTGTTCCGCATCAACATACACCCAGAAGTTTCGTTTTTTGAATGCTTCTAACCGCAAATGTAGACCGAGACATGTTAAACCAAACTCAGGGGGGGCGATTATCAGCGTGTCGCAAGGTGACTCAATCAACGTGTGGAGTTCATTCGGGTCGTCATTGAACTCCCGTTTCTTTGATAGTTTTGGCTCAACGAATACAGTCGGTTGTCCCTTGAAGGCTTCAAGGGCATGCTGAAGTTGTACCTTCATCTCTCTGAGGTGGCGCAGGTAAGTGTTTCCGAGTTCGACCCTGCCGTTATCTGCCTTCGCGAGCTTGGAGCTTGGGAAGAATCCTCCGCCAGAGTATTCGCGGTAGAGGATGGCGGATGGTTCGTTATTCTCAATAAGAACAATGGAGTATGCCAAAGTAGTATTTTTACCACAGAATAGCGGCGGTGCTGTACATATTAGCGATTTCTGAGGAACGTGACTGTAGAATACTTCAGGGAGGTGATTGTGTCCGGAGAGACATACTGTAAAATTATCATCAATGATGTGTTGGAGTTCAGTCACGCTCCAAGGATTGAAGTGGTCTAACGGGTGATGGTGCAGCAGAATTTTTACGGGACAAGTCGTGTTGTTACACCATTCGACCAAGTCCCGTGTATAGATAGCCAAGCGCCCCTCGTCTTTAATTTCGTTAGCGCCACCAAATGAGCAGAGGGCAGAGTTTAGGCAGTATACCGCGAGGTCTTCGTTCAATTTACACCCCCATCCCCGCGACTGAAAGGACTCATCACATCGAGCAAATTGCCGTACGAATTCTTCGAAGTTCGAGAAGTGCCCCGTCAGCAAGGTTGATCTGTCGATGAAATCGTTGAATGTAGATTCTACTCCAGCGTGTTCATCAAACGCCTGAGTGCACTGGTCGAGGGCCTCCTCCACGGCATGTCGGTTAAGATCGTGGTTTCCCGGGACAATAATTCTGACATCCCTTTTCAGCCCTACGGTGTTCAGTTGGTCATCCATCTCGCGAGCAAAGGCTTCGTAAGCACCGAAGTCCTCTCCTTCTCGAACAATATCTCCAGTAAAAGCGATGTAGAATTGGTAGTTAGGCAGGGCTTTTGTCTGGCGATCCAGATCGGCCAGAAACGCCTTCATGATACTTGACGCACCTTCGGGTGCATCTTTGCGATAGTGAATATCTGACACGTGAATGAATGCGTAGTTCATATATCTCTATTCCTCCTCTGCATATCTACGATAGTCCACGGTTCTCATTGCCGGGGTGCCGCGCAGGCCATCGATGGCCAATAGTTTCATGCTGTGTGCCTCATGTTTATTGCCAACAAAAAGCTCACCGGGAGGCAGGTGCCGTTTCCTGCCGATCCGGTGGAGCGGCTGGTTCGAAGTGAACTTTTATCACTTCGTTGACCTCGCCACTGGGTATTATCACTGAAATATCTCGAATGCTACCAATTCGAATTTTTCGTGGTTCACCCGAACCGTCACGACACACCAATCTCCACTCGTGCTGGTAAGAAAATCTGTTAAACTTTCTAAATGGACCCAGTTTCTCGGTGTGCTCGTCATTTACGTATTCAATCAGTTCACCCTTTGCTACGATCTTTTGACTTTTCAGGTTTGATTCAAGCCTTTGCATGAACTCATTCGGGTTAATCAATAATAATGCATGATCCCCAAATCGTTGGTTCCCCTTGTCTATGGGAAAAGCTCCCTCAATATGTGGACGCAAAGCGTACATACAGAAGATGTTTATCTTCTCAGGTTCTAGAGGTAGTATCTTCATCGTATAATCCCTACATAACGTTACTTCCTTCCCATCCGGCAGAACCATTGTTATCTTAGGTCCTCGTCGTATGGCTTGGATAGCACAATCGAAAGGATCACCACGAAGTTCTTCATCTTCAATTTTCCAGAAATACGGCAGATTGTTCATGAAAAGAAGGCCGTCGTCTTGGAGTTGCTGTATGTGCTCCAGTTTTCCGAATTTAATCAGTGTGCCCGGTTGATCCATTTTATCCCTCTCCGTTATTTCTCTCTTCGAACTAAAAGCTCAGCCGGAGCAGCCCAGCGGGCTGCGATCGGCTGGAGCGACGGGGTAGGGTTTATTTTTATCATTATTAAATTCAACCACCTCTGCCTCTGGCGCGAAGAAAAATCGTATTATGACAGACGGTATTCGTTCTTTGAAAAGTATATGGAGCTGGATAAGCAACCCCGAAATTCCTGTTCTTATAATATTTGCGTTTTTTGCCAGTTCCGCAAATGATGTACCCATTCCGGATACCTTAGAATGAATTGATACATTGTCTCTAATTTTCTTCAGTTCTTGAAAGTCCATCCAATTACGGGTACCCTTGTCAAGCTTGGTTCCACCTGTCATTTTCGGTATCCATACATCAACCTTTTCATCAAAACTTACTTTCTTTGTAAAAGAATCAGCCAACATTTCTTTTGGATTAGTGTTGTTCCATAATTCTGCCCTATGATTTATATACGCCTCTATACTTGCCATACCACTTACTATTGCAGTTTGGAGTTCTGTGAAAGATGACGCTTCGACAGTATCAGTTCTGGCTTTATAGGCAGTTTCAGCATGTGCCCAGTAAGTTGATAATGTTATCGTCCCAGGACCTTCAACAACGCACTTTTCTTTTCCACCCACTTTGTCGACAACTGCCGCCTTACAGCCAGCGGATATGGACCAAGTGCTCCCCACCAAATTTTCAAAATACGGAACATTTTCTTTGAAATTTCTACACAGATCAACAAGCTTTTCAAAATCTATCCCCCGGTGTTCCATATATCTTTTGACATCGGCATCACTTTTAAAAACATTTCTTTCATTATGATCACCGTGCTTCGCGAACATGAGTATCATTTCATGTGATGTCTTTCGAGAAATTTTAGGACGTAATTGTAGCCTATGTTCCCGCATAATTATCCTACCCTAACAAAAAAATCACCCGAAGCGCAGCGATCGGCTGTATTGATTTTGTTAAACGCTTTTATTTTCTTTTTTTGTTCTTCTTGACATGTTTTTCACCACCAGTAAAACCGATGAGCATTAATTTAGTAATCCTGTTCCTCGAACGCGCCTATTCCAGCTTGAATTCAAATTCGTATTCGTAACTACGGACTGGGAGATCGGCCGCATCAAACCTAGTGCCGATGAGTGGAATTATTAATTTAATGGTCGATCCTGTTTGATAGTTGTTAAGCATTGCGGCTGTATCGAACACTAAAAAGCCATCATACACAACGCTTGGATAAACATTGCCGCCGCCTAATAGTCTGATGACGTTTGGTCTTGGAAGATCATCTGCGCTCATAAGTTTTAAAGATTTTTTAATTACTTGACCGTTTCTGAGCAAGGTTACATTTATCTTATCGCTAGGAACTTTTGTTGAAAGTAATTTGGTAATATCTTCTTCACTATCAAGCTGTGTCATCATGTTTATTTTTTCTTTGTCTTTGAAACTTGAAATAAGGCGCTTCGCGGCAGATGCAGGAATCTCGTTAGGAGCTCTATCGATTTCTGTTAATATATCACCTACTTTGATACCAGCAATCGCACCAGGCATTTGCGCATCAACAGCAAATACCATCATCCCTTTTTCGTAAACAGTAGAACCTTGATCTGGCTGCTTATCCGCAGCCTTTTTACATAGATGTAATCCGATTTGTGGATTATTTTTCCCCTGTGGAATAGCATTTAACTTACTTTCCCATTTGCTTAATATTTCTTTTACGTTTCCTTTATCCAATGCATTGTATTGTGAATTGGTGTTATCAATGACTACACTTTCCCGGATTGGCCACAACTTAATTTTTTCTGTTCCAAGATTTTCAACTTTTACAAAAAAAACAATATTGTTTTTGTAGTATAAAGAACAATATGGCTGGCCCATATATCCTTCCATCATTGATTTGATTTCTTGTGTAGTTCGCTTATCATGCTGATTCGGCGGTTGAACCCTGCCTTCAGCAAATGCTCTATTAAAATTATCAAGTAATATTTTGTTATTGTTTGTTCTATACATCTCCATTATGCATGGGATAAATGGGATAACGCTGTACGCTTGGTATATCTGATTGTTATCAATTGTATAAGAAGCGGGGGCACCATCCAATAAATGTAGTATAGGCCAATATGTATCCCATAAGGGGTGCCGAATTCCATCATACAATCCATATTTATCTTTAAGAAAATTAAATGATGCGTGAGCAACTGTAACTCGAACACCACCTTTTGATATGGAAATAGATTTTACGCCAGCTAGAGTTGAGTCAATGACTTCAAAATTGGTTTTATCAATAAATTTGTCTGTTCCTTTCGTTATCGTCTCTTTGCCTATAGCTTTAGTTGGTATGAATTCATAACTTCTTTCTGAAGGCATCTCCAACGTTTTATTGGATTCAATATAATAATAGCCAGCGCGCGGACGACAACCAAAAATAATAACAGCTAATAATACTAAAGTTAACAATATGTATTTTTTCATTTTGATCTTCCTCCATGAATAATTAACAGGATGCTATTTATTTTCTTGTCATGTTTAACGTTCTAAGAGTTTTTACGCCGCGAAGCCGGCGTAAAAACTTAGTTGAACAAACCCCCACGCGAGGGTCTTGCACCGCTTTGGAAATTTAATCGTGTTACCTGTGGCATCGTGACGTAATATGCGGAATATTTTCACTGAAATCAAGCAATAAATCCTGCCGGATTTTCATAAAGCAGTTTAGGCGGGTGTTCATTATGGCAGGAATAAGCCTCTGGAATCGTGGGTCAGTATCCTGAATCGATATCCGCGAGGTGCAGGAGTTGCCGGGACATAAGAATGTGGAAACGACAATGATCTCAAGCATGTGATTTGGGATATGTCTCATGCCCCGAAAAGCCCGCTCGATGCATTGCTTGCCCGAAATTCATCGCAAAAGTAAAGACGTTTTGCCCGGTATGGGATGCGGCGCGCCCTACAGTTCTGTATCTCGGAACGGTTGGCAACCGTTCCCTACGCCTCCGCCTTCAGCCTAACAGTCTTCAGCCTATGTCCTATTTCAGTATGGGATGCGGCGCGTTTGTGAACTGCGCCTTATAGCTCTGTATCTCGGAACGGTTGGCAACCGTTCCCTACGCTTCACGAACGAAACGCGGTAAACTGGGCTCCGCCTTCAGCCTAACAGTCTTCAGCCTATAGCCTATTTCAGTACAATCAGCGCGTCCACCACAACGGGCTTTGAGCCGGAAAGAATGACGGGGTTGAGATCGATTTCCGAGATTTCCGGAATCTCCAGACCGATGCGGCCGATGTTGATCAGCATATCGGTCAGGCGCTTCTTATCCGCCGCTTCCATGCCGCGCACGGCATCCAGGATTTTATGTCCCCGAATCTCCTGCATCATCTCGTGAGCGTCCCGGACTTCCAGGGGCGCGCGGCGGAAAGAAATATCCCGCAGGATTTCCGTAAAAATGCCACCCAGGCCGAACATGACGCAGGGGCCAAACTGCGGATCACGCGTCAGTCCCATGACCAGTTCGCGCCGGCCTTTGATCATTTCCTGCATTAAAACGCCACCGTCAAAACCCTCCATGCCGGCCATGATTTCTTTGAAGGCTTTTTTCGCTTCTGTGGCGGTGCGGATGTCCACATGAATCAACCCTTTTTCCGTTTTGTGAGCGATTTCCGCGGAGCAACCTTTCATGACCAGCGGGAAGCCGATTTTTTGAATGGCTGCGTCCAGATTCTTTTTGTCCTTGATTAGAATTTCGCGCGTCACCGGGATATCATAGGCAGCCAGGACTTGCTTGGCCTCATATTCCGAAAGCGCAGTGCGGCCTTTGCGTAAGGCGTTGCCGATCATTTGAATAGCTTTATCTTTTTTCATAATTTCTTCCTCCATAATAGGTGTTGACGTTTGCGATTGCCCGGATGGCATCGTGCAGCTCATCAAAAACGGGGATGCCGCGATCAATATATTCCTGCCTGGCCATGGCAATCATTTCGGTAATATCCAGATTGTCCAGCCCTCTTTTCGCGTTGGGGAGAACGGCGATAACCGGCTTGCCGGTCTGGTCCACAACCTCACGAACCGCCTGGGCCAGTTCCCGGAAAGGTGTGACTTCCGCCACCGGCTTATTGAACATGTGAGCGATTGTTTTATAATGAAAAAGAAGCGAAACGATAATTTGTAGTTCAACCCGTTTATCTTCCGCCGCGGCGAGCAGAACTTCTTTGAGGGTTTGCGGTGCAACAAACGGGTTGGCCACGTCAATAGGGTTGACGGAGCTCGATCCGGGTTTAGGGAGATGATCGCCGATGCGCGCCTGAAGCTCGTCAGAAAATGGCGGTATGTCGATGCCGTAAATTTCAGCGGTATCACAGGCGGTAACGCCGATAGCGCCGCCGCCGCCCACAATAGAGATTCCTTTGAATGCTTTGCGTGGCAGAAGCGCAAAGGCCATACTGGTCTGCGCCAGCTCTTCTGTGTCATGGACCTGAATGGCGCCCGCCTGCTTCAGAACGGACTGCCAGATCACACGACTTCCACCCATGGATGCGGTGTGGCTGGCAACGGTTCTGGCGCCGGCGTGGGAAAGACCCCCTTTGTAAACGATGACAGGCTTCTTCTTTGCGGCGGCTTTAATTTCGCGGAAGAAAGAGTCGCCATCCTTGATGCCTTCGATATACATCGAGATGACTTTAGTTTCTGGATCATCTTTCAAGTAGCGCAGAAGATCGGTTTCCCGCAGATCGGCGCCGTTGCCGAAACTGACAACCTTACTGAACCGGACACCCAGCCACTTTCCCGCATGTGCAAAGTCAATGGACATGCCGCCGCTTTGGGCCAGAAAGGCTACCGGCCCGCTCTGGCGCGAAAGATCCGGTCCCGGAAGCAGCGTGAGCCCGCTCGCCGGGCAATAGATGCCAAAACAATTGGGGCCGACAACGCGGATTCCTTTGTCGGCTATTTCTTTGATTTGCCGTTCAAGATCTTTTCCTTCCGGGGTTCCCAGTTCGCTGAAACCGGAGGAAAGAATCTCCGCGCCGGCAGCGCCCTTTTTTCGGCAGGCTTCCAGTGCCTCCGGCACATGCCGGGCCGTCACGGCGATGATGGCAAAATCGATTTTTTCCGGAATATCCTCGACGCTCTTGAAAATATTCAGTCCTGCGATCGTGCCGCCTTTCGGATTGACGGGGAATATTTCACCTTCAAACCCCATGGCCATGATGACTTTCAACATTCCGGCGCCAAAGCCGACGCCGTTTTCTTCAGCGGAAACGCCGATAATCGCGAGCCGGCGGGGATGAAAAATTCTTTCATAATCCGTTACCGGATAACGGGTCTTTTTGCGGTTGACGGTTTTTCTTGTACTGTCTGGCATTATTGGCCTCCATAACTTCCGATATTATCTTGTATGCTAAACATTAAATCAAATATTTACTTTCGAAGGTCTTTCAGCATTCGTATGAAAAGCAATCTTTCTTCCGCGCTGAACATGGAAAGCACCTCCTGGTTAACCGCTATGGTGTCTTTCAGAAATTTCTCCCGGCATTGGCGCGATTTGTCTGTCAGTTGGATATTCAGGACGCGTCTGTCCGCCTTAACGGCGTTCTTAATAACCCATCCGCTCTCCGCCATGCGGTCCAGAACGCCGGATAAGGTGGCGCTGTCCAGGGCGAGACGCTTTCCCAGTTCTCCGGCGGAAAGACCTTCTTCCTCGTACAGGGCATGCAGGGCCAGCGCCTGCATGGGCGTCAAGCCATAGGGTAGCAGACGGGATTTAAAAGTCCCGTAAACTTTCTGATTGGCTTTACTGAGGATAAATAAAATGACGTCCTGATAACTGATCAAGGAAACACCTTCTTTATTATTTAGCATACAAGATAAATAAACAAGCAGGCGAAGTCAAGAAAATTTTAATCCATAAAACCCTCTGGCCATGGGTTCATAAAGGGCGGCACAGAAAAAATAAGGGGCTAGACAATTTGCCTAACCCCTTTATTTTTATGGTGCGCCCAGGAAGATTCGAACTTCCGACATCCAGATTCGTAGTCTGGCGCTCTATCCAGCTGAGCCATGGGCGCGTGATTTCTCGAATGACGAGGCAGCCCTATAACACATAATTGAACTCGTAGCAAAGTTAAAATATGCGAAAAAATTCTTGTGTTTTATGAATAATTTATCGAATGATTCCGTTAAAAATAGGGCTAATCTTTTGTTTTTAAGTTCGCCTTAAGATCAGTTAAGACATCCTGTAACTCTTCCGTCTTTTTGATGACGACGGTGGCGTCCGAAGAACCTGCTTGGTTAGCCGTTCCCTTGATGATGCCGGCTTTTTTGCTCCGGTTGACCTGCCAGGAAGAATCACCCGAAGAGGCCACCACCCAGTTGTTGAGGTCGAAGTGCATATCCCGCACATGGGGCAAGGCCGAAATCTCCCTGGCAATGCTTTCAATCTCCTGCGCAGAAAAATCCCCATTCGGCCTAACAAGGTCTCCGTTGAAATAGACTGTGCTACCCATAAAGGAGTAGTCTATTCTTGTCAGGTCTGCATCGTGACGGGTGAATACCATTCTCACATTCCGATTGACTTCATATCGGGATATTTTTTCGTCCTGACGCATATTTCACCCTGTTTTCGGGTTCAATACCTCATAATAATCGTCTGTTGTCAAGAACTGAATGTCTGCGTTTCTCCCAGGCAAATAACCTGTTTAAGAAAATTTCGAAAAATCAGGCTTACGCCGCCCGAAGAAAGCGGCAAACGCCTCTTTGGCTTCCGGCGCTTGCAGCATGGCGCTGAAGTGCTTGCTTTCTTGCATCATCTGAGTGGTTACCGCATCGTAAGTGCGCGCCTTCATCAGGCCCTTGGTGGTGCGTAATGACGACGGCGGCAGTGCGACAAGCTTTGCCGCCTGGGCGTAAGCATAGGGCAGAAGTTCTTCTTGTGCCAACACTTTATTGACCAGTCCCATATCGAAGGCTTCCCTGGCGGAAAAGGCCTCGCCAAAAAACAGCAATTCGGCGGTGCGTTGATAACCGATAATTTGCGGCAAAAGCCTGCTTGAGGCAAATTCCGGGCACAAACCGAGTTTGGCAAAAGGCATCGAGAATTTGGCGTTATCCGCCGCATAAATCTGATCGCAATGTAAAAGCATTGTGGTGCCGATCCCGATGGCCGCGCCTGCTACGGCGGCGATGACCGGCTTGGCCGCCCCGCTGAGATTGCGCATAAACTGCGCCACCGGTCGATCGGTGACATCCTCTTTGTTATTCATAAAGTCTTCCAAGTCGTTCCCCGCAGAAAAAATGTCCGGCTTGCCGCAAAATAATATCACACGCACAGCCTTATCTTCTTCTCCATCCTTGATGGCATCCGCCATCATTTGATACATGGCGGACGTAATCGAATTTTTCTTTTCCGGCCGGTTAAATTCGATTTTGAGAATGCTGTTTCGCTTACTTGTTAGAATATCCATATACTCTCCCTCTGTGGTAACTTTTATCAATTTTGCATTTAACTAATACAAAATTAAGATGGTTGTCAGGCTCTCATCAGGAAGAGATGAACAGCCTTTCATTGAATTTTTCGGGGCTGAACCGGTATTCCTGTGTGCCATAGCACTCTACGGAAAAGGAGGCGCAAACGCTGCCCATTCTGGCGGACTGCTCGATATCCTTACCCTGAACCAGGCCGCTTATAAGGCCGCCCCGGAACGAGTCTCCTGCGCCGGTGGGGTCAACCACCAGGCTTGCCTTGCTTGCAGGAATACGCACCTCGCCTTCTTGTGTGCAGAGCTGCGATCCCATTTCTCCCAAGGTGGTGATGATAGCACCTGCGCGGCTCAGTAAGGCCTTTTTGTCTAACCCGGTCTTGCTCATGATCAGTTCCAGTTCATAATCATTGGTGATCAGTATCCGGCATCCCTCTATGGCCTGGATCAGATCTTGTGCATCCAGCATGGGCAAGGCTTGCCCCGGATCGAAGATATAGCTGATATCCTTTATCTTGCAAGCGCGTGGATAGTTTACCATATCATCAAGGTTGCCTGGCGAGACGATGAGTATGGTATCCTTCGGGTCGAGCTTGTCAAAATCCAGGGCAGAAGTATGCTTCATGGCGCCCGGGTGGAAGCCGGTTATCTGGTTGTCTGCCCGGTCGGTGGTTATATAGGCGCTAGCCGTGAAATCGTCCTCGATGATGCGGATTGACTCGGTAGAGATCTCATTCCTGGCAAACCCTTCGAAATACCGCTGGTAATCATGGCCAATAGCGGCAGAGATGACAGGTTTCTCACCCATCAGGGTCAGTGCATAGGCGATGTTACCCGCTGTACCGCCGAATTTCTCCTTCATGCTGTCCACCTGAAAACAGATGTTCAAGACATGTATCTTATCGGGAAGGATATGGTCTGAGAAGTATCCGGGAAAGTCCATAATTCTGTCGTATGCCAGTGATCCGGAAACAATGATTTTCATAGCTGTACCCCTTTCACTGCGAGTCAAGGTCTTTTAAATCGAGAGCTTTGCACAACCACATAAAACCAACAATTTTGTCATTCCCGCGAAGGCGGGAATCCAGTATTTTCAGGAGCTTCTGGATTCCCGCCTTCGCGGGAATGAGTGCGCCTGGGAGCAGGCGCGATTTAGGAGGTGAAAATCCTCCTCCGAGATTATGCCCGATTTCGGTAACCGAAGGTAACTGCGTCGCTGTGAGGCGGGGTGGGGAGCAACCGGAGGTGAACACGCAG
>JAUYFM010000016.1 GCA_030690945.1 Smithellaceae bacterium | reverse complement strand
AAAGAGCTACCGGCTCAGGGAGGCTTCTAAAAGACTTGCGTTAGAAAAGAAAAACAACTAAATAAAACTCCGTTCTGCCGACACTGGGGTGGGGGATTTTGACCCGGCCACGGATGGGGGATTTTCAAGTGGCCATCCGGGAATCGAGACGTTTCTCGTCCAATATTCTGAAACGGGCTATAAAAAGGCTGACCCAGCTTGACGCTACAACACACCTAGAAGATTTACGTACGCCGCCGTCGAACAGACTGGAAGCCCTAACCGGAGATCGCGCGGGAAAATGGAGCATCCGCATCAACGACCAATGGCGTCTCTGTTTCCGTTTTCAAAACGGCGAAGCTTATGACGTTGAAATTGTCGATTATCACTGAGGAGGTAACAAAATGAATACAAAAAACAATCTTCCGCCGGTTCATCCGGGTGAATTTCTCAAAGAGATTCTTGATGAGTTGAATATTTCTCAGGTCGGATTTGCCCACGCTATCGGTCTTTCTCCTATGAGAATTTCACATATCATCAAAGGAAAGCGGCCCGTTAACGCTGAAATAGCACTGCTATTTGGCAAGGCGTTTGGCCAGTCGCCGCAATACTGGCTCAACTTGCAGACGTCCTATGACCTGAAAACAGTGGAAAAGGGTATCCGGCATAAGCTGGCCGGAATTCACGAATTTGCGCACGCTTAGTAAATTGGCAGTCGTAATTCGGGCAGATAACACTTAATTCAGTTTTTAATTTTTTCCTAGGGCCGAACTTTGCTTGAACCTTTATTCTTCGCGATTCACTTCTTTATATCCTGATAATGTTTTCCCTGATAGGAGTCCCTTCTCTCCAACTCTTTATTAATAGAATTAAGCACATCCAGTTTATTGCCGGCCCAGGCAGGGGCCAGAAAGATATCGCGATAGCCGTCGGCGGTCAGACGCTGAATGACCATCTCGGGCGGTAGAACTTCCAGCACATCGGCCGTAAGCGCCACGTACTTTTCCTTGCTGATCATGGGGATTGAACCTTTTTTGTATAGTTCGCCCATAGGTGTACCATCAAGGGCTAACAATGAATGAATCTTGATGCCGTGAATCGGCAGAGTGGCCAGAGTTTTTGCTGTTTTTAATACGTCTTCGCCACTTTCCCCCGGTAATCCTATTATAATGTGGACACAAATATTCAGGCCCCGTCCCGAAAGAGCAGTGACCGCATCCAGAAACTGCTGAAAATTATGTCCCCGATTAATGAGCTGCAATGTTTTGTCGTGGATGGACTGCAAACCCAATTCGACCCAGATGTGATGTTTTTTCGCATAGCCACTCAAAAGCTCAATCACATCCGACCCCAGGCAGTCCGGCCTTGTGCCGATGGAAAGGCCGATGACGTCTTCCTGATCCAGCGCTTCATCATAGAGAGCTTGCAATCCGGCCACCGGCGCGTAAGTATTGGTAAAGGTCTGAAAGTAAGCAATAAACTTAGAAGCGGACGGCTTATAATATTTTTTGCCGGAAGCGATCTGATCGGCAATGGAGGGCAATTCGCCGTGCTGGCGCAACTTCGAACCTCTGCCGTCGCAATAAATGCAGCCGCCCGTGGCCACGTGACCGTCACGGTTGGGGCAGGTAAAGCCTGCGTCAATGGCCAGCTTGTGGACATGACAGCCGAACAGGTTACGCCAGTAACTTTTGAGATCGTAATATCGTTTATTGTTTTTCCAGAACGCCGGTTTGGCCATTTATCCTCTTTTTTATGTTGTGTTTTTACAGTCCATGCCGTAAAAACGCCATAGTAGGGAACGGTCGCGACCGTTCCCTACTGGTTATGTATTACCATCGGCTTGTACTATTGATTGCAGACAAGCACAAGTGCTTGATTAAAGGAGCGTTGAATTGTCGGATTTCTACGACATATTGGTCATCGGCGGCGGTCACGCCGGTTGTGAAGCGGCGCTGGCTTCGGCGCGCATGGGCGTAAGGACGCTCTTGTTTAATATCAATCTGGATTCCATTGCCTTGATGTCCTGCAATCCGGCCATCGGAGGCCTGGCCAAAGGCCAGCTCGTCAAGGAAATCGACGCCCTCGGCGGCGAGATGGGCAAGATCACCGATAAAACCGCTGTCCATTTCCGGCTGCTCAACGCCTCCAAAGGTCCGGCTGTTCAATCGTCGCGCATGCAGTGCGACAAACAGCTCTACCGCCTGACCATGAAAGCCACCGTGGAGAATCAGAAAAATCTCTATATCCGTCAGGCCATGGTCGAGAGCCTGGTCATCGAGAACAATGAAATTAAAGGCGTGCTGGATTCGAGCGGATTTTTTTACGGCGCCAAAAAAGTCATTATCACCACCGGGACGTTTCTAAACGGCCTGGTGCATATCGGCACGTCGCAAACACAATCAGGACGCGCAGGCGAACTGGCCTCCGTTGGCCTGGCCAATCAAATTAAGGCACTCGGCTTTGAAGTGGGCCGGATGAAAACCGGCACGCCGCCACGTTTGCGTGCCTCGTCCATTGATTTTACCTGTCTGGAGCGTCAGGACAGCGATCCGGAACCTGCACCTTTTTCTTTTACCACCAAGGCTTTGCGGTCCGAACGCCTGCCTTCCTATTTTTCGGCCACGTCTGCCGAAACGCATCGCGTGATTCGGGATAATATTCAGCAGTCTCCGCTTTATTCCGGCGCTATCAAAGGCGTCGGCGCCCGTTATTGCCCGTCGCTGGAAGATAAGGTCATGCGCTTCGGCGACCGGCAGAGTCATCCGGTGGTATTGGAACATGAAGGTCTCGACACACAGGAAATATATGCCAAGGGACTGGGCAACTCTCTGCCGTTGGAATTGCAGTATCAGATTGTTCATAGTGTGCGGGGATTGGAACAGGCCGAGATTATGCGCCCGGCCTACGCCATCGAATATGATTTTGTGCAGCCCAGCCAGCTCAAGCTCACGTTGGAAACAAAATTAATTTCCGGCTTGTATCTGGCCGGCCAGATCAACGGCACATCCGGTTATGAAGAGGCGGCGGCGCAAGGCCTTTGGGCAGGCATCAATGCCACCCTTGCCTTTCAGGGCGCTCCGCCATTTATTCTGGATCGCTCCGAAGCCTACATAGCGGTGATGATCGACGATCTGGTCACACGCGGCGTGGATGAACCTTACCGCATGTTTACCTCGCGCGCCGAGTACCGGCTGATTCTGCGGGAAGACAACGCCGTCATCCGCCTGATGGGCAAGGGATGCGAATTGGGGCTGATCGAGCGCGATCATTATGTTGATCTTCAGGATAAGATGAATCGTATCGCGCAGGGCATTGCCCATCTCAAATCCGTGTCCGTTAAACCCACGCCGGAAGTGAATGAAACGCTGACCAAACTGCAATCAGCGCCGCTCACGCAGGCCACAAACCTGTACGGCCTTTTGAAAAGATATGAAGTTGCTTATGATGATTTGGCCGGCGTCCCCGGCTGGGAGGCGCAAAGCGATCCCTTCATTAAAAAGCAGATTGAAATAGAAATTAAGTACGAAGGCTATATCAAGCGCCAGTTCGAAGCGACGAAAAAATTAAAAGATCAGGAAAAAAAGAAAATCCCGCCGGACTTTGATTACTCAGCGGTTCCCGGTCTTTCCAATGAACTGCGCACCAAGCTCACCCGCATCACACCTGCCACCATCGGCCAGATGGAGCGCATCCCCGGCATGACCGAAGGCGCCATCTCTGCTGTATTGATCATGATGAAGAAACAGGAAATGACTTCTCGATAAAACCATGAAACAATCATATGCGAGAATTTAGTTGACACTGTCGCATAACATGCTACACTATGACATATGATAATAAGCTTCAAACATAAGGGTCTTGCCGAGCTGTTTGAACAAGGTCACACAAGCAAAGTGAGGCAGGATTTACAATTACGTACCCTGCGGCGTTTAGAAGCTTTGGATCAAGCAGAGTTGTTGACGGATTTGAATGTGCCGGGGTTTAATTTTCACGGCCTCAAGGGAGATCCCAAACGATACAGCATTCATGTCAATGGCCCTTGGTGTATTACCTTCGAGTGGAAAGATGGTGATGCTATAAAAGTGGAATTGGAACAATATCATTGAGGTAATAAAATGGGAGAATATTTTGTTAAACGCCCGCTAAAGCGAGCGCCGGTTCATCCCGGTGAAATTTTACGCGAAGATGTGCTCAAAAATCTTGACCTTTCAGTTAGTGAGGTCGCCAAAAGGCTCGGTGTGTCTCGTCAGCAGTTGCACCGCGTCTTAGCAGGCACTCATCCAATTACAACGGAAATGGCGCTTCGGATAGGCAAATTTGCCGGTAATGGGCCTGGGCTTTGGCTCCGTATGCAACAGGCATATGATCTATGGCATACTGAACAAAAACTGAAAAAAGAGTTGTCCCGCATCGAATCTGCAGAGGGACATGTAAATAATGAAGGCAGGCACATTTAATTTCCATTCCGCCACGCCCGTTTATGCGATTATAATTATTGACCATCCAGAAGTTAGCAAGGAACATAGCAGGTCATCCTGCCTTGTCAATCTTTAAAAAGTAATTGATCCCCAAGGGCTCCAACTATCTTACTTCCCGCCATGGTAGACAACTTGTTGACAACTTTTAAAATTAGGTTACAATGAAGTTGTCAATAAAAATTCGAGGCATAAGCGATGGACTTAAAAGACCTTATATTTGATTTTCTAAAGAAAAAAAGCCGGGTGACAACAGCTGATCTCGTGAATAAAACGGGGTTTTCAAGGGCCTACGCACAGATGTTTCTCAAGAACCTGGCCAATGAGGGTGCCATTATTAGGGTGGGTAAGGCCAATCAGGCGCATTATGTTCTTCCCTCAAAAAAAGGTGTGCTTCCGGCAAGACCCCCAAGAGTCAGAAAGATAATAAACAACAAGAATCTGGCCGAAGACAAGGTGCTGAGCGCAATCAAGGAAGAAAGCTCCATCTTTCAAGGAATATCCGGCAATGTGTCTTCCATCGTCGATTACGCCTTTACCGAAATGCTCAACAACGCCATTGAACATTCCGAATCGGAGAAAATTGATGTTGTCCTCATGAAAACCAGGACGGACATTCGCTTTACCATCGTGGATTGGGGCGTCGGCATCTTTAACAATATCATGAAGAGGAAGCGGCTGGCCTCAACCATGGATGCCATTCAGGACCTGCTCAAAGGGAAAGAAACGACGGCGCCGGAGGCGCACAGCGGCGAGGGCATCTTTTTTACATCAAAAATAGCAGATCAACTGATCATCAAAAGCTTTCAAAAGAAACTCTTTTTCGACAATGCCGCTCAGGATATTTACATAAAGGATATTCAATCCACCAGGGGAACAAGAGTTGAATTTGTCCTGGGATTGAAATCAAAAAAGACACTCCCCGATTTGTTTAATCAATATACCGATGAATCTTTCCAGTTCAGTAAGACCGGCGTGAAGGTGAAGCTGTATCATCAGGATGTCGATTATGTATCCCGGTCGCAGGCCCGCAGAATTCTTGCCGGGCTGGAGAAGTTCAAGACCATAGAGCTGGACTTCAAAGACGTGGATACGGTGGGACAAGCCTTTGCCGACGAAATATTCCGCGTCTGGCTAAACACGCACAAAGACATCAAGGTGACCGTGAAAAACATCCATGAAAATATACGGCTCATGATCAGGCGCGCCAAAGCCTAGTGGACAACTTGTATACAACTTTCATAATTGAATTTCGTAAAAGTTGTATACAACCCCTATGGATAGCGGTTGATGTGTCGGCATACCTTATCGTTATAATACCTATAACATTATTACTATTATGAATTTGCTTTTACCCTGATCATCCTGCTAATACCAAGTTGCATTCAAATGTTAACAGTAGTTCGGGTCTCGAGTGACCTTCAGGTTATTAGACCCGTTAAACACGCGAACCTAAAGGTTCGGACTACGTTGGTTCGTTATCCTTTGAATGCGACTTGGTATAATACGTTGTTAACTTTTCCAGGAGGAGGTTTTTAAAGTGAAAAATATTTTTGCAACCCGCACGGGGATTATTGTCGTCGGAGCGGTGATCGGCATCGGTGCGGCGCTGCTTCAGTATTTCGGCAATCCTCCCAATATGGGCATTTGCGTGGCCTGTTTTGAACGAGACATTGCCGGAGCGCTGGGATTGCACCGGGCGGAGGTTGTCCAGTATCTCCGGCCCGAAATCATGGGGTTTGTTTTGGGGGCTTTTGCGGCGGCTCTTTTTGCCGGAGAGTACAAACCGCGCGGCGGTTCTTCACCCTTAATTCGTTTCTTCCTCGGCATTTTTGCGATGTTGGGCGCGCTGGTATTTTTAGGTTGTCCCTGGCGGACGCTTTTACGCCTGGCCGGCGGCGACGGCAACGCTATCCTGGGACTGGTGGGCCTGGTTTTCGGAATTTTTATCGGCGTTCTGCTTTTAAAAAACGGTTTCAGCCTCGGGCGGTCCTATCCGCAAAGGAAAGCCAGCGGCTGGATTTTCCCGGCGCTGATGGTTGGCCTTTTTCTTTTGCTGGTCTTTCAGGTTTCCTTCACGCCGGGCGGTCCGATCTTTTCCAGTGTGAAAGGACCTGGTTCTCAGCACGCGCCTATTATCATCAGCATCATTGCCGGTTTGATTATCGGCGCGCTGGCGCAGCGCAGCCGGTTCTGCACGATGGGCGCGTTTCGCGATATGATACTGATTCGGGATTTTCATTTGGTGAGCGGTGTGGCCGCGCTGTTGGTTTTTGCATTTGTGATGAATTTGATTCTCGGTCAGTTCAAACCCGGCTTTGAGGGGCAGCCGATTGCGCATACCGACCATCTCTGGAATTTTCTGGGCATGACGCTTGCGGGACTGGCGTTTGTTCTGGCGGGCGGATGTCCGGGACGTCAGCTCTTTCTATCCGGTGAAGGCGACATGGACGCGGCCATTTTTGCAATGGGCATGATTGTCGGCGCGGCGTTTGCTCATAATTTTGCCATTGCCAGTTCGCCCAAAGGCGTGGCCGCTTTCGGTCCTGCTGCCGTGATCATCGGATTGATTTTCTGTCTGGTGATTGGATTTACGCAGAGAGACAAAATAGTTGCTTGATTTTCGGGAAGGAGAATAATACATGAGCACAAAACAAATTGACGCCCGAGGGTTATCCTGTCCGCAGCCCGTCGTTTTAGTCGACCGGGCTTTGGCGGACGGCAATGCGGATTTGGAAATTCTGGTCGATAATGAAGTCGCGCGTGAAAATGTCTCACGCCTGATCAAGCGGCGCGGCCTGAAGGTGGACATCAGCCAAAACGGGGCGGATATAATCATTCGGACGGCCAAATCATAAAAGATCGCCGTTGAACGGAAAGTTTCAATGAAAACAATTTACTTGGATAACGCCGCAACGTCGTTTCCCAAACCGGATGCGATGCTTGCGGCGATGATTTCTTATCAGCAAGCCATCGGCGCCAATCCCGGACGTTCCGGACATGGCCGTTCCATCGACGCCGGGCGCATTGTTTACGAAACGCGTGAAATATTGGCTCGCCTTTTCAACATCGATGACCCGCTGTGCCTCGCTCTGACGAAAAATTCCACGGAAGCGCTCAACATCGCCCTGCTGGGCGTGCTCAAGCCGGGCGACCATATCATTACCAGCTCCATGGAACATAACTCCGTGATGAGGCCATTGCGATTTCTTGAATCGCAGGGTGCGAGCGTATCGGTGATTCCCTGCTCTCCGCGCGGCGAACTTGATCCCGATGATATCAGCAAAGCCGTTCGGAATGAAACCAGAATGGTTGTTCTGACGCACGCTTCCAATGTGACGGGAACGATTTTCCCGATTGAAGCGGTTGGTTTACGGCTTAAGGAGCAAGGCGACATTATTTTTTGTGTGGACGCATCGCAAACAGCGGGCGCTTTGCCGGTCGATGTGCAGAGAATGAAAATTGATATTTTGGCTTTTACCGGCCATAAATCACTCTATGGGCCACAGGGCACAGGAGGGCTTTATATCCGCAAAGGGCTGGAGAAAAATATTCCACCGCTTATGATGGGCGGAACGGGCAGCCGCTCTGAATTTGAAGAGCAGCCGGATTTTATGCCGGACAAGTATGAAAGCGGCACGCCCAACACCATAGGCATTGCCGGTCTGGGGGCGGGAGCGGACTTTATTAGCGGGAAGACCATCGCAGTGATTCGGGCGAAAGAAGAACAATTAACGGCCCGTTTTCTGGATCACATGATAGCATTAAGAGATCGTGTCGTCGTTTATGGTCCGAATAATGCCGCCGGACAAACCGCGGTTGTGTCGTTTAACGTCCGGGATATCATGCCGTCGGATGCCGCTCTTTACTTTGAAGAAAAATGGGGCATTCTGTGTCGGCCGGGTTTGCACTGCGCGCCGTCGGCCCACCGGACCATCGGGACATTTCCGCAAGGGACGGTTCGTTTCAGTTTCGGTTTTCTCAATACAAATGAGGATGCGGATTACGCCGCTCGGGCTGTTGTCGGGCTTATAAATCGCTGATCTTTTGAAAGGATAAATGTTTCGCCAATGACCGATTCCTCATCCCATGCTGTCGTTTTGTTTGCATCCATAAGTCACGCGCTGCGTGCCGAAAAGATCATCAAGGCTCAAAATATTTCCTGCAAGCTCATTCCCGTGCCACGTCATCTCAGTTCCGACTGCGGCGTCTGCTTGCGTTTCAATCTGTCCGACAGAAATCTGTTGGAAAATATTCTGCAAGGAAAACTGGATTTCTTTGAAATAATGTCGCTTTGAAAAAAAATATTTTCTAAGTTATTTTTTCGTTGACAAAAAAAACAACATGTTTTAGTAACTAAACCGCTTTCGCATTTTTTAACATGATGCAAATATTTTATGTGAACCATTTCAAAGCAGCTGAAAAAATATGATCCTGGGGAGCCGACTTGCAGAATTTATTGCCAAACGGTTTCCCCGAAAATGGAACAGATTCAAAATCTAAAAGCTTTGGAGGCCTTGTGTTCGCGAAGTATTTTCCGCCTCAACGTAGTATCGTCAATGCCGAGATCAATCCGCGTGATTCCCGTCAGGGTTTAACGCCAGCCAAATATATTTTCAAATATTTTCAATCTTTCAACAAGCATCAAAGATCATTGTTACAATTTTTTCGACAACAATTGCACCGGCTCTGTTTGGTTACGATTGTTTTTTGTGTCTTTACCCGGCGTGCTGGATTTCATGTTAGCCAGCGCTGATCGAAGCGCAAGAAGTGGTTTCCGGGAATTTCGGGAACTTTTCATGATCGTTGTTATGAAAAAATTTTAGATCTATTCATAGAGGGTGAAAAGGCATGTGGACTTATATTCAGAGTGTTGTCGTTTTTACTTTTGTGCTGGGTTCAATTTATCTTCTGATTGCCCTGGGTTTCTCTCTGATCTGCGGAGTGCTGCGGATTTTTCATCTCGGATACGCTTATATCTTCCCTCTCACGATATACGGCACTTGGATGTTTATGTCGGCGCTCGATTGGCCTCTGATCCCTTCCATTTTAGGCATGGTCGTGGTTCAATTTATTGTCTCCATCCTCATTTACAAAGGCATGATTAAAAAATATCTCACAACCGAGGATGTTCTTCTGACGGCGCTGCTCCTGGTGGGCTTGATTGTTGAGCAGGCGTGCAATTATTTTTATCCGGTTCAGGCGGGTGTTTATCTGGAAACAACGCTGATGGCCGGCACGTTCCAATTCTGGGACGTGGTGGTGCCCAAGCAGCTGATGGTCGGCGCCGTGATCGCTCTCGCGCTGACCGGTGCGTTCGTTTTCTTCTTTGTTAAAACAAAAACCGGTATGGCCATCCGGGCTTTGTCCCAGGACATTTACTCGTCAAAAATTGTCGGCATCAATGTTGAAACGCTCTATATGTTTACGATGATGATCGTCCTTTTGCCCGTCATTATCGGGATGCTCATTGTCTCACCGGTCTGGTCGATCGAGCCGGGCATGGGCGGGATGTATATGGTTACCGCGATCCTCATCGCAGTTTTAGGCGGTTTGGGTAACATTAAAGGCACGATCATGGCCAGTTTTTTAATCGGATTTACCCACGCCATCGTCTGTTTTGTTATTGGAGAGCCGCGCTTCATGAATTTGTCGGCATTGATTCTTGTCATGGTTATTTTGGTTATTCGACCCCAAGGCTTAGCAAGGAGTGAGTCGTTATGGTAGAAATGGAATTAAAGAGAGACCGCATTGTTATCCGGCTTGGAACGAAAAAATGGGAATGGGTTCTGGAGCCGCGCTATTGGCGCAACACGCTGATCTGGGTCGCCCTTCTTTTTATTGCTCCAACGGTATGCTACTTTGTCAGCCCCGGCCTGATCAATACGATGATTTCGGCCAATATCTACGCCGCCATCGCGATGCCCCTGGCGCTGATGACCATCGGGACGGGACGCATGAACTTCGGCCCTCAATTTTACATCGGTGTGGGAGGCTATACGGCTGCTCTACTCAGCATCGCTTACGGCTGGGGGCCGCTGACCACCCTACCGTTTGCCATTCTGATGACGATGATCGCGGCTTTTTTATTCAGCCCGCTGGTCATCATGGCGCGGGGTCTTTATTATGTCCTCCTGACACTGCTTTTGCCGCTGGTTTTCCTGGAAGTGACCTTCATCTATACCGATATTTTCAAAGGCGATACCGGTCTCTTCGGCATCGTGCCGCTTCTGGACACCGGCAACGCCAAAAACAATTTTCTGATCATCGGCTATCTTTCCACGGTCATCATGTTTGCCTATTTGTGGGTTATCAACAAAGTTCTCAAGTCGCGCTACGGCTTGCTCATGGCGGCGATCAATGATGATGAGGACGTCGCCCATTCCATCGGCATCAATATCAACAAGGTTAAAATTATCGCGTTTGTTGCCGCCTCGACCATGGTTGGTATCATCGGATGGTTTTACGCCCATTACTTCAGTTCGTTTGCCGGCATTACTTATCTGCCGCTGACGTTTATGCTGAAGATTCTGCTGGTGCTGATGATCGGCGGACGAGCCCAGATTTTCGGCTGCGTGGTCGGCGGCTATTTTGTCTCTTTCCTGGAGATGCTGCTGATTCGATATATGGGGCCGATCCAGCCGGTGTTGTTCCCTATTATTCTGCTGGCTCTGTTGTTTGCCCTTCCGGAAGGTTTATTTGGCCTTTATCGAAAGCGCCGTTATCGCGAATATTTGCCAACCATTCATGTGCGGAGGTAACCATGACTCCATTAATTAAAGTGAGCAATCTGGTCAAACGTTTCGGAGGGATCGTGGCGGTGAACGATGTCTCCTTTGAAATTCACAAAGGAGAAACGCTGGGATTTATCGGTCCTAACGGCGCTGGTAAATCCACAGTGGTCAATTGTTTGACGGGTTATCTTCCCGCTACGTCCGGTAAAATTGAAATGAACGGTGTGGATATCACGGATATGAAGCCGCATCAAAGAGCGTATATGGGGCTTGCCCGCACCTATCAGATTCCGCGTCCCTTCCCGGAATTGACGGCGCTGACCAGTGTTCTGGCCAGTTCCATTGCCGGCAAAAAAAGGATCAATCAGAGTTTTCAGGACGCCATGTACGATGCAACGCATTATCTGGAATTTGTCGGCCTCTTCAGCAAACGCAATATCCTGGCACGCGATCTGACCTTCTACGAACTGAGAATGCTGGAGCTGGCGCGCGCTCTGGCTACCACGCCCCAACTGCTGTTTATCGACGAGGTCATGGCCGGCCTCAACCCCGGCGAAGCCAAGAATGCCATCCATATGATCGCCCGGGCCAAAGAGCAATTCGGCGTCACCATCTTCTGGATTGAGCATGTCATGGCGGTTTTAATGGAAGCAGCCGACCGGATTGTCGCCATCAATTACGGCGCCAAATTAGCGGAAGGCACACCGGATGAGGTGGTCAATAATGATGATGTGATCGAAGCGTACCTGGGTAGAGGGTGGAGGGAATATGCTTGAAGTTAATGAAATAAGCGCGTCTTTCGGTGTCATTCCGGCGTTGCATGGCGTCAGTTTCAATGTCCGGCAATCGGAAATTGTGACCATCCTGGGTTCCAACGGCACCGGGAAAAGTACGATTCTGAATGTGATTCAGGGCATGATGAAGCCTACCAGCGGCAGAGTAATTTTTCGTGATGAAGCCATTCAGGGTTTGCCGTCGCATAAAATTGTGGATCGAGGCATTGTGCAGGTTCCGGAAGGAATGAAAAGCTTTCCTTTTATGACCGTCAGGGAAAATCTTCTGCTGGGTGCTTATCGGAAAACAGCCTGGGCCAAAAGAAAAAAAACCATGGAATATGTCTATAGCCTGTTTCCGATTCTCAAGGAGCGATGCAACATGGCCGCGCGTCTGCTTTCCGGAGGCGAGCAGCAGATGCTGAAAATTGGCCGGGGACTGATGGCCATCCCACATCTTTTAATGGTCGATGAACCCTCGATTGGTCTGGCTCCGCTGATCGTCGATAGTGTTTACGAAACCCTTGGCAAACTCAGGGAAACGGGGCTGACGATTTTACTCACCGAACAAAACGTGCTGCGTGCCCTGCAGCTGGCTGATCGCGGCTACATTATTCAGGAAGGAAGAATTGTGCTGGAGGGAAGCGGTAAGGATCTGATGAAGAACAATCTGGTGAAAAAGGCATATTTAGGGAGATAGCAATGGAAGATTATTTTTCTTATACGGCAAAACTTTTCAATCCCGACGAGGCAAGCCAAAAGCCCGAAGCGCTCAAAGGCATTCGGGTGCTGGATTTCTCTCACGTGATCTTCGGACCGATTGCGGCAAGGCTGCTTGCGGATTACGGCGCAGAAGTCATTAAACTGGAGTTGCCTTTTTACGGTGATCTCTGGCGGCCGGCGACCTACTGGGGGAAATACTGGAAGCACTCGAATCCGATTTGGCATAATATCACAAAAAATAAGTATTTTCTTTCGGTTAATCTCCAGTTGAAACAGTCCAAGGAGCTTATCTATAAAATGGCCGAAGAAGCGGACGTAGTCATTGAAAACTTCGCGCCCGGCACGGCGGATGCGTGGGGCATCGGTTATGAAAAGATATCACAGATTAATCCCAAAATCGTCTTCTTAAGCTGTTCCACTTACGGCCAGTTTGGTCCGATGCGCTATTTCCCCGGCTGGGATCTGCTGGCCCAGGGCGCCAGCGGTGTGCTGACCTTAAACGGCTATCCGGATACGGATATTTATTACAAACTGCCGGACTACGTCGGTGATTTCGTTCCCGGCAATTTCGGCGCTCTGGCGATCTTAATGGCCCTTTATCACCGCAAGAAAACCGGCAAGGGGCAATATATTGATATGGCCCAAACCGAGGGTCTGATGCGTCTTCTGTATCATTACACGTATCATTCGGTAACAAAAGAAGCGATCGGGCGCACGGGAAACACAGATCCTACCATGATGCCGGCATCCATCTTTAAAACAGCCGACGACAAGTTTCTGGCATTGGCCTGCGCGACGGCTGATCAGTTCAAAAACTTTGCCGGTGCCATAGGCAAGGCCGAATGGGCCACGGATCCGCGTTTTGCCAGTACGCTGGAAAGATTAAAGCCTGAAAACGCCAAAGCGCTGACCGCAATGGCGGTCGATTGGGTCAAGTCGCAATCCTGCGCCGATATCGTCAAGCTGGCCGATGAAAAAGGATTCCCGGCTGCTGAAGTGGCGGACGACTATTCCATCGCTTATGACGAGTGGCGACGTAAGCGGGGCAGTGTCGTTCTTTTCAAGGACGATGTTTACGGCAATTTGGTGATTGCCGGCCCATCCGCTCAGCTCTCCGGCACGCCCTCGCGTACCAAGTGGCTGGCGCGGCCGCTCGGTTATCATAACCGCCTTGTGCTCAAGAAGTTTCTGGGGATGTCGGAAGAGGAAATTCAGGACCTGGAAAAGAAAAAAGTCATCGGGACATTTGACGACAGGCCGGGACTGAAACCACCTGTCTATTATAATCTGAGCGAGGACCCCATCTATAACTACGGAAAAGAGGTTAGAAAATGAGCCCGAAGGAAGAAATTTATACTCGACACGCGGCCAAGGGCAGTGACCGGGGGAAAATCCTGGCCGAAATGATGAACGCCGAAGGAAAGCCGGAAGTGCTCGATGACATTTTGGTGCTCGATGTCAGTTCGGCCAACTTCGCAGGCATTATCTGCGCAAGTTTTCTGGCCGAGTTTGGAGCGGAGGTTATCAAAATTGAGCCGGCGGATGGCGATCCGGCGCGCCAGATTACACCCTTCGGCGTCACGGTCCAAGGGGTGGGAATCCCGTTTATGTTCGAGGGACGCAACAAACGATACATGACGCTCGATATTAAAAATAATCCCGAAGACAGGAAAGTTTTCGCAAAACTCGCCAAAAAAGCAGCGGTGGTGATCGAAAGCTTCGCACCCGGCGAGATGGACGGCTGGGGAATCGGCTACCGTCAACTAAGTGTGGATAACCCGGGATTGGTTTATATCGCGCTTTCCGCATACGGGCAATACACGGATAAAGCTAAAGAATCCGCTAACATGCCGGATACGGATATTACCTCACAAGCGGGTTCCGGACTACCCGCGCAAATGGGCGGGACGCCCAATGAACCCGAACCCAAGAACTGGCCTCTGCGCGGCGGCATGTGGGCCGGTTGGTATGTCTCCGGGCTTTCCGCAGCTCTCGGCGGCACGGTCGCCCTGATTCACCGGCAAAACACCGGCCAGGGTCAGATGGTGGACGTCGCCGGGATGGACGCCTATTCTTCCATGGTCGGCATGCCGGCCACTATCGGTTTTACCTGGGAAAAAGCGCGCCCGCGTATCGGCGTCCTGGATTTCATTTTGTATCCTTATGGACACTGGAAATGCAAAGACGGCTTTGTAGCGATCGCCGCGCCCCGTGATCATGATTTTCGCGCACTCTTAAAAATTCTCGGTCTCTGGGAACAGGAAGACGATTGGCGCTATTCGTCGGACCGCATCCCCGACATTCTGGAACAGGCGCTGCACCTGCATAAGATTATCGAGGAAAAAACGCTTCAATTCACCAGCGATGAGCTGGTTAAAATGGCTTTGAATTACAGCAAAAGATCCGCACGGTCCAAGTGGCGGGGCGGCGGTGTGCCGATTGTCATGAAGCTTATGACACCGGAAGAGGCGATGAAAAACAAGCAGTGGCAGATCCGCAAGGCCTTTCAGGAAGTAGAGGATGAAAAACTGGGGAAATACACCATCAGCGCCAATTTTGTGAAAATGTCCGAGTCGCCTCCCCGGGTCAAATGGGTCTCAAGCGAGATCGGTAAGGACAATGAGTATATCAGCAAAAAGTATCTTAATGATTAGCGACTAGGAGGATCAAATATTCAGCATAGATTTGATCATTAATTTTTTTAAGCTTTTTTTATGAGGAGGAGGGGGTAACATGATGAAGCGATCAAGAGGGGTTGTCATTTTTACAGCTTTGATGCTGCTGGTTGCCATTGCAATCAGTGCACCGTCCATCTCAATGGCGCAGCCGAAAGGCGAGCCGTTTGTGATCGGCTACATCGGCATGGTGGCGTCACCCGGTACCAGGCCGTGTATGGACATACAGAAAATGGCGGTGGAGGAAATCAATGCTGCCGGCGGCATTCTGGGACGGCCGGTCAAGTATGTGGTCATGGATAACAAGGGTGATACGTCTCTGTCTGTAGAGGCGTTTCGTAAATTAGTCATCGATGACAAGGCCAAGTTTATTTCAGTGGAAGGTCGTACGGAAATCTGTCTGGCTGTGCAGGAAGCCTCCGGACAGCTGGCGAAAGAATATCCGCATATTCTGGTTTTCAACGGGCCGATGGGCTCAGAACTGACGGCGCGCATCCTCAAAGAAGCGCCAAAATATGATCATTGCTTCCGCGACTGGGATGCGGAACCGGCTCATTACGCCCAGCAGAAATATTACTTCTGCAAAACGATACCCGAATATATAAAAGCACGTAAGCTGGCCATTCTATGGGAAGATCTGACCTGGACGCAGGAATGGCGCAAAGGCATCCCTGAGCTCAATTTGCCGACCTGGGAGAAAATGGCCCAAGATTGCGGTCTGGAAATTGTTTACAGCAAGTTGGTGAAACCCCGCGGCACCATGTTTCTGCCAATTCTTCAGGACATCAAGAAAGCCGATGCCGATCTTATTTTTTTCGTCAGCTCCTGGTTTACCGATGTGGAATCTTTTACCAAACAGTGGAACGATTCGGCGGCAAAGGATATTCAGGTTATGATGTACGGCGGCGTTGCCCAGACCAAGGATTTCTGGAAGATGACGGGTGGTAAGGGCTTAAGCGTTATCAGCTCCTTCACGGATCTCGATGACATTCCCCTGACGGACAAAACCATTCCGCTGGTGAAAAAAGCGCAGGCGCGTAAAATTCCCATGCAGATTCACGTTCACATTGCCTATGCCGATATTTTCCATTTCAAGGCAGCCATCGAAAAGGCTAAGGGAACCGGTGACATTAAAAAATTGATCAAAGCAATGGAAGATGTGGAAACCGTCTATTCCCTGGGTAAGGTGAAATATGAAACCAAGAAAGTGTCTCCTTTTTATCACTCCCGTGTGAGAGTTGATCCGAACAATCCCTACAAAACTTATCCCGGTTATTTTTATCAGTTGATCGCCCAGTTCCAGGAACTCGGTAAGGTTGCCTATCTGCATGAGTCCTGTCCGGAAAACGAAGCACATGTAGCCAAATGGGTTGATCCGAAACGCTACAAGACACCGGCGCAGTTGAGGAAGTAAAAAAGGTTATTAGGCTAACCCCCTTGCTGACCTGAAGGTCACACGAGGGGGCGCGAGGCCGAAGTCTGAAGGCTAAAGGGAAATGGGCGGCATTCGAAAGAATGCCGCCCATTTGTTAATGCAGGGAGTCCAGGCATGTTTACACAAGTGCAAGGCTGCTGTTAGCGGCCTTTGAAATTGGGCGCTCTTTTCTCCAGGAAGGCCTTTGCGCCTTCTTTGAAATCTTCGGTGAATACCAACGCCTGGCTTGCTGCTCTTTCGATTTTGGTGACGCCATCGTGCAAATTGCTTTCCAAACCAAGTCTCACCGCCTTCATAATTTCGCGTTGCGCAACCGGTGCGCCGCCGGCCAGTTTCTTGGCCAGCTTTTTGGCTGTCGCCAGCACTTCAGCTGCCGGAACAACTTTGTTTAAAAGACCCAATGTTAAAGCATCTTTGGCCGGCATAAAATCGCCGGTCAGCATGAGCTCAAGGGCCTTGGTCTTGCCGATAAAACGAGGCAGGCGTTGGGTTCCGCCCCAACCGGGGTTGAGACCCAGTTTAACTTCAGGCAGCCCCAGAGTTGCTTCTTCAGCCATAATTCTCAAATGGCAGCAGCAGGCCAGTTCCAGACCGCCGCCGTAAGCGCCACCCTGCATGGCCGCGATGATGACTTTGGGATAGTTTTCGATTTTGAAATAAATTTCATTACCGTCGTATTTAGGAACTTTGCCTGCCTGAAGGTCGGCAAATTCGGTAATATCCGCGCCTGCGGAAAACAGTTTTGCGCCGGAACCGGTAATCACGATGACACGCACATTGTCGTCTTTTTCGCACGTATCCAGCAAGTCATTGATGTCTCTCAAAACACCCTGTCCCATCGAATTTGCCGGCGGATGATTGATTGCCGCAACGACAACCATGCCGTCTTGTTCTACCGTTAACTTCTCATAATTAAAAGCCATCTTTATTCCTCCTTAGGTATTGAATTTTTTTACTAAATCTATTGAATGTCGATATTTTCTTCCTTACCTCTGACAGTATAGAAAGAACGTGAAAGCGTGTCAAGAGGAAACAGAGGAAAGAATATCGTTTTTGTTTTCCCGAAGTATAAGCATTTGAATCGAAAATTGAATATTTGCTTGCAATTTTTCCGATAAGTGCTCACAATTCATCGCACAGACGTTTGGGGCAAGAGTGTTTTGTTATCAATAACATCAATGGAGGATATATTACAATGAAGAAGTATTGCAAAAAAGAAAAGTTAAAAAAAGTTTCAGGGATATTGCTGCTTATATTCTTTATCAGCATGTTCGTTTTTATCACGGATGCCAGGTTCGGATATACGGAAGATAAGGCGCCTGTTGACTGTTACAAGGACATGGCCAAGACAGTGACACACATTTCTGCCGCCGGCCTGGGAGAAATCCTCAAGGGTGTAAAGAATGAAAAAGAGCGCGTTGAAATGATTCGTTCCTTTATTAAACCTGTACGTTTTTACCCGGACAAATCAGGATATTTTTATGTCTATGATTACAGCTGCTTTAATATTGCCCATGCAACCCAGAAGGATTTGCCCGGTAAGAACCTTTACGATCACAAAGATGTAAAGGGGAAATTTGTCATCCGCGAACTGAGCGCTGCCGCAAAGAAAGGCGGAGGGTTCGTCGAGTTTTATTGGGTTAAGCCTGGTTCGAAAAACGAGTTCAGTAAATTAGGGTATGTAGAGCCAATCCCGGGAACAAACTATTTTATCGGAACGGGCGTGTATCTGCAGTAACCTAACAGTCTCGTGCCCCCTCGAGTGACCTCGAGTGACCTTCAGGTCATCAGGTCATCAGGTTATCAGGTCAGCAAGGGGGTCGGTCTTCAGCCTATATTCTATATCTCAATCATCATCAGCTTTTCGCCGATTTCCACGGATGAACCGGGCGAGACAAGAATCTCCGTCACTTTGCCGCTGAATTCGGCTACGATATTGGTCAGCATTTTCATGGCTTCCAGGACGACCAGTGGATCTCCGTCGCTTACCGCTTCGCCCACAGCCACGGGAATCTGATTGACCACGCCTTTCATCGTTGCGCGGATGTCGCCCACTCTGGCCAGTGCCCCAATTTCCTTGGGTGTTAGCGTGACTTTGGATTTGAGTTTTTCTCCGCCTTCATTTTCAACCAGCGTGATAATCGGTTCGGGATGATAATCAATCCCCAGGATCGTCATAAAAGAGCCATCTTTGGTGCGGCGCGAAGGGCCGATTTCAATGGCATGCAATTTGCCATAGGCGTCGGGGAATTCAAATTTTTCGCCGATATTAAAACCGCCGCGCCTGAGCCAGACCTCCGGCGGCAGAGCCCAGGTCTTGCCGAATTTTTCCTCAAACTTAAAGAAGCTTACCGCATCATGGGGATGCTGGAGATACAATACCAGCTCGTCGTCTGAAGCGGACCTGCCCAGGCTGTGTTCCAGCATGCGTTTTTCAATGGCCAGATCGACGTCCTCAATCTTCTGGTAGCCGCCCTCGTTTTTGAGAATTTTCTTCCAATCCTTACCAAAGACCGCTGCATAGATGTCGTCGGCGGGACGGTAAAACGGAAATTTGCCGTAGCGTTCCAGAAGCAGGTTTTTCAAATCGTCGCTCGCATCTTTATAGCGCTCTCTTTTGAGTACGTTATTGGCGGCGGTCGTCCAGAGAATCTGCGAACCGGGCGTGACGCTCCAGAAATTGCCCAGATCGGTTTGCACTCTCGGCAGTTCGTTTTGTAAAATTTCCGGCATCCGGTCGAGAAAGCCGCCCTTGATCGCTTGTTCAAAGCTCGATCCCGTCGCGCCACCGGGCAGTTTATGGGTTTGCACCGTCGGGTCAAACCCAAAGAACTGTGATTCAAAATCACGATAATATTGCCGCTCATGTCTGAGCTTGTTGGAGGTGTCAATCACCGCCTGTTTATCCAGGCCGATGGCCGTGTAACCATAATCTTCCAGCGTGTTCACCACCGTCAAGAGCGGCGGCGGGCCGTAAAAACCGGTCAGGGCGTGATCGCCGGCGTCCACGATATTCGCGCCGTTTTGGACGGCGGCCACCACGCGGCTGATTTCATTGCCGTCGGTGTTGTGCCCGTGATAGTGGATCAGCAGGTCCGGATGTTTCTGACGGATTACATGAACCAGGTCGCCCATGCGTCTGGGCGACCCCAGGCCGCCATGATTTTTAATCGCCAGAATGATGTCCGGTCCGGTCACATCCAGAATCTCGGCGACCTTTTTCAGGTAGAACTTGTTGGTGTGTTCCGGTCCCGTGGAAAAACAGACCGCCGCCTCCAGAATCCTTCCTGCTTTTTTAACTTCCTCATAAACAGGAATCATATTAGGAATGTAGTTTAAGAAATCAAAGACGCGCCAGACATGGACATATCGGGCAAACGCTTCGACCGTCAGGCGGATGACGTTTTCGGGATAGGGCCGGTAGCCGAACAAATTGATCCCGCGGCACAATGTCTGGAAAAGCGTATCCGGCATATAGCCGCTCAATACCTCCAGTTTTTCCAGCGGGTTCATCTGCTTGCGCAGCATATCGACATGCACCGACGCGCCGCCCGTAATTTCCAGAGAAAAGTAACCGGCCGCATTTCGTTCCTGCGCCACCAGAATTTGCGTATGCGGCATGATCCGGTTTTTAAAATCAGACTGCGACAGATCTCTTTCAGCGTTGGTGACATAATAACCTTTTTGCCCGCTCATTTTGTCCAGAATATATTTGACCCCGGCGCTTTTGAGTTCCTGGGGCGTTATTCTACCTTCCGGTAAGTTTTTCATAACAAATGTTCTCCTCGATGCTTGTCGCTTAACCCATTAATAAGCGTAGGGATTTATCTTTCTGGAATGGATTTCTGCGATCAACCTCGACAGCTTGGCGATTTCCCGCTCGGCGTCGGGATAATTGAATATTTCGGGATGCAGATCAAGATAGCTGGTCGTAAATTGACCGTTGCGGAAATCTTTTTCATCGCAAATGGCCAGATAAAAGGGGATCGTGGTTTTGGGCCCGACGATTAAAAAATCTTTCAGCGCGCGTTTCAGGCGCTGAATCGTTTGTTCCCAGGAATAGCCGCGCACAGTCAGCTTCACGAGCAGCGAATCGTAATCAGTCGGTATTTTATAGCCCTGATAGACAATGCCGTCGAGGCGGATTTCGGGACCGCCGGGCGACTGATACACGTCCACGCGTTTGCCGCCTTCGGGCATGAAATTATTTTTGGGGTCTTCGGCGTTGACGCGGACCTGAATGGCTTTGCCGACCAGATAGATTCGTTCTTCCGGAATTTCGAGTCGGCCGCCTTCGGCCAGCAGAATCTGCTGACGAATAATGTCGATGCCCGTGAGGATTTCGGTAACGGTGTGTTCCACCTGAAGCCGGGTGTTGACTTCCATAAACCAGAATTGGTTGGTTTGGGGATCGACCAGAAACTCCACCGTTCCGGCGTTGACATAACCCGCCTGGCGCGCCGC
Source organism: Smithellaceae bacterium (assembly GCA_030690945.1). Lineage (GTDB taxonomy): Bacteria > Desulfobacterota > Syntrophia > Syntrophales > Smithellaceae > UBA8904. Next base: position 42,670 of record JAUYFM010000016.1, on the reverse strand, counting down.
CTGTATCGCCGTCTGGTGCATGGCCTCGAGGACGGAAGGCGGCAGATCGGCGGGTGCGATTTCCAGCAGTTTCTGATGACGGCGCTGGATGGAGCAATCCCTTGTCCCCAGGTGCATGATGTGACCGTAAGCGTCGGCCAGAATCTGCACTTCGATATGCCGCGGCGACTCTACGCATTTTTCAATATAAATACGGTCGTCATTGAAGGCGGAGCGTGCTTCAAAGCGCGCCTGCGGCAGCTGCGCGCGGAGTTCTTCTTCTCCGGCAATTTTGCGGATGCCGCGGCCACCGCCGCCGGCCAGTGCCTTGAGCATGATCGGATACCCTTGCTGAGCTGCGAAGGCCAATGCTTCTCGAATGCCTTCTTCGCCGTCGGCCAGCGCGCCGGTTCCCGGAATAAACGGGATAGCGGCTTTCTTCATGATATCACGAGCGACGACCTTGTTGCCCAGATCGCGAATAACCTTGGGCGGCGGCCCGATGAACGTGATACCTGCATCTTCACAGGCTGTGGCCAAATCAGGGTTTTCCGATAAAAAACCGTAACCGGGATGAATGGCATCCGCCCCGGCTTTTTGCGCCGCCCAGATGATTTTATCAATATTAAGGTAATCCTTGCGCGGCCCGTCGCCAATCAGAATGGCCTGATCGGCAAATCGTAAAAAATACGCTTCGCTGTCCGGTTTTTCATAAACCGCGGCGGTAGAAAGCCCCATTTCCTTAACGGTGCGGATAATGCGAAGAGCGATTTCCCCCCGGTTGGCCACCAGCACTTTATTAATTTTTTTCACAAATGTCCTTCCTGTATGCTGTTTAGTGATATACTATTCTCATCATGGACGCTTATACTTAGCATATACATGGGTTGTCAAGCGGATAGTCTTTCCCAATCATAAATTGATTATTTTGTTGAAATATTCTATCTTATAGTCAATTCAGCGGAGGATGTAATGATGGAAAATTGCAAAATGACAGGTTCGTTCGATTATCGCAGCAAAGTGATCAGTACGGATCAGGCGCTGGAAAAACTAAAACCCGGACAGAAAATTTTTGTCTCAAGCGCTGTCGCGGCCCCGGGGAAAGTTCTGTCGGCCATTGCCGCGTCCGGCGCGCGCAATATCCGCGATCTGGAAATCATTCAGCTCATTACGCTGGGCAATTATCTTCCGTCTCAACGCGACGGATACAGGCAATACCGGTTAAAGACATTCAATATCGGCGAGAGTATCAGCAAGGAAATTGCCGAAGGCAAAGTCGATTTCATTCCCGCCAACCTGATGGAGCTGCCTTACATTTTTTTAAGCGGCGCGGTGGCGGTGGATGTGGCGATTATCCAGACTTCCGTGCCCGACGACAAAGGGTTTGTGTCTCTGGGCGTGGCGGTGGATGTGGCCAATATCGTTATTAAGCAGGCGTCGCTGACGATTGCGGAGATCAATCCAAACATGCCGGTAACCCACGGCGAGACGGCCATTCATATCAGCAGTATCGACTATATTATCGAAAGCGATTTGCCGCTTATTGAGCGGGAAAACAAGCCCTATGATGCAATCGTGGACCGTATTGGCTGGAATATAGCAAACCTGATCGAGGACGGCGCAACCGTGGTGCTGCATGTTGGCAGGATATTCAACGCCGTGGCCGCTCATTTGAAAAACAAGAAAAATCTCGGCATTCTGACGCATGTTCTTTCCGACTGGGTTATTGATCTGATCAATTCCGGCGCGATCTCGCTGGACCGCAGCCGTTATAACGGGGGCCTCGTCACGGCGAGCTATTGTTACGGAAGTCGCGCCTTGTATGAGTATGTTAACCGCAATCCCGTTTTTGAGTTTTATCCGATTGCCCGGCTGAGCAACCCCTTCGTTGTGCGGCGAATCAAAAGTCTCATCGGCATCGTGAACGTTAAAAAAATCGATATTTCCGGCGAGTTGGTCATTTTCCATTCCGGCGACAATCTCCTTTCCGGTTATGAAAGCAAACTGAGCTTTGCGGTGGCCGCAACCATTTCCAAAAGAGGCAAGGCGATTGTGGCGCTCAATTCCGTGGATAAACAAGGGCAAAGCAACATCGTCATCAAGCATGACTGTGACATTGACAACCCTCACAGCACGCTGGGCGTCGTCAAATATATCGTCACCGAATACGGCGTGGCGAATCTTTTCGGCAAGTCCATCCGGGAGCGGGCCATTGCGATGATCGACATTGCCCATCCCGATCATCGCGAAAGTTTGCTTAACCAGGCCAAGGCGCTTAATTATGTCTATGCGGATCAGATTTATGTTGCCCGCCATGCCGCCAACTACCCGTCCGGGCTGGAAACGCGCAAATCCCTGCGAGACGGTCTGGAAATTAAAATCCGTCCGATCAAATCGTCCGATGAGGACATGATGCGCCGTCTGTTTTACAATTTTTCCGACGAATCAAAATATTTCCGCTATTTTGCCTCGAAGCCTGTTATGCCGCACAAAGAAATGCAAACCTACGTCAGCATTGATTACGAGGAGGTTCTTTCGGTTGTCGCCATCGTGGAAAAAGGCCGCAATGAAAGAATCATCGCCGAGGCGCGTTACGCTTACGATAAAAGAGCGGGTGCTTATGAAATCGCTTTCATTGTCGATGAAGAGTTTCAGGGAAAAGGCGTTGCCACTTTCATGTTTAACTACCTGATTAAGATCGCCCGCGACCGGGGGATTGGCTGCTTTATCGCTTATGTGCTGCCGCGCAATGAGGCTATGCTGAAAGTCTTTGAAAAGTCAAAAATTGCAATGTCCCGCACGTCCGATACTGACGCAGTGATTTTGCGCTTCAATCTGGCGGCGCAAGCTGCTGCAAACGGAGGTGCCGCCAGGGCAAAATAATTAGCCGGGTTTTACCGGCGCGTAACATAGCCGTATTCCCCTTGCGGAAAAAAGCGTAAAGAGGTATTACACTTGTCCTAACAGGTCCTAGTGTCCTGTCAACGATACTCTGTCATTTCGAAGGAGTCATAACGACTGAGAAATCTTAGATTTCTCCCTGCGGTCGAAATGACATTTCTTGATTGACGAGACACTAGCCACCATATAGAATAGGGGGAAAGAACATGGTTCATTTCCAGGCGACACGCCGTTTCACCAGCCTTATTCTTACCGCCATCGCGTTCATCACCTTGACCGTCAACGGCTGCCAGCAAAAACCGGCCAGCCCGCCGGAAAAAATCACCATAGCTTATACAACTATTTTCAATTCAACTCTCGTGCATATCGCCCTCGTGAAGAATTATTTTAAGGAAGAAGGGCTGGACGCAACACCGCAGCCCCATGCCTTTGGAAAATTAGCGCTCCAGTCAATGATGGATGGAAAGGCGGATGTAGCCACCGTTGCGGATACACCGATCATGCTTGCCGTCATGGGCGGCAAGAAAATCAACATTCTTGCAGCGATCCAGACTTCCAACAAAAATGAAGCCATCGTGGCCAGGCAAGACCGCGGGATTGCCAAGCCATCAGATCTGAAAGGGAAAAAAATCGGCCTGACGTTGGGGACAACGGGGCATTTCTTCGCGGATTCTTTTCTGCTGGCACAGGGTATTGACATAAAACAAGTCAAAATTATTGATCTAAAGCCCGACGAGATGGCCAAAGCTCTTGCCACGGGAAAAGTTGATGCCGTCTCCACATGGAATCCTACCTTGAGCCAACTGAAGAAGAAATTGGGAAACAACGGGATAATCTTCTTCGGGGAATCACTCTATACAGAGAACTTCTGCGTTGTCGCCTCGCAGGAATATGTAAAGAAGAATCCTGAAGCGATAAAAAAGGTTTTGCGGGCGCTGATCAAGGCTGAAACATTTGTGCTTGAGCATCCCGAAGAAGCAAGGCGACTGGTGGCTGAATTCCTCAAAACGGACAAAGGCATTCTTGATGAAACATGGGACATTTTCACGTTCCGGGTGACCCTCGATCAAGCTCTGCTGGTGGACTTGGAAGACCAGACGCGGTGGGCCATAAAAAACCAATTAGTGGCGCGCCGGGATATGCCCAATTATCTTGATTTTATTTATATGGACGGCCTTTTGGCGGTCAAGCCTGCGGCGGTGAGGATAATTCGTTAGTAACAAACGTGAAGCGTATCTCGTGAAGCGTGAAGCGAAAGAACACGTGAAGCGTATCTCGTATTTCGTATCTCGCGCTCGTGCCATCCTTAGGTGGTCAGTGTTTACGTTTCACGAGTAACGGTTTTTTTCGCTTCACGCTTCACGAGATACGCTTCACGAATTCCGAGATACGCTTAACGAGATACGCTTCACGCAATACGAGGAAAATATGAAGATCAAAACAAAACTTAGACTCAATAGCTTGATCTACATGGTTGTTATCATCATCATGATACTTTGCCTGGCTTTGTCATTCTGGTGGCATGAAAGAGCCGGCCGGAATGTAAATCTGGTATTGAAAATACGGAACATCGCTTTTGAGCGCATCGCATTGCGGGACGATTATCTTCTGTATCGGGAAGAACGGGCGAGCATCCAGTGGCAGGCAAAATCCGAAACTATCCGGGTATTAATGGAAAAAGCGGCTGGCCAGTTTACGACCGGAGAGGACAAAGCCCTGCTGCAGGAAGCGCGGAAGGATTCTGATGCGACATACTCTATGTTCTCAGCGATACTGGAGAAACATAAGCGAGAGAATCGCCGTTCGGACGAGAGATTTACTTTTGATGAAGCGGAATCGCGGTTGATCGGCCAGGTATTTCTGAAGTCCTACGCCTTGATAGATAGTCTCGGAAGATTGCATGAATCAACTGAAATGGCAGCAAAAAGGGCAAAAAATATAGGCGCTTTCGTGATCATCTTCATCTTTGTGGGCGGCGGCATGGTGATAGCCATCAATTCAACCAACCTCAACAAAGTCCTGACGAAACGTCTGGCTACGCTCACTGACGGAATTAAAGTTATTGGAGATGGTAATCTGGATTATCAAATAGTTGCTGAAGATGACGATGAACTGGCGGATTTGGCCCGTGCCAGCAATAAAATGGTGGTTAAACTGAAACAATCACATACCTCCTTGAAAAATTTAGGGAATGAGATAGCGGAGCGGCAGCGGGTGGAAGAAAACCTAGGACGTACCAACCGTGTTTTGGCGGTCATCAGCCAAATCAATCAAATGGTTATCCGCACCCGTGAGCAGAAAAAATTATTTGCCGAGGTTTGTCTCATCGCCGTTGAATACGGAAAATTCCGGATGGCCTGGGTTGGACTGATTGATGAGCAAGATAAAATTATTAAGCCTGCTGTCTGGAGCGGCTTTGAGGAAGGCTATCTCACCAAAATCAAGAAAATTTCTACAAAAGATATCCCGGAAGGCGGTGGGCCAGCTGGTATCGCAGCCCGTGAGGGGAAACTTTTTTTCTGCAATGATATAGCGAATGATCCCATCATGGCTCTCTGGCGGGAGGAGGCATTACAGCGCGGTTACCGTTCCGTCATCTCTCTGCCGCTTGTTTTGCAGCACAGGGTCATCGGCGTGTTCACAATTTACGATGCCGACCCGTTCTTTTTCAATGAAGAGGAAATAAACCTGCTTAATGAAGTTACCAATAATATTAACTATGCGCTTGAAATAATGGAACTTGCAAAGAAGCGCTATCAGGTGGAAGACGAGCTCAGGCTGCTTAATAAAGAGCTCGAAGGACGCGTTGCCCAGAGAACTGCTGAATTGTCGGCCAGAACCGCCGAGCTGGAGCGGATCAATAAAGTATTTGTGGATCGGGAATTGCGGATGCGGGAGCTGAAGGCAAGGATTGCGGAGCTGGAAAAGCAGAAGACGTGAAGCGTATCTCGTGAAGCGTGAAGAGTGAAGCGCATCTCGTATCTAGTATCTCGCATCTCACTCTTCACGTTTCATGAGTGACGATTTTTTTCGCTTCACGCTTCACGAACGACGCTTCACGAATCCCGAGCGACGAACGACGAGGTCTATATGGTTTATCTTGATTTGATTACCAATTTGGCGTTGCTGGTGGCGCTTAGCGTTGTCTCCGGTTTTATTGATAAACACTGGCCGCGGAGCACCCGGTTGGGTGTTTTGATGCAAGGCGTCCTCTTCGGTGGAGTCGCCGTGATTGGGATGCTGCGTCCGCTTAATATGGGGCCGGGTCTGATCTTTGACGGGCGATCGGTCATGATCAGTTTGTGTGCCCTCTTTTTTGGTCCCTGGGCGGCGTCTGTGGCCGGTTTGATGACAATCGCCTGCCGCCTCGGGTTGGGTGGTGTGGGGACGATCATGGGCGTACTGGTTATTCTTTCATCAGCAGGGATCGGCCTGGTGGCCCATTTCCGGCTACGCCCGTCAACACAGCCACCATCCACTCGGCATCTCTACTTTTTTGGTCTGGTCGTTCATGTGGCCATGATTGCCCTGATGTTCACACTGCCGGAAAATATCATTATGAGCGTTGTGAAACGCGTTGGCATACCGGTGATTCTGCTATATCCGCTGGCGACGATCCTTGTCGGCAAGATTCTGTCGGATCAGGTATCAGCCATCCAGCATGCCGAGGCCTTGAGAATAAGCGAGGAAAAATATAAATCTGTATTCGAGGTGGCTAATACCGGAAAGTCTATTACTCTTCTTACAGGTGAAATTAATGTTAACCAGGCGTTTTGTGATATGCTTGGTTATACAAAGGAAGAAATAAAAAACAAGAGATGGCAGGACGTTACTCCTGCAGATGATATTGAAACAACTCAAAAATTTGTAGATTCACTCCTGCAGGGCAAGGAAGATTCAGCCCGGTTCAACAAACGGTATACGCACAAAAACGGCTCTTACATCTGGGCGGATACTAGCGTTGCAATGCATCGTGATGCCAATCGTAACCCCCTTTTCTTTATAACAACAATAATAGACATCACCGAACGCAAGCAGGCCGAAGAAGCGCTGCGGGAAAGTGAGGAGAAGTTCCGGGTGCTGGTTGACTCGACGCCCGCGGCGGTGATGCTTTACCAGGATGACCGCTGGATTTACGCGAACAGCGCTGCCGAGATCATTTGCGGTTATTCCGTAAAAGAACTTCTGTCTATGAATTTCTGGGATTTCATCCACCCCGACTACAAGTCGGTGATACAGAAACACGGACGGAAGCGCCAGCAGGGAGAAAAAACGACGAATCGTCATGAATTCAAGATCATCGCGAAGGACGGCACACAGAAGTGTGTCGATTTGTCTGGTGCCTCAACAACGGTGCAAGGAAGACCCGCAGGCATCATCTCCATCCTGGACATCACCGAACGCAAGCGGGCGGAGGAAAGGCTTAAAGAAAATGCCAGCCTTTTGAGGATCGCCGGAGAGAAGGCAAAACTTGGCGGCTGGAGCGTTGACCTGAAAAACAACCTTTGTACATGGTCCGATGAAACGGCGGCCATCCACGAAAGGCCTGCCGGGTATGCGCCATTGGTGGAAGAGAGGATAAACTATTATGCGCCAGAGTGGCGGGAAAAAATAACAAAAGTATTCACCCAATGCGCCCAAAACGGCATTCCCTATGATGAAGAAATGGAGATCATCACTGCCAATGGCAAGCGGGTCTGGATAAGGACAATGGGCGAGCCGGTAAAAGATGAAGCCGGGAAGATCATCAAAGTTCATGGGGCGTTCCAGGACATCACCGAGCGCAAAAGGTTCGAGAAGGAGCTGAAAGAGAGTGAAGAAAGATATGAGCTTGTTATTGATGCTTCAGAACAAGGGATATGGGATTGGAATGTTGAAGCCAACGAAGTTTTTTATTCTGAGCAATGGAAAAAACAAATCGGTTATAAAGATCATGAATTGAAAAACGATTTCAATACATGGGTTGAACACCTTCATCCAGAGGAAAAAGAAAACTGCCAAAATGCAGTTTATTCTTATCTTAATCATCCTGTTGAACATTTTATGTTGGAATTCAGGTTTCGCCACAAAGATGGAACTTATCGGTGGATACACAACAAAGCATCTTCTTTGAAAAATAATGAAGGTAAAGTAATTCGGATGTTTGGTGTCCACAACGACATAACCGAGCGCAAGCAGGCGGAAGAAGCAATACGCGAATTAAGCAGACAATGGCAGATCACTTTTGACTCCACCGATACGGCCATCTGGGTTCTGGATTCGGAGCAACGGGTGTTACGATCGAATAAGACCGCAGAGAAGTTCTTTCATCGCCCATGCGGCGAATTTATCGGAAAATACTGCTGGGAGATTGTGCACGGCACGACGCAGCCGATCCCCGAATGTCCCCTTCTCCGGGCGCGAAAGAGCCTGCGCCGTGAGATCATGGAGCTGAAGACTGAAGAGGGTTGGTTTGAAGTAACAGTGGACCCCATCTTGGATGCGGACGGTCATTATTCCGGCGCAGTCCATGCCGTCAGCAATATTACCGCGCGAAAGCGTGCGGAAGAATCAATCCGTGACCTCAATGAAAATTTGGAACAGAGAATAAAAGAACGGACGGCGGAGCTTAATGAAACGATTGACCTGCTCGAAGAGACGAACCGGGCATTCGTAGGCCGGGAGTTGAGGATTATAGAACTCAAAGAACAGATTGCGGAGCTGGAAAAGCGTCACTCGTGAAGCGTGAAGAGTGAAGCGTAAAAACGAGATACGCTTCACGAGATACGCTTCACGAATTCCGAGATACGAGGTAGTTCATGATTCTGGACATGCGAACCATTATTTTCAGTTATATGATCACCGATATCGTCTGCGTGGTCGTTATTGTGCTTTTGTGGCAGCAAAACCGTAAACGCTTCGCCGGCACGGGGTTTTTTGTTTTTAATTTTGTACTGCAAACGACGGCGCTTTTTCTGATTGTCCTACGCGGCCAAATCCCGGACTGGATATCTGTTGTGCTGGCCAATGCCCTGGCGATGACTGGGGCGCTTTTGGGCTATATGGGTCTTTTGCGCTTTATCGGCAAAAAAAGCTTACAGATTCATAATTATATTCTGCTGGCGGTGTTTGTCCTTGTTCATGCCTATTTCGCACTTGTTCAACCCGTTCTGGCGGCAAGATATCTTAATTCTTCAGTGGTATTACTGATTTTTTGTTTTCAATGTGCGTGGCTCCTGTTGTATCGAGTCGAACCCGGCATGAGGCAGATGACAAGGGTCGTAGGTATTGTTTTTGCTGGCTACTGTGTAATTAGTGTTGTCCGGATTGTCGAGTTTTTTGCCGTTGCGCATTCAACAGGCGATTATCTCCAGTCCGGGATATTTGAACAGTTTGTACTAATTTCTCACCAGATGCTGTTTATTCTTCTGACATATGGCCTGGCGCTGATGTTCAATAAGCGGCTGCTCTTGGAGATCACAACAGAGGAAGAAAAATTTTCCAAGGCGTTTCATTCCGCTCCCTTTGCCATCACGATTACCCGGCTGTCCGATGGACAGATTATTGAAGTCAATAAAGGTTTTCTGAACATCACCGGATACCAATTGGCGGATGTTAAAGGAAATACAACGATTGGTATGCATATCTGGGACAGAGACGAAGATCGCGCCGCAGTCGTCAGCGAACTGGCAAGCAAAGGTAAGGTGTATGATCGCGAATTTCAATTCCGGAAAAAATCAGGCGAGAGGATTACGGGGCTTTTCTCGGCTGATATAATCACGGTCAAAAATGAAATATGCGTTTTGTCCAGCATTAATGACATTACCGGCCGCAAACAAGCCGAGGAGATTGTCCAGCGTGAGAGCAGCTTCATCACGGCTGTCATGGACAGCATGCCGGGCCTGTTTTATATCTTAGACGAGAACGGCAAATTTTTGCGGTGGAATGCCCTCTTTGAGAAGAAATCCGGATATTCGGCCGACGAAATATCCGGCATGTCGGCACTTGATTTTTTCGAAACGCCGGAAAAGGAGATTGTCGCGGAAAGGATTAAAGAGTCCTTCACCACAGGAGAGTCGTCTGTTGAGGCCGCTTTCATATCCAAAGACCGAATCGGGACGCCGCATTTTTTTACCGGCAAACTTTTTACGTTTGAGGGGAAGCCATGCCTGATCGGCATAGGCATTGACGTCGCCAATCGCAAGCACGCGGAGGAGGCACTGAGGGAAAGCGAACGGCAATATCGAAATTTGTTTGAGAACTCGATGGAGGGAATTTTTCAGACGACCCCGGAAGGCAAGTTAATCAGTGCCAATATGGCCCTTGCCAAAATATTCGGCTACGAATGTCCGGAAGAGATTATCGGAGCGGTTGACGATATTGCCGGCCAATTGTATGCAAATCCTAGTGAAAGGAAAAAAGCAATCAAAGTTCTCAGAGAAAGTGGATATCTCAAAGAATTCGAATGTCAAATGCGCCGAAAGGACGGCACGACCTTTTGGGCGGTTATCAATGCAAGACTTACCGAAAATCAGCCTGGCAAGAATTATTTTGAAGGTTTCATCATCGACATCAATGACCGCAAACGGGGGGAAGAGGAAATTATCGGCTTGAACGTGGAACTGGAAAAGAAGGTGCTCAGTCGAACCAATGATCTGCGTAATAGCCAATTGGCCCTGCTGAGCATCGTGGAGGATCTCAACGCCAGCAATAAAAAAGTTGCTTTCATCAACCAGTCCCTGGAAGCAACCAATAAAGAGCTGGAGTCGTTTAGTTATTCCGTTTCCCACGATTTGCGTGCGCCCCTTCGGAGCATAGACGGCTTCAGCCAGGCTCTGCTGGAGGACTACCAGAAAAAGTTTGACGACACCGGACGCAATTATCTGGCAAGGATTCGTGCGGCAACGCAGAATATGGGGATGCTCATTGAAGATATGCTGAAACTTTCCCGGATAAGCCGCTTTGAACTTCGTCGTGAATCGGTTGATTTGAGTAAAATGTTCCGGGAAATTGCAAAAAACTCTCAAATGGATGATCCTGCTCGAATCATCGATGTCATTATCCAGGAAGGCGTTATCATCGATGGTGATTCCGCATTGATGCGCATTGCCCTGACGGACCTGATAGATAACGCGTGGAAATTCACCGGCAAGGAGGCGCGGCCGAAGATTGAATTCGGCATGACAGATCTGGCGGGCAAGAAAGTTGTCTTTATCCGGGACAACGGCGTGGGTTTTGATATGGCTTATGTGGACAAACTGTTCGGCACTTTCCAGCGCCTCCATACAAAGAATGAATTTTTGGGAACGGGAATAGGTCTGGCAACGGTAAAAAGGATTATAACCCGCCACGGAGGTGAGGTCTGGGCGGAAGGAGAAGTAGGGAAAGGCGCAGTTTTTTATTTTACGTTGCCGTAAAATAAAGTATCTCGTGAAGCGTGAAGAGTGAAGCGCAAGAACCAGTGAAGCGTATTACGTGAAGCGTGAAGCGTAAAAGAACGAGATACGCTTCACGAAAGACGCTTCACGAACTAGGAGTTCACGATGGAAGAAAAGAGTAAGATAAAGAACTTCAGGGATTTGGATGTGTGGCGGCTGGCGATGGAAATAGTCGTCGATGTTTACGAATGTACAAAAACATTTCCCAAAGAAGAATTATACGGGTTGGCAAGTCAAATGAGAAGAGCGGCCGTGTCCATAACTTCCAATATTGCCGAGGGCTTCAACCGGTATCATAACAAAGAATATCGTCAGTTTTTATATATTGCTCTTGGATCATGCGCCGAACTGGAAACACAAGTTGAGGTTAGTGTTGCTTTGGTATATATTACACAAGCAGGAAGAGATAAAATAATCGAGAAACTCGATCACGAGTCGCGGATGTTGAGAAACTTAATAAAACGATTAAATTCGTGAAGCGGAAGAAACCGTGAAGCGCATCTCGTGAAGCGTGAAGCGTGAACGACGAGATACGAGATACGCTTCACGAACGACGCTTCACGAGATACGCAATGAGAGGAGCGAATTGTGGGTAACAAAATTATTTTGCTGGTGGAGGACAATCCTGATGATGTCGAGTTGACGTTACGGGCATTCAAACAAAACAATATCTTCAATAAGGTGATCGTGGCCAAAGATGGTGTGGAAGCCCTGGATTACCTGTTTGGAAAGGGGATTTATGCGGGACGGGATTTGACGGATATGCCCGTAGTTACCCTGCTGGATCTGAAGCTCCCAAAAATCGACGGCATGGAAGTGCTGAAGGCCATCCGCCAAAATGAGGCCACTAAACTACTGCCGGTGGTTATCCTCACGTCTTCATCGCAAGAGGTGGATTTGGCCAATGGGTATAAACTGGGCGCAAATAGTTATGTCCGTAAACCGGTTGACTTTAATAAGTTTGTGGAAGCGATTAAATCGCTAGGTTTGTTCTGGTTGGTTTGGAATGAGCCGCCACCGGTTTCAAAATAAACGTATCTCGCATCTCGTGAAGCGTGAAGCGAAAAATACTAACGACGAGATACGTTTCACGAGATGCGCTTCACGAGATACGCTTCACGAGATACGAAGGGGTTTTTAATGATGGCAAAAAATACTGAATCTGAAATCGGCAATCCTCGATTCCTCCGGGTTTTAATGGTGGAGGATTCGGAAGATGACGTCCTGCTCATCCTCAGGGAACTGAAAAAAGACGGCTACGCACCTGAATATGAACGGGTGGAGACGCCGGAAGATATGACCAATGCTTTGTCCGGCAAAAACTGGGATGTTATTTTGTGTGATTATCACCTGCCGCGGTTTAGTGCTGTTGACGCCCTTGCGATGATCAAGAAACTGAACATCGATATTCCGGTCATTGTTGTTTCCGGAGCCATTGGAGAAGAGACGGCTTTGGATTGTATTCACCGCGGGGCGCACGATTATATCATGAAGGATAATTTGACGCGTCTTGGCGTAGCCATTGCCCGGGAACTGGAAAAGAAAGAAATAAGAACCAAGCGTATCCAGGCCGAAGAAGCATTGTGCCAGAGTGAGGAAAAATATCGGACGATTCTGGAGAGGATTGAGGACGGTTATTATGAAACAGACATCGCCGGCAAATTTACTTTTTTCAATACCGCATTGTGCCGGATATGGGGTTATCCTCCGGAAGAACTCATGGGTATGGACACGCGGGAATTTACGGCTCAGGAGACAGCCCGAAAAATATATTCGGCTCATAATCAAACTTACCGGACAGGTGAGCCCGGGAGATTATTTGATTATGAAATTATCCGAAAAGACGGGACCACCAGGTATGTTCAGACCTCTTTTACATTAATAAAAGATTCAGCAGGTCTTCCGACGGGCTTCAGTGGCGTTGCGCGCGACATTACCGAACTCAAAATACTGGAAGCAGAACGCCAGGAAGGTGTTGACCGGTTGCGGAAATCACTCGGTGCCACGATTAATGCCATGGCCATAACGGTGGAAACGAGAGACCCTTACACCGCAGGTCATCAGCGCAGGGTGGCCGATCTTGCCCAGGCTATTGCTGTGGAAATGCACCTTGAAGATAAACAAGTCGACGGACTTCGTCTGGCCTGTATGATTCATGATCTTGGGAAGATATCCATTCCTTCCGAGATTCTTACCAAACCGACCAAACTGACGGACATTGAGCTTCAGATCGTGAGGATGCATGCCCAGGCCGGATATGATATTTTGAAGGACATTGACTTTCCCTGGCCGATTGCCCGAATGGTCATAGAGCATCATGAAAGGCTGGATGGCTCAGGCTATCCCAACCAATTAACCGGAAATGATATTTTGCTGGAATCAAAAATATTGTCAGTCGCGGACGTCATAGAAGCCATGGCGTCGCATCGCCCCTATCGTCCGTCTCGGGGACTTGATGAGGCGAAGGATGAGATTTTAAAAAACAGAGGCATTCTCTATGATGCTGAAGTTGTGGATGCCTGCCTGCGGTTATTTGAGGAAAAACGATTCAGCCTTGAGATCGTGAAGCGTGAAGATCCGTATTTCGTGAAGCGGGAGACGTAAAGCGTGAAGCGTGAAAACGAGATACGCTCGCGCCCTCTGCAAGGGGGTCACGAACGACGCTTCACGCTTCACGAGATACGAGACACGACCATGAAAAACCATCCCCGTTATGCCCGATAGTCGCGGTAAATCATTCTTGCCTTAGCTTCTCAATTATGAAATACTCCCTCGCAAATTTGATGCATTGTCAATCGTCACAGGCTTTTGGACTTAAAAATGTCATGGAAATGACATAAGAATTATCAATATATCGAGATCAAGGAGGTAGTAGTATTATGTCAAATGCAGTCATTGTCAGCGGTGCGCGCACCGCGGTTGGGGCCTTCGGCGGTGCCCTGAAAGACGTTCCAGCCAAAGATCTGGGAGCGCTCGTCATTCGCGAAACTTTAATCAAAGCCGGTTTCAAACCGGTGTTGCCGGCCTACGCCCAAGAAGATGCGCCGGATACCGCAAAGAACGAAGGCCTTTCGCCCATTGAGCAGCAGTATTGCAAGTGGGATGGCAATCTCAAGGACATCGCCGTGGATGAAGTGATCATGGGCAACGTCATCGGAGCCGGTCAGGGACAAAATGTCGGACGCCAGGCCATGATTCGCGCCGGTCTTCCCAAAGAAACCACGGCCTTCACCATCAACAAAGTTTGCGCCTCCGGCATGAAGGCCATCGCGCTTGCCGCGGCCTCCATCAAGGCTGGTGACAGCGAGGTTGTCATCGCGGGCGGCATGGAAAACATGAGCGATGTTCCGATTGGCCTGCCCAAGGCCCGCTGGGGCCACCGGATGGATATGCCTTTCGGCAAAACCGTTGACCTGATGGTATTTGATGCTCTGTATGAAATTTTCTATGGTTACCACATGGGCATTACTGCCGAAAACATCGCCGCGCGCTACAACATCTCCCGCGAGGAGCAGGACAAGATGAGCCTCGAGAGCCACACCCGCGCCCGCAGCGCGATTAAAAGCGGCCTCCTGAAAGGTGAAATTGTTCCGGTCACCATCCCACAAAAAAAGGGCAACCCGATAATTTTCGATACGGACGAACGTCCGATGGACACCAGCATGGAAAAACTGGCCAAGCTGGGCACGGCTTTCAAGAAGGACGGCACGGTCACAGCCGGCAACGCCTCCGGCATCAACGACGCGGCAGCGGCCTTGCTGATCATGAGCGAAGACAAAGCCAAACAGATGGGTTTGAAACCCCTGGCGCGGATTAAAGGCTATGCCTCAGGCGGCGTTGATCCCGCTTATATGGGACTGGGTCCTGTTCCTGCCGTTCGCAAGCTGTTGCGCATTACCGGCACGTCGATTAAAGACTACGGCCTGTTTGAACTCAACGAAGCGTTTGCCTCTCAGGCCATGGCCTGCCTGCGCGAGCTGAATATTCCCTGGGACATTACCAACGTCAACGGCTCGGCCATTTCCATCGGACACCCGGTTGGCTGTTCGGGGGCGCGCATTGTTTTGGCGCTGGCCAATGAAATGAAGCGCCGCAATGTTAAATTAGGGCTCGCATCCCTGTGCATCGGCGGCGGCCAGGGCATGGCAATTGCCCTCGAAGCGGTTTAATGAATTATTTACAGAACAAGGGGTTTCAACCACCACTAAAGGGTGGCAAGACCCCTTGTTTTGTAGGAGCAATTTACCAGATCAGCGAACTGGTTGCAAATGGAAGAAACAATTTACTCGCAATGACCTGTTTATGTTTCTTATGCCAAGTCGCCGTCAAAAGTCGACAGTAGTATGGGTCTCTAGACCCGTTAAACACGCGAACCTAAAGGTTCGGACTACATTGATTTGTTACCCTTTGAATGCAACTTGGTATTAGGAGTTTCTTATGCCGCATCAAACAGTCAACGGAATCAAAATTTATTACGAAGAGCAGGGCAAGGGCGAGCCGCTGATACTCATTAACGGTCTGGCTTTTCCCATGGATTTATGGTTCGCGCAGATACGGGAACTATCCAAAGACTTCCGGGTGATTGCGCTCGATAACCGGGGCATCGGCCAAACCGACAAGCCGGATGAAGAATATTCCATTAAATTGATGGCTTCTGATGCAGTCGGGTTGCTGGGAGCGCTGGGTATTGAAAAATCCCACGTGGCGGGGCTTTCCATGGGTGGTTTTATTGCACAGGAAATGGCTCTGTCTTATCCTGACAGGGTCAACCGTCTGATTTTGGTGGCGACGGGTATGGGCGGTTCTCGATCCCAGGAACTGGGCAAGCCTTTCTGGGAGAAAGTGGCCGCAGCCATCTATGGTAAACCGGCCGAGCAGATATATCGTATCGATTTAACAATGATGACGGCGCCGGGATTTGTTGAAAAGCACCCGGATATTTTGGATCAGGCAGTCCAGTTGCGGATGAAGAATCCGCAACCGCTGCATGCCTTTTTGAGGCAGTTTGCAGCAGCCAGTGTTTTTGATATCAACAGCCGGGCGCAGAATATTACGCAGCCCACCTTGATTATTTTAGGCAAGGACGATCCGCTTTTCCCGATTCCGCTGGCGGAGGATTATCAAAAAACGCTGCCGGAAGCGAAAATGATTATTTACGAAAATTGCGGCCACGCGATTCTGCTGGAAAAACCAGACCAGCTCAGTCACGATATTCGGGAGTTTTTAAAGTCATAAGACTGAAGGTTAAAGGCTGAAGGCTAAGATGAAGGCGCTTTATGCGCCGTCATTAATAAATAAAGGCCGAAGGCCTACAAAAAAGACCTTCAGCCTAGTGTCCTGTCAACGATACTCTGTCATTTCGAAGGAGTCATAACGACTGAGAAATCTTAGATTTCTCCCTGCGGTCGAAATGACATTTCTTGATTGACGAGACACTAGTCCCCTTCGCCAGGATCATCAATATGGACAGAAAAAACCTCAAAATTTTAACGCCTGACGAAGCGGTTGAGGTCATCAAATCAGGCGATCATGTCCATCTCAGCAGTGTGGCCAGTTCCCCCCAGTGCCTGGTTGCCGCTTTGTGCCGGCGCGGGCGCGCGGGTGAATTGCGCGATGTTCATATCCATCATCTCCATACGGAAGGCCCGGCGCCTTATGCCGATCCGGAGTTTGAAGGTATTTTCCAGCTGGATTCTTTTTTTGTCGGATCGAATGTTCGTAAGCCGACCCAGCAGGGATATGCTGATTACATTCCAGTGTTCTTAGGCGAAACCCAGCGTCTTTATCGCGAAGGTTATCTGCCCTGCAATGTGGCCATGGTGCAAGTCTGTCCGCCGGATGAACAAGGCACAGTGTCCCTGGGGACATCGGTGGATGCAACACTGGCTGCCATGGAAACAGCGGATACCGTGATTGCGGTGATCAATCCGCATGTTCCCCGCACATTCGGCGATGCCGTCATTCCCTTGAGCAGAATCAATATTTTTGTCGAAGATGATACCCCGCTGGAGACGGGCCATTTTGCGAAACCCGATGCTCTGGAAGCGGCCATCGGCAGGCATTGCGCGGCGCTCGTCGAAGATGGCGCCACCCTGCAGATGGGCATCGGCGCCATTCCCAACGCGGTGCTGGATCAACTGGGCGGGCATAAAAATCTTGGTATCCACACGGAGATGTTTGCCGACGGCGTAATCGGGCTTGTGGAAAAAGGCGTGATCAACGGCGCGATGAAGGCGATTGATCAGGGAAAGATGGTGGCGACGTTTCTTTTGGGTTCAAAACAATTATATGATTACACGCATCAGAATGCACAAGTGCTGATGAAGGATGTCGGCTATACCAATGATCCGTTTATCATTTCCAGAAACCCGAAGGTCACGGCCATTAATTCCGCGCTGCAAGTTGATCTGACCGGCCAGATCTGCGCCGACTCATTAGGCATGAAATTTTACTCCGGTGTGGGCGGGCAGATCGATTTTATGTATGGCGCTTCGCGTTCCCGGGGTGGCAAGGCCATTATTGCCATGCCGTCGGTTACGGACAAAGGGGTCAGCAAGATCGCTCCCGCATTGCTGCCCGGCGCGGGCGTGGTGACAACACGCGCCCATGCGCATTGGCTGGTGACGGAATTCGGTGCGGTGAATCTTTACGGCCGATCCTTGCAGGAGCGGGCGCGGCTGATCATCAGCATTGCTCACCCCAAACATCAGGATGCACTGGATCAGGCGGCATTTGAACGTTTCGGCTCCCATTATCATTTTATAAAAAAATACCGGTGAATGTATTACGGTTCGATGGTCAGTTGAAAATCGTCCCGTTCTCCTTCCAGCTCCTGGAGCAATTTCACGACCCGATCGAAATCTCTGCCCATCGACTTCTTTGAATCATCGCTGTGTTTCCAGACGATTTTGAACGGACCTTCAACATCCGTGGAAAGAACATCCCAGAGTGCATCCAGATTGCGGCCGGAATGCGCGGGCAAGGAGAGCCGGCTTGAGAGCTGATCATAGAGATCATCAAGTGAACGGATGGCCAGGCCGTTTAACGCACATCGTTTTATCGGCATGGGGGCACCTCCATAAAGGTTTTGTAATGGTCCACGGTGACCAACCGCTTCCCGTCCTGCGAAAAGACAAGACGTTTGCCGCCACGGTGCCCGCCCTTGTAATCCAGGTCGGCCTCGCGCCATTTTTGATCGGGCAGCCGTCCCTCCCGGTTCTGGAACCGGTCGCCGCCGATGCTTGAACCTCTGAGGGCGGCAACCGACCACAAATCCTTTCCGGGTTTCCATCTCTGTGATCGGGCTTCCCGCTTGTTCACAAACTTGGCCGGAAGTTTTCTGTTGTTCGTGTTATTCAGATGGCGAATAACCTCAATCAATTCCTGCTCGTCGATCTTGGGCGAAAGCCGCACATTCACATCCCGCGCGATCTTCTCGCAGGACTGGGCATAGGCCTGCGTCATCAGAAAGGGGCATAGGAAAAGAAGCAAAACGGCTAATTGGATTACCATGAAATAGCGATCACGAATTGCCGAGGGGGCTACAGGCTGAATCTGTAATACTTTCATCTGGCTACTCCTTTCATGAATATGTAATATGAGGCTCTGATAACTGCCGGGCAGGCCCGTAAAAGAAATCGTGGAAAACATCCGTCCCTTTTGCATTTTGACAGAGTCGTTCCGGATACTTTTCCGTTTGCTAAAGAATTTATATCCGTGTTATTAATACCAAGTCGCATTCAAAGGATAACGAACCAACGTAGTCCGAACCTTTAGGTTCGCGTGTTCAACGGGTCTAATAACCTGAAGGTCACACGAGACCCGAACTACTGTTAACATTTGAATGCAACTTGGTATAAGAACAAAATGATTTATACCTTTGCCATGGGCACCCAGGAACTGTATGAGTTTGTCCACGACAATCCCGTCTGTGCGAGCTACCCCGTCGATTACACGAATACGCCGGAGAATATCGCAAAAAACGAAAACATGATCAGCATCAACAATGCCGTACAGGTTGACCTCTATGGGCAGATTGCCTCCGAGGCTATCGGCGACAGGCAGATCTCCGGGTCGGGCGGCCAGGGCG
This sequence comes from Smithellaceae bacterium, assembly GCA_030690945.1. Taxonomy (GTDB): domain Bacteria; phylum Desulfobacterota; class Syntrophia; order Syntrophales; family Smithellaceae; genus UBA8904. The sequence continues at coordinate 23,284 of JAUYFM010000016.1, read as the reverse complement.
ATTTTGTTGCCGGTGCGGCGAAATCGAAAGGGGGCAAAGCTTTTATCTGCCTCAAATCGACCCGCAGGATCGGTGATCAGGTCGTCTCCAGGATTGTTCCCGATCTCCAGGGAATCACTTCGATACCAAGAGCCTGGGCTTTTTACGTCGTCACAGAGTATGGGAAGGTCTGTCTCAAGGGTTTGTCCACCTGGGGCATTGCCGAGAATCTGATTTCTATCGCCCATCCCGATTTCCGGGACGATTTGATCAAGGCGGCCGCAAAGAAGGGAATTTGGAGAAGAAGCAACAAGAAGTAACCCCTCATACGCACCCGGCAACTAGCGTTCGGATTCATCTCCGCCCAGAAACAACCGCTTCGGATCGAAAGAGCGCAGGAACTTCAGATCTTCTCCTGAGGGAAGCGGCAGAACTTCCAGGGTGTCGCGAACCTTTAAATCCCAACAGCAAGCATCCTTTATGGCCCTGATGGATTCCTCTTCCGATCTGGCAGGCCCGACGGGAAAATATCCCGTCAAGGTCAGTTCATGATTGCCGAAGTCTTTCTCGAACATGCCGAGTTGGGAAACAACCGTGGTGACCTTCATGCCGGGAGAAGTGATATAAGGAACCTTTGCCACAAACCGACTTTTATTCTGCTCGAGAGTCACGATACATTCATTGGCTCCGGAAGCCACATCATTGGCGCCGCCCGATCCGACGAGATAGGGACCTTTGGGCGAGAGCTTTGTGGTGTTGATATTACCGAATCGGTCAATCTGTCCTGCCCCGAGAATGCCGATGCTGGAAGTCTGGGAGCCACTCATGAAAATGCCCAGGGAGGTAAAGATATCGGAAATCATCCTGCATGATGGGATGTTGCGCAGATTGAAAACAAAGGGATCGGCCGGTTGGGGGGAATAGCCGTAATAGCCGATTTCAGCAATCAACTCTAAAGGATATCCGGCCCGGCGAAGATCGTAATAAGCCAGCCACGCGGCCAGGTTGGAAACACCGATGCCGCACAGGGCCAGCTGATATTTTTTTGTCTTCACGATATCCTGAATCTTGTTTGAAGCAGCAAACACGATTTTTTCCGCCGGTGTTGCCTCTTCCGGAAGAGTCAGGCGTGTAGATCGTTCCGAAAGTTCCGATGTCCAGGAATCCTCCTGGATTCTGCCCTTTAAGAACCAGATTCGCTGCTGACCAAGGCGGTTAAGAAATTCATCGTGATTCCGGCATCCCAGTACCCATTTATCCACCCAGGCCTGATATTGTTCCGGATTTCGCGAGGCCTGCCGGGCTTCCATAATGAATGCTTCATCCTCGCCATACCCTTCGAACTCCGGTATCCCCAGGGCATGCAGACCAGTCGGATGGGCGCCCATGGGCACCGGGCAAACCGCTTTGACGACATAGCTGGGAATGCGAGTCATATAGGCGTGGCGACGAATGAAATCGGCATCGACGATTTTATCAACGGTGACAATAACCGCTCCCCTGGCTGCGAGAGGGCCATAGTGATTTCCGGAGTAGGGTGCGGCAATCAGGGTATTGCCTTCCGTGTCCGATGCCCATCCATGAACAAGGCTGATATCCGGATGAAGGGCCTTTACGAAATTGAGCGATTCTCCGCTTCCGAAAGGGTCCGGCATCCGGAAGAAGCTGTCTTTATTGTCCGTTTCCATGGAGCTGCCGCAGAGAGATTTGGTGGGGAATGCCGGCACACCCATGGCGCCGGCCATCAGGCGAAGCGTGATTGTCAGATATGACCAGTTCTCGAAATCGACGGTTCCTTCCTGCATGGCGCGGGTAAGGATGGGGTTGGGGCTTGGAAAGGGGTATCCGTCTCCATTAAAGCCGGAGATAATTTTCCGGCATAATTTCCCGTAAACGTAAAGGGCGAAATTATAGGCGCCTCCCACAACGGCGATCAAGGTAAAGCCCGGATCTTTTCCCCAGAACTGGCGGGCGATTTCATAGTATGCGGCGGTCGGGGATGCCATGCCCGCGCCATTTTGAAGGCTCATTCCCGGTTTGACGAATTGCCGGACAGCTTCAGAGAGTTCCATCACCTTACCGGTGCCGATGATTTCGCTATATGCCATTTTGTCGTTGAGAAATTGTCTCAGATCAGAATCCATTATGTCCCCCTCTGCAAAATGAAAGGTGTCACTAATCCCTTTTTAGATCACTTCCCGGCCTTGTGTGTCCTTCCCATGATGCTCTCTACACCCAATCACCTATTTACAGCTGCCTCCCACGGGGCATGAACTGTAGCACTTGAAGCAGGCGTACTGGAAACCGATGAAGCTTGCCTGGTAGGTCATAAAGAAATCTTTGGTGAAGAGCATTTTTATTTGCTCATCGGGCGATTTGCCCGCCCATTTCATCCAGAAACCGATGATCTTTGCCAGACCATAGGGCTGCGAAACCTTGATACATTTTCCAAAATCCGTCTGTCCTTCAACATCCAGAGCGGCAGCAGGGCAGCTCTCCACACAGAGATTGCAATGGGTGCAGAGGTCCTCGGTGACCTGCGGATCTGAAGGGAGCGCCAGATCGGTGAGCACCGCCATAAAGAGAACGCGGGGCCCCAGGCGCGGATGAATTACCAGATTGTGGCGTCCAAAAACGCCCAGGCCTGCGGCCACGGCGGCATGCCGAAGGGAAAAATCGGCGACACTGCGGGAATTCTGCGGGGTCAGTTCCAGCGGGTAAGAAAGAGGGACACTCATGGCTTTGGCGCCGCACTCCTTCTCCAGAAAACTTGAGATTTTGTAATTGGTGGACCGCGCGTATTCCATGATGTCGAGCCGCCCGTTCATGGCAATTTGAGGATTGGGGCTCTCCACATGGGACATCTCTTTAACGCAGGCCACAACAATCGATTTCGCTCCGGGGAATATCGACTCAATCTTCGGACTCTGGGGGCTTTGGTAATCTGCCACCGCGGCAAAGCCGAAATCGTCTATTCCGAGAGTCATTGCGTAGTTTTTAATTTTTTCCTTCAGTGCATCACTCATGAGTGACCTCCATATTTTATTTTTAAAACTTTGTTTGTCATTGCGACGCGTGCCCTCGCGTCACCTACAGGTGATCAGGGTAGGAGAGCTTTACGCGACGTGGCAATCTTTTTTTTCTTCCCTCCCTCGAGGGGAGGGATTGAGGGAGGGTGAATATAATGATCCCCCCTCAACGTGTATCCTCGAGTACCCTTTAGAGTATTAGGTTATCCCCTCCCTCCAGAGACTGTGTCGTAATTACTTTTTTGTCATTCCGAATCCCGCTATGGCGGGGTGAGGAATCTTAAAGCAATGAATTTATTGGAAACAAGATTTCTCGCTTCGCTTCGAAATGACATAAATATGAATTACGACACAGGCTCCCAGGGGCGGGGAAGTATCCTGCAAAATAATTACGCGCAGACATAGCGCTTAATCTGCTTCACCGTCGCGTCAAAACTAGCCGGTGAAGTCACCCGGACAATTTGAATAGCCCCCTGAAGGCTGGCCATGGTCAGCAGCGCCTGATCCTTCGCAGTTCCCGGAAAATTGAGCTCACCTTTTTTCTTGCCTGCCATCAGAAAACTCTCCAGCCACTGAAACACGGTGGACATAAACAGGCGCGTTTCTTCCTGCATCTCTTCCGGAAGAGTCTTGAAATCGGTTTCCAACGCACCGCCCAGACAAACCTGCTTTTGCTCCACAAATTTTTTAAATATCAGGCAGAATTCATCCAGCTTTTTCGAAGAGGGTAAATCCTTGCTGTCTAAAGAACCAGCCCACTTCTGGAAACGATTACTGGCACGCTGAATAATGGCCACACCCAGATCGGTCTTTTTGGGGAAGTGATAGTGAATAGAAGCGTTCTTAATATTTAAAGCGCCGGAGATATCTTTGTAGCTGAAGCCGTTATAGCCCCGATCCAGAAGAAGATCCTCGGCGATATCCAAAATCTGTTTTTTTGTATCAATTTTTTCGTCCATCTTCATTTCTCATTCCGTCATATTTGTATTACTCATACCTACTAGTAGGTAGGTTGTCAAGGTAATTTTTTATTATGGTGTTAAATGGGGTGAAAAAAATTGGGAAGGATGTTGGCGAGGTGATGCGCTGGATATAATAGTTGCAGGAGAGCGGGATCAATAGAAAAATGAACCGCGTTGCTGAAATATTGGTTTTCCTTTATCCGAGTCGTTCCTCATAAATTAAAATAGAATTAAATAGAACCGGTCCAATTTATTCGCAGGTCCAATTTATTCACAATTTATTTCGAATGCGATAAATGAAAGTCAGCTTTTGACGCAATAACTTGGAATTTTAAGGACGGCCTCAACCCGCCGAGGAAACTTAATTTTTTAAGGATGTCCTGCTTGGTGTCGGGAACAATATAGGATGTCCCTCTATTCATACATGGCTTGCGTGCTTCAAGTAATCGTCGATGCCGGGCATATCCAAACGTAAAAAGAAATCCTGGAGACGAACAGCGCGATTGATGAGTTCGTCGTCGTCGGTTTCGTCCGCTTCACGGAGAATGCTGGATAGGGCAGCGATAAGTGGCTCATGATGCCAGATGTGATAAGGGGAAACCATTTCACTAAGTCTTTTAGCAAGCCGCTCACAAATTTCTAGAGCCTCGATTGGATCGCGCCCGGCGAGGTCAGCGATCCAATCGAGGAAAGTGAAGAGGCCAAAAGGTTGATTATCCGGCTTTATAGCATCGATAAAGTTGATTGCAATGTCTTTGCCGAGGAGACGACCATGATTCTTCGGATCAAAAGCCCTTTCTATATTTCCGTATATCTGATTGTCCAGATTCGATGATTGGAGAATTCGCCGCAGTCCGTTTATGCAAAGTTTATCATGGCGATGTAGATCCAGATTAGCTGTGAACACTGCAGAAACGCCCAGCCAAGCTGAGGGCAAGTTCATCAACTCCAGTTGCCGAAATAGTTCGGCCTCTTCTATATGTCCGGAAAGTACGGCTAAGGCAGCGATTCTCGCCCAGGTATTTCTCCCTTCATCAAGGGCTTCGAGCCGCAGTCTTTCCAGATAGGGGGCGACCTCGTCGAAATGTTCATTATATTGGTAATAAAACTGCCTTTCGGCTATGGGCCACAAATGGGTTTGTGGTTCTCGGAAGATGTCATGAAAAAGCTGCCACCCCAAAGCATGCTGTTTGGAAGTCAAGTAGGGTAGATGTTCCAGCACGGCAGCTCGGACACCCATTACAGGATCGCGCGCAAAATGGCGCAATAGAGGGAAAAGTAGTTCCGGGAAGTCGATCTCGTTTTCCAGAAGTCGATTATACAGCGACACAGCATTACCAGCAGCAATGCCGCGAACGCTATTGATTGCGTAGTCTAGAAGATCATGGGAAGTAATCCCTTTCTTGTCTTGACTGAAGATCCTCTGTCGTTCTTCTGCTGGGTTGGGGTGATGAAGAAGGCGAAACAAAAGAAAGACGAGACGTTCTGCAGAATCATGATCATGCAGAACCTCACAACAGGCCTCAAGCATCCGAGCAATGGCATAACCGTCATTCCACAAGTCGGAACGGCTCTCAATCAGATCCAATAACAATCGACTTAAATTCAATCCATCCGGCGCGGGCTCCACAGCAAACCAACCTTGAGGTGGTTGCAAATTGCCGAAGCGATAGCGAAGATGATTAGCAACGCCTTCAAGTATGTTCAGGGTATAGCCGGTCTGTAACTCTTGTTGATCAGGTGCTGACAGCAGGGAAAGATAGCGTATTGGATCAACTGCAGCCGCCTCACTGAGGACATGCTCAACCAAGCTACGCCTACCTTTATGGAAATCCGCCGGATGGCTGCTGTGAGTATTGTGTGTACTGTAGTAATTTAACAGGCGAAACAGATCAGCATCTTTCAGCTTAATTAACGTTGCCAGAGGCACCGGTGAACGGACGATGCCTCCCCAAGATGAAATATGCGGCGACGGTAAGGCTGTGCCAAACCTTGATTGAAAACGCTCGACAAAGGTTTGGCTCATGGGGAATCTGAAGATTGCCGGTATCCAAATGAGGGAGTTGTAAATAATATGGAGTACCCATTGTGGTACATCCTCACCTTCCCAATTCTCATCAGAATAAAGGCCAAGGAAGACATGTTGATTAATCTCCTGCATTTCGGGACTTAAAAGGTGATAACTAGCCTGAATTAGCTCGCCAAGTTCATGTTCGATGTGGCCATAACGGAGAAGCTCTGCATCAGATAGGAGATGAGCTATACCATCAACATTTGCCTCGGGATTTTCCCTATAGGCATTAACAAGAAAGTAAAGCAGTATTTCCTCTGTTGAATTCCGAAGTCGTGGCTCATTTTTTTGCCACCAGTTGTCATCTGCTCGGGCATGGTGTTTGAGAGCCTGCTCTATACTGGTGAGCAAAACCGTTAGATTATCAACCGGATGCATATCATGATGGCTATGTCGAAGTTCAAAGGATGAACTATAGAGAAACGTTGACGTTAAGCGATGTTTGGTGGAACGAATACTGTCGCTAGCGGTCCATGCCTCCAAGGCATTGATGGCAAGATCCAAAAGCCGTTCAGATCGGACCAATCTGTTCTTCAGGAATTCCTTGTCATGAAAAACATGGGGATCACAACGTAGTTTCTTGCCGATATCTAGCTGAGGATTCTCAAGATTGACGTCTCCGATTATGTACTTCCACAACAGTTCGTCCCCTTCGTTCGTATTATCAACGTAGAGACTGACTGATTTCCCTAGCAAGTGTCCTTCACCTTTTTCTTCCAATGATAGAATTTCGATCAGTTCGGCGATGCCTTTGATCTGCCAATGCTGAAACTTAAGGAGTTGGACTGTGATATGCCCAGCAAGTCGGTTTATTTCGCCCCACCTTTCAGCGAATGCTCGCCGCCATAGCGCAACGACTTCCGTAGGATTCTTGTTCATCCAGCGATCAAGCCCTGAAATTAAAAGGCTGTACCATTCATTGTCACAATCAGGAGATTCGAGTGAGGGCAACCAGCGGTCAAGAAGCAACCGCCACCAGGCGTCACCTCTAAGCTGCCAGAAAAGGCGGCGGAACAGTTCCGGCTCCTGACGGAATAGCCGACGAAACAGCGGCCAATCATGGGTGTGCGGGTCAATCTCGGCTAAGGATTCGGCGATCAGGCGTCTCAAATGATAGGCTATATCAATGTCATGGACGGCAGCCCATACCTGCCTTGAAAATTGGTCCGGGGAATGAGTCCGCAAATGGAAGACGAAACTGCGCACCGCAGCGCGTAGAAAGGGAAAAGGAGGATGCGATTTGATAAATCCAGCAAGGTCTTCACCCCGTGAAAGGGAGGAATAAACAGATAAATTGTCAAACAAGGTCTGATGGCTGAAACCGAGACAATGGTTTTGGTCCTCATACAATATCCCGCTGCTCACGAGGGCACGGCGTAAAGGTTCATTAATTGAGAAGGCGGTAGGATGTATTTGTTGGGTGCGCTCACGCAGCAACCGATCAGCTAAATCCTGTAGAGCAGTCATTGCGGGGGTTCCAAGCGCAGGATCTTTAACGACCACCTCTTGGAGATATACCTCCTGCAGTTCATACGCTGAATGGATATTACATCGACCACCTCGCTTAACGATATCCTCGAATAACCGAAGATTCTGTGGCAGCTGCAGAAGACGTCTCATCTCTCTATCAAGCTCTGCCTCCTGAACGCCCCATTCGCGCAGGAAGGGGGATACAACGGTCTCATAATCAAAATCCGCGACGCCAATCTTATGTTTCCACTCGCGATCACGGAGGAGTGGATCGTATTGAAGGTCGAATGAACGGCACGCCGCGACAACCGTGACGTTCCGCATGGGGCTCAGGCGATCCAACAGACGAAGAAACATCCCCAGCGCACCATGGTCACGATTCATCGATAGGACGTCCAACGAATCGACGATCACAACTATCCGACGGAGTTCCGAGAGCCGACCACAGAGACCGACGATATCCTCCGGCAGGCCGGTACCTTTCAGGTCGCCGTCACTTTTAAGTTTTGCAAAACAATCTCCTTTTATGAATAAAAGACTGAAACGCGGATCTTTCTCGATAAAATCCGCAAGATCCAAAAGCAGACAAGTTTTGCCACTCCCTGGGCGATCTGTGACAAGTATGGTATCGGTACCATCTTCGATCAATTGGATCAACCCAGCTAATTCGGCGCGTATAATCTTGTGGCCCCCGATCGTACGTCGCCACTCACGGCCAATTCGAGAGGTCTGCTGAAATTGTTCAAGAATGTTAGTTTCACTGTACTGGGGTGCTTTGACGATACCTTTTTGCTCCAGATGCCGGATCACATCTTCACGATAAATTGTTAGTGTCGTTGCCTGAAGTTTAGACTGATGTGCGTTGAGAAAAGACTCAAGAATGGGCATGGCTAAATCTGCATTGGAAACCAGCATCGAGAGTTCTTGCTTGTTTTGACGATCCCAGTCAGCGAAAGAGAGAGGCGACGCAAATTCAAGACGGCGCAGAAGCTTTAGAGCATCCACTTCGGACCGTTCCCATTTTTTAGCTACAACACTCAGGGTTGTTTTTAAATTTTCGCCACTCCCGCGAGAGAATGTATCTAGATCCGGATATTCACGACTGGCTTCTGCAACGGATTGGATGTCACCGAAGGGCGTGCGAGAACTAAGTTCCACAATCGTATCATCTTTGCTTTCCAATTGGTCTCGAATCTTTGGTAATTCATTGGCTAAACTCTGGTCCGATAATGACCAAACGACGTTTTGTGGCTGATTCTTTTTGACTTGAATGTGACGTCTATGCCCATTTGTATAAACAATCACAACATCGTCCACACTGATCTTCTCATCAATAGCTGGAAGGCCGTTTGATTCAGCTTGGATATAGGAAATATCATCCTCATCATTAATAAGACGGATGAGCCAATGCAGAGCTACTATGCGCTGGTAGTCATCTCCTTGGTTGGATTTTGTTCCGGCTCTGGTCATAGGTATTCGACTTCAATTAGAGAACGTGAATTTTTTTATTTCTTTTAAAGAGAAAATAAAGGTTAGGTCTTGAAATATCAGACTTCAGCCTCCAATGAACATTTTAAAATTATTTGATGATGCGTGATGAACAATACTACTTCATAAAAATATTGCAAGAAAAAACATAGAGTTGCCGGTTGAATAAATAGATTGCTTCGATTGCTGCGCTATCTCGCAATGACGGGGGTGATTTTAATACTGGATTCCGGCCTGCGCTGGATAGACGTTTTATGTTCTTCCTACAGTCTACAGTCTAAAAGCCTATCCGCCTGAATAACTCTGAGGTGAAAGTAGAGACAGCGCCCTACTTAATCAAGCCCATACATTCTTTTTAGTTCTGTGATAATCGCTGCCACTGTGGTCGATCCAAGTCCCAATGATCTTAAATTAATTTCTTCAGAGGTAATTAAACTGAAAAAAAGGCGCAAATCTTTTGCAATATTTGCCGGCAGGGATACTTGATTGGCAGGTTCCGCAATCTGGTAGAGTCTGAATACATCATTTTTATGTTTTCGAATATTTCTTGAATCAATTGTTTCCCCTTGTTGTTTTCGGTGATTCAAATCAAGCCATGCTTTGGCTTTGAGCGGAATCAGGCGGTCTGCTCCGATAACAGGCAGTCCATCCCTTTCTTTTTTCCCTTCAGTGATAAAAAAGTAATAGCCATTATCAAGCAGAATCGCCGATAAGCTGGCTACCTCTTCTTCGGTTGGTATCGGTGTCAAATGGCTTTCGTCAGCAATGGACAAGACGTCCGGTTTTCGCGAAAACAATTCCAGCATATACGGAAATGATTTATCTGCTGGGTCTGCGAAACGATAGAACTGCTTTTTACCGGAAGCCTTTTCCTGAATCTGATAACCTCCGATGCGGATGAAATCCCAGAATGTTTCAACAAATATTCTATCAAGAACTTCTATGCACAAAACAATATCCAGATCTTTTGTTGCCCGGAACGGCAAGCCGGCTTCTTCCATTGCCAGATCACAGGCGGTGCCGCCGATGAGAATAAAGCGATCAGTATAGCCGCGAAAATGATTTCTAAAAATATCCAGTCCTTTTACCATGGCATTTCCTTCATCATTTGTTCAAGCGCTGCTTCCACGCGTTCGTCTTTTTCATCCTGAAGCGAAAGAAACAAAGAAAGACGGTCAACGACACCCGCATCCGCAAATAGTTTCGGATCATAGCTCCAGACTTCAATCTCATGGGAATGCAAATCTTTTGCAGCGAGTTTTCCCACCTGATATTTTTGGGTCCATGATCGTCCTTCGGCGCTGCTTATGGCCCAAACCGTGTTTCCAGATTCTGCGATTGCCGAATACCTGGCAAGAGCGCTGAGGCCCGCATAGATTCCATCGGGGATGGTAACCGATTGGTCCAGATACAAACGCTGAATAACCGGAGCCCGTAAAAATTTCAGTGAATTTTTCCAGATTTCCTGCTTTGTGCCTTTCAGCATCATTTCACGTCTACGGCCGCGTCCCTGCGTGTTGATTTCAGCAAGGCCAAGCGATTCAATCTCGCTAAAGGCTCTCGACATGGTCATTATGGAATAGCCATATCTTTCGGCAAGATCATTGAGACGCAAAATATCCTGATTGCCCTTAAGAAGAGCATGAAGAATAACGACCTGCGCGGACGGGCTCAGTGTTTCCGGTCGCGACTGCAATTTTTTGAAGTGTTCCCGAAAATCAATTCCCAGAAAAGGCAGATACATCTGATTGGTGGGGACGATAAAGCAAACCTTCTGCTCAACCAGCCTTTTGCGGTTAAAGGAATTTAATTGTTGGCGGACGTAAATGATTTCTGCTTTGTTCGTTTTCAGCCCGAGAAGGTCAATATGTTTTCTGATCACCGCAGGTGTTGTTTCCTGCTTGTCATTAGCCACCATCAGGATGCAGTGTGTTGTCACGATCTTTGTCTGATAGAAGGTGTATTGATCTTTGAGAAAAAAAGGCAAATCAGCGCAGTCATCCCATGGCTGAATAACCAGCGTAATATCTAATGTGTCTTTGATGTACTTTTTAAGCTCTTTGATTAATGGATTATCCATATCTTTATTAACCTTTGATGTGCAATATAACATTAACAATGTTAATGTGCAATATAAAAGATAATAACTTGTTATGTATAGTTTAAGTATGATATATTTGATGGGAAATGTCAAAATTAATTGGTTATTGATGAGCACCAATGCTACATTTTTAAAATGACGAAGAGAAATTTCACCCACCCTCAATCCCTCCCGTCCAGGACGGAATGAAAAAGATGACTGGATTCCCGTCTGCCAGACTGTGTCGCAATGTCATTGCGAGGGAGTGAAGCGACCGAAGCAATCTCGTAAGTTGCCGTATACATGAGATTACCACGACGCCTGAGAGGCGTCTCGTAATGACAAAAGAGAATTGCGACACAGTCTCTGCAAGGGAATGACAGGGATGGGCTGGATACTTTCTGCATCCATTTACTTTTTGTATTTCTGAAGCAATTAAATCAAAAGTAACAATTACGCGCACTCGCTGTAGCCGCAGATGCGGCAGACGGCGCAGCCGCCTTCGTGTTCGACGATGCCGCCGCAGTCGGGGCAGGCGCCTTTGCGGAAGGCGCGTTTTGCATGCTGCACCTTGCCGCCGTTGGCCTCTACGTGAGCTTGAATTGCCTTGGCCACCGCGTCGGCGCAGGAAAGGATCTTGTTTTCACCGAAGCCGGACGGCGAGTGACAGGAAATGCCCTGTAGCTGTTTGATAACCTGGCGCGCCTGAAGTCCACTGCGCCACGCGAGCGACACCATGCGTCCGATAGCTTCGCTCTGTGATGCGGCGCATCCTCCGGCCTTGCCCATCGTGGTGAAGAGTTCAAATAAGCCGGTGGCGTCCTCGTTAACCGTGACATACAGCGGTCCGCAGCCGGTCTGCATCTGGTAGGTCCAGCCTTTAAGGATTTTGGGCCGTTCGCGTTTGGTCGTTGATTGGTCTTTATCCGGGCCTGCTTGCGCGGCCGATTCTTCTTTTTTGCCCACGGACAGCACCTGCTGATCGCGGGAGCCGTCGCGGTAAATCGTGACGCCCTTGCAGTCGAGCTGATAAGCCAGCTCATAGACGCGGGCGACGTCGGCAATGGTGGCCCCGTTGGTGAAGTTCACCGTTTTGCTGACGGCATTGTCGGTGTGTTTCTGAAAGGCGGCCTGCATCCGGATATGGACTTCCGGCGAAATGTCATGCGCGGTGACAAACAAACTGCGGATGTCTTCCGGAATTTCGGTAAGAGCGTGAAGCGTGCCGTGTTCGGCAATCCGCTGCATGAGTTCTGTCGAGTAAAACCCTTTTTCTTTCGCGATGGCTTCAAAATAGGGATGAACTTCCACCAGGATATCGTTGTCCATCACCTGACGGACGTACGATACGGCAAAAAGCGGTTCCACGCCGGACGAGGAATTGGCCATAATCGAAATGGTTCCGGTGGGCGCGATGGTGGTCACGGTGGCATTGCGCATCAGCGCTTCGCCTTTTTTGTCATAGACGGACCCTTTAAAATTCGGAAATGCGCCGCGTGATTTGGCCAGCGCCTGCGATGCGGTGTGTCCCTTTTCATTGATGAATCCCATGACTTTATGGGCCAGTTCAATGGCTTCCTCGGTATTGTAGGGAATGCGAAGCCTAATCAGCATATCCGCCCAGCCCATGACACCCAGTCCAATTTTGCGGTTGCCCAGGGTCATCTCGGCAATCTGGGGCAGAGGATAGTTATTGACCTCCACGACATTATCCAGAAAATGCACGGCCAGGTGAACAACTTCGCTAAGCCGTTTCCAATTGATCTTGCCGTCTTGAACCATTTTACTGAGGTTGATGGAGCCGAGATTGCACGATTCATAGGGCAGAAGCGGCTGTTCTCCGCACGGATTAGTCGATTCGATCATGCCGACATGGGGTGTCGGATTGTCACGGTTGAGCCGGTCGAGAAAGACAATGCCCGGCTCGCCGTTTTCCCAGGCCTGCGTGATAATCCGGTTAAAAACCTTGCGTGCATTGAGGGCTCCGGAAACCTGTCCGTCGCGGGGATTGATAAGGTCGTAATTTTCATCTTTTTCCACAGCCTTCATGAAGGCTTCGGTCAGGCCCACGGAAATGTTGAAATTATTAAGCTGTTTTTTGTCGGCTTTGCACATGATGAAATCCATGATGTCCGGATGATCGACGCGCAGAATGCCCATGTTGGCGCCCCGTCTGGTTCCGCCCTGCTTGATCGTTTCGGTGGCCACATCAAAAACACGCATGAAAGAGATCGGGCCGCTGGAAATGCCGGTGGTGGTTAGAACGACATCGTTGGCCGGACGTAATCGGGAAAAGGAAAATCCGGTGCCGCCGCCGGACTTGTGAATCAGCGCGGTGAATTTAACAGCGTCGAAAATTTCTTCCATGGAATCGCCGACCGGCAAGACAAAACAAGCCGACAGCTGTCCCAGTTCACGCCCGGCATTCATTAGGGTAGGGGAGTTGGGAAGAAATTCCAACTGGGTCATCATATGATAGAATTCTTCAGCGACGGGGGCGGTATCCGCTTTTTCATTAAACTTCTGATCCGCGGCGGCAATGGTATCCGCCACGCGCCGAAACATTTGAACAGGAGTCTCCAGCACCTTCCCTTCTTTATCGCGTTTCAGGTAACGCCGCTCCAGAACGGTAATCGCGTTTTTCGTTAATTCCGGAACGATGGGGGTGTAAGTCTTCTTTTCCATTGGGCTGAACTCCTTTGAAGATGATAAGAGGGTTGTTAAATAAAAAACACTACATGTAGTATGATGAATGCCATTAACCACAACATCTAGGCCTTGTCAATAGAAGGAAATTATTTATTTGGAAAAGTAAAAAACGGCGCGTGGTTGGAGGTGAAAAATTCCGGGACGCGCTTGACAATCGGCGCTATTGCGGGATGCTTCTTGAATGTTTTAGCCAGGAAATTGCGGACATTGGGGCGTTGCCAGCCCCCGGGATGATGGAAACTTCTGTATAATGATAAATCGCCTTCATAAAAATCCTGTGTGGCGAGGTTTTCCGCCTCCATACTGGTAGCGGGTAGATTAAAGATCGCGAGATTCAGAAAGTCAATGCAGTCGGCGTGGCGGCAGACGAAATCCAGCGTCTTGTAAGCGGCCGCTTCGTCTTCCGGTGGCGTGCCGAAGAGAAAATAGCAATAAGTGGCAATGCCGGCATTCTTCAGAGCCTTGAGCGCTGCCGAGGCTGTTTGAAGATCAATGCCTTTGTTCAAATGGTCAAGAACGGTCTGATCGCCGGACTCTATGCCGAGTTTCAGCATCGCGCAGCCGCCGGCTTTCAACGCCCGACAAAAATCCTCATCGGCTAAATGTCGGGTAACGCGGGCAAAACCATACCAGGGGGCACCCGGCGGTTGTTCCGCCAGCGCCTTTAAAAGCGCCGGAGTGATGGAACTATCCAGAAGGTGAATCAATGATGGATGCGTCTGCTCAGTCAGTGTCTGCAATTCTTCGATGGACTCCGTGACGGGCTGGGGCAGATAGGGATTAGCTTCGGCTTTCTCCGGGCAAAACGCGCACTTTCGCCACCAGCAACCGCGCGACGCACTGTAAGGCAGGATAAAACCTGGAGAAATATAGCGATTCTCGATCAGAAGACGATAATCCGTTGAGGCGCCGCTTTGGACATCTTTTACTCCCAAAAGTTCCAACAATTTATCTTCTCCCGCGCCGGCCACAACTTCCTCCACAAGGCCGGGAAAAAGATTGGTCCGGCCTGTGATCTGAGCCCAGGATGTTGTCAGGGACCCGCCCAGAATAATTTTCTGCCGGGGGTGGCTCTTTTTGATAAAGCCGATCATGGCCATCGTACAAAGCGCCTGGCTTAAAAAATTAAGTGAAAAGCCGATAAACTCTGGAGACTCCGCCAACACTTGCGTCAGACGTCCGGAAAAGTAAGGATAGAAAGGGTTGGCTTCGGGATTTTCGGCGGCCCGGATCAAGTCGCCGCTTTTCACCGGGGATTGTTTGTTGTCTGTATAGTCGGACAAGGACAGGTTTACGCCGGAGGGTTTCCCGGCTAAATTCAAAACGTGATTGACATCCAACACGGCGCGGGAGTAGCGGCTTTTGTTGCCGAAGGTGTCAGAGTTTTGCAGGGCGGCCAGGTTGGCTTCCAGGTTTTTGCAGGCGCGGACGTTCCAGCGGCCGGAAGGCGCGCCGGCCTGGGCGAAGGCTCGCACCAAATGGAGAATGCCTTCCAGATTGGCGTCGATCACCCGATGTTCAACGCCGTTAGCTTGCAGACAAGAAGACAGTTTGGCAATTCCTGCCGGCGGTTCAGAGGGTTTTGCAACGGGCGGGTGAATTAAAATTATTTTTGCAGTCATAAGTTACAAATATTACAAACATGTTCAGAATTATTTGTCTTTAGTATCTAACAGACTCTTGCGCAAGCACTATCTGCTGCTTATATTTCCGCCTTGACAGGGAATGAGCTTTACGTAATAGTCAACCTACTCGAAAATATGGCATGTTATTGTTGCTCAGTCGGAAGAACGTTAAGGGTATTCTGTGGGAAGTAAATATATTCAGTCTCTAAATCCCGCTGTTGCGGGACGAGCGTCAATTCTCCGCAGCTTGCTGCGATATAATGACGTTCATTTCATACCTCGACAGCTTGCTGCGAGGTGGTTGATTCGCGGATGCAAAACATTACTAGTCCTGTGCGCGGCAATCTTTATTGCTCTGACGGCGGGTGTTGTTTTTGCGGCAGAAAAATATCCACCACCGAAGGGAACGGCCGTCAATGACTTTGCCAATGTGATTGACCAGGCCAATGCCGCTAAAATGGAATCGCTGGCGAACGAGATATGGCAGAAAACAAGAACAGCGGTCGTCGTGGCCACGATGCCGGAAATTGGACCAACGGAAGAAATTACGCTTTATGTGAATGGGTTATACAAAGCCTGGGGCATTGGGGAAAAAGGCAAAGATAAAGGCGTCCTGATATTCCTTGCCGTCAAAGAGCGGAAAATTCGCATTGAAACCGGCTATGGTGTTGAGGGAATACTGCCGGATGGTTTAGTGGGCGAAATACGGGACAAGTATGTAGTGCCGCACCTCAAAAAAGGCGAGACGGGCAAAGCTCTTTACAATGCTATGTTTGCCTGTGGCACTTATATTGCCAAGGATGCGGGTGTTCAATTAACGGGTGTTGCATCGCCCTACGGGACAAAAGCTCGTCCGGAGAAAAAGGGCTTTAATATTGTCGGATTAATCATTTTCTTCATTGCTGCCGCGGTGCTTCTGGGAACCAAAACCGGCCGGTCCATGCTGCCCTGGCTATTATTGTTGCTGGTCAGCAGCAGTGGTCGTGGCGGCGGCGGCGGTGGTGGATTCGGCGGCGGGTTTGGCGGTTTCGGCGGCGGTGGAAGCGGCGGCGGCGGAGCAGGTGGCGATTATTAAACAATAAGGGTGGAGAGCATGGCAAAAATACCGGATCAACCTCAAGACATTTTCGTTCCTTTAACCGAGGACTATCTGAAAGCGTTCGGCAAAGATCTGATTTCGCTGATGCTATATGGAAGCGCTGCCGGCGGGGCCTACGTGAAAGGAAAATCGGATATTAATATCCTGGTTGTTCTGACGACGGAAGGCATCAACCGCCTGGAAGATGGATTTGCTCTGGTCAAGAACTGGAGAAAACGCAATGTGGCTATGCCGCGGGTGATGACCAAAGCCTTTATTGAGTCATCGCTGGATGCGTACCCCATTGAATTTCTTAATATGAAAAACAATTCGATTTTGATTTATGGCGAAAATGTTCTTGAGTCATTAGTCTTCAAACCGGAAGACCTGCGCCTGCAAATTGAGCGCGAGCTCAAGGGGAAAATTCTTCTGCTTCGTGAAGGGTATCTGGAATCTGAAGGTTCGGCGCGCCCCGTCAGGCAACTGATTAGTAAGTCAGTGACGGCATTTGTTTCTATTTTTAATGCGATGCTTTATTTAAAGCAGGCGAAGGCGCCGCGGAACAAACGCGAAACAATCATAGAGATAAACAAGGTCTTTGCAATCGACGCAGCGGTTTTTATGCTGTGCTTCGATATAAGAGAAGGCGTCGATAAACTTTCCAACACCGAAGTAATAGACGTTTTTAAAAAGTATCTGCGGGAAGTGGAAAAGGCGTGTCACATCATCGATAGTTTATAATAATTTAACATAATAGAGGAGGGGGAAAATGTCGACAGGAAAGAAAATTCTCATTGTGGTAGCGGTTATTGCTGTTCTGGTCATTGCTGTATATTCAATATTTGCCGGTAACTACAACAAATTTGTGCAAATGGACGTTGGGATAAAGGCGGCCTGGTCTCAGGTGGAAAATCAGCTGCAGCGCCGTTATGACTTAATACCGAACTTGGTGGAAACCGTTAAGGGTTATGCCAAACAGGAAAAAGATGTTCTGGTGGAAGTGACCAATGCGCGTTCTAAAGTAGGCGGCGCCGGAACGGTGCCCGAAAAGATCGCGGCCAATAATCAATTATCCGGCGCTCTCAGCCGGTTGATGGTGGTGGTGGAGCGATATCCTGATTTGAAATCGAATCAAAACTTCATGAAGCTGCAAGATGAACTGGCCGGAACAGAAAACCGGATTGCCGTGGAAAGAATGAGATACAATGACGCGGTGAAAATATACAATCAAGCCATCAGAACGTTCCCGGCAAACTTTGTCGCCGGGATGTTCGGTTTTAAAGAGGCAGCCTTCTTCAAAGTCGAAGAAGCGGCAAAAGTGGTGCCTAAAATAAAGTTCTAATTCAGATTAAATTTCGACAACTTGAGCCCTGAGCATCGTAAGGATGTTCAGGGCTTTATTTGTTCAGGTAATGCCCCGTCTGCCAGATCCCGTCTACGGATATGAAACGGGAAGGTTCGTTCGGCCTTGCCGGTCTTTTATATTTGGCAATGCCGTATTCCGGATCATGGGGAAGCAGCAAGATATTTGCCGCAGCCTCCGGTAAGATGGGATAAATGGTCCGGTGTCGGGTATGCTCGAAGAGTTCATCAATATCAGCGAATGCCGCCAGTTCTTCAACCGTCTTGAGTGTCGGCGGCATCAGCATGATTTCTTTGTTCAATTGCATTTGCAGAGCATCTCCGGGTGTTACCCAGAGAAAATCCGTCAGTTCATCAGAATCTGTTGTTGCCGTTTGACCGTCGGGTAATCTGGCCAGAAAAAAACGGGTGCTGAACCGCTTCGGCACGATTTCCGGTGTAATCCAATGGGCGTAGGGAATCAAAGCATGGCAGGCAAAGAATAAATTTTCTTTTGCGGCGATGTCTTGAAGAGAAATTTTTCCCCGGTTCAACTCCTGCCGGTAGTGGGCAAAGCGGACGATCTCCTGCCCCGAATCCAGTTGAATAAAAATTCCGCCTGTTTGCGCGAAAAGCACACCCGTTTCTTCAAAGGTTTCCCGGATGGCGCAGACAAAAAGACTCTGCGCCAACTCCTCGGTAAGGCTTGCGTCCTGCAGTATCGTTTGTGGGGTAAAATTATCGGTAGCCGAAATATAACGAGAAAGGCCCAAATCGCTGTCTGCCGCATCCACTTGTCCACCGGGAAAAACATAAGCCCCCGCCATAAAAGACTGACGCTGATGGCGGCGGGCTAAAAAGACTTCTCCCAACCCCGCATCGTTTTTGCGGACTAAAATGACTGTTGTCGATTCTTTAGGCACAGAAGCCTGCTCAAATGAAGACACGATCTTCTTCCCTTTTGTTACAATTTACTTGGCAATCAGGCCGCCGTCGGTTACCAGGACATGTCCGGTGACATAGGATGATGCGGCAGACGCCAGAAACACGGCAGTTCCTTTCATATCGTCCATTTCTCCGATACGGCGCAGAGGAATTTCCATGATCATCGCGTCGCGTATCGCTTTGAGCTCCGGTTTGTCGATATAAGCCATCATATCGGTGTGGAAAAAGCCCGGCGCAATGGCGTTGACGCGAATGTTGAAAGGGGCAAGCTTAACAGCCAGATTCATGGTCAGCAAATTAATGGCTGCTTTTGTAGAGTTATAGGGAATTGCCGGATGGGATTCCTCAGTTGATCCGCGGAAAGCCATGACGGAAGAAATGTTGATGATGTTTCCGCCACCCTGCTGTTTCATAATGCGGGCGACTTTCTGTGTGAGAATCCAGACACCACGCACATTGACATTGAAAAGCTGATCCCATTTTTCCAGCGGGAAATCCAGTGTGGGAGCGCCCCAGGTCGCACCGGCATTGTTGACCAGAATATCGATGTGCCCGAATTGTGCTACCGCCTCGGCAAGCATGGTGTCAATCGCGTCTTCTTTGGCCATATCGCAGGCAATCGCCAGCGTTTTTACGTTTTGATTGGCTTCCAGTTCTTTGGCTGTTTCTTCAAGATTTTTCAATTTGCGGGAGGTTAGAACAATATCCGCGCCAGCTTCCGCGAGTCCCGTGGCAATGAATTTACCGATGCCCCGGCCGCCGCCCGTCACCAGTGCCACTTTTCCCTTGAGTGAAAACATTTCTGTCAGTTTCATATATTTCTCCTTTATAGATATTATCGACCGGATGTTTTCCGGAGTCGTATAATGTGGTGGTGAATATTATCACAATAACAGAATTGTCGTTACCGAAATATGCCAACATCAATCCATATTCGTTCGGTTGACATATATTTTGTAGATAAAAAATATTTATGTTATGGACTTAGGCATGATGGACCATCGATTTAAAAGTATTACCCTTCAGCAAATGGAGGCGCTGATCTCTCTCGTGGAAGAGCGCAGTTTTAGCCGTGCGGCCAAACGCATGCTGCTGACACAACCGGCGCTGACGAAGAATATCCGCAATGTGGAAGACTGCCTGGGCGTGAAAGTGGTCAATCGCAGCAACACAGGTGTTTCGTTGACGCCGGAAGGAAAAATCCTTTACGATGTCGCGCAGCGGATGGTCAGGATGCGCAAGGAGGCGGGCGAAAAAATTCAAAAGTTGCACGAAAATACGGGCGGTGACATCTATGTCGGCGCGAGTACTATTCCCGCCACCTACATCCTACCGCATGCCATGAGCGCGTTTAAAAAAGTTCATCCCGACATCCGCATTTTCATCAAAACGGAAGACAGCCAGGAAGTTCTGAATATGGTGCTGGATCGCGGGGTGGAAATCGGCTGCATCGGCAAAGAGCCGCTCAACCGGAAACTGACGGCGCAACCTGTCTGGAGCGACCGACTGATTCTGGTTGTTCCGAAACATCATCGCTGGATCAGAAAAGGTTCGATAGATATTTCCGAACTGCTGCAGGAGCCTTTCGTCCTGCGGGAAAAAGGATCAGCGACGCGGGATGTTTTTGAGGTTTATCTCAAAGAAAAAAAATCGATCAGTCTGCCGCAATTGAATATTTGCGGAGAATTGGGCAGCTCGGAGGCGATCAAGGAGGCGGTCATCGCCGGTCTGGGTGTATCCGTCTTGTCGGTGCACGCGGTTAAACGCGAACTGGCGTCGCGATTGCTTTATGAAATTCCCATCACCTCCTGTCGGATGGAAAGAAAGTTCTATTTAATTTATCTTAAATCCTTCGACATCCGCCCGCATCATCAAACCTTTGTCAGTTTTTTGAAAAGATATGAAACCGGTAAAAACGATTGAAGATGGTCTCTAGGCCGGATAGCGGAATAGGGAATTTAAGGGAGGTAGAATTTGGTGCCGGAGCCCGGAATCGAACCGGGATGAAGTTGCCCTCGGGGGATTTTGAGTCCCCTTTTTAACGTTTCCTTTAATTTCCTTTAATCAAACAAACCCATTGACATTCAAAGAGTTTTACCTTATCTTATTTCACAAGACATAATTTAAAAAAACACTATTTCCGGCTATAAGTGGGGACAGAGTGGGGACAAACAAACGGGGGACTTTAAAAAAGAGGGGGCAATATGACAACGGGCAAATGGGAAAAAACAAACTTTACGGGTGTTAGGTTTCGCAAACACGCGACCCGGAAACATGGCGTCAACTTTGACCGATACTTTGTCATTCGATACCAGCGCGACGGCAAGAGAATTGAAGAAAGCCTTGGCTGGACAAGCGAACGCGACCCGGAAGATGGGCAGTTTTGGACAGAGGCAAAGGCGGCGCTTGTGCTTGAACGTCTAAGGGGTGCCGCTAAGCATGGGAAAAAAGAAGCGCCTACACGCCTGGGCGAAAAAAGAGAAATCGAAAGACAGCGTAAAGAAGATGAGAAAGCCGCGCAAGAGTTGGCCGAAAAAGAAAATGTCACCTTTGATTATTATTTTGAAAAAGTTTATTTCCCGACTTTTGAAGTTGGCCGGAAAAAGGAAACGACGCGCAAGGCAAGAGAGCATTTCAAAAACTGGCTTGAGCCAGTTATCGGAAACATACCCTTGAAAGATGTTAAACCTTTTACCCTTGAAAAAATCAAAAAGAATATCCTTGACGCGGGCAAGTCACCGCGCACCCTGCAATATGTTTTAGCGACGTTTCGGCAAGTTTGGAATATGGCAAGGCGCGACGGGCTTGTTTCCGGCGATACACCGACGCGGGCCATTAACAAACCAAAGGTTGACAATCGGCGCGTTCGTTTCCTAAGCCATAAAGAAGCGGATATCCTTTTAAACGCATTACAGGAAAAAGACGCCGTGGCTTATAACATGGCATTATTAAGCCTTCACACCGGGCTTCGCATGGGGGAAATTACCGGCTTGAAATGGAGTCATATAGACACAGAGCGCGGCATTATCCGGGTTATGGACGCAAAGGGCGGGGAAGGCCGGGCGGCGTTTATGACTGAAAAACTAAAGGCCATGTTTGAAGCTATGACGCGCCGGGAGCCGGAAGATTTTGTTTTCACGCGCAAGATCGGCAAGGATTTAAAAGAAATGCCATTAAAAGAAATGCCGCGAATCTTTTTTGAGGCTGTGGCGGAATTGAAATTTAACGAAGGCATAACAGACCCGCGTCAAAAGGTTGTCGCGCACACCTTGCGCCATACTTATGCAAGCTGGCACGTTACGGCGGGAACGGACATTTACACCTTGAAAGAGCTTTTGGGCCATTCAGTTATTGCCATGACGGAGCGTTATAGTCACCTTGCACCGGCAACATTGCAGAACGCAACGCGCGGCTTTGAACAGGCCATTGCAAGCGCCGGGCAAGACAAGACAAAAGAGCAAACCGGGCAAGTGGTGAACTTTAAGAAATAGCCGGGAATAGGGAGCGCACCCGATAAGCAGAGAGAACCCCTTTTCTGTTTTCCCGGTCTAACCATAGGGGACTTGTGAGAGGGAAAGTAATGGATAGGAACGAAAAAGAAAAATTATCCCGATACGGAAAACTTGTCTGTGATTTTGCCAATGGTAAAACAACGGATGACATTCTAATATCTTTTTTTAATAATCTTCAAGCCGCCTTTAATTTCTCAAAAGACTTCACCAGAAAAGCGCTAGAATTATACCCAATAAAAAAAACGACGATTAGCTCATTATCAGAGAAAGAAAAACAACTTACTGAAATATTATTAAAACGAAATGAAATTCTCTTCGAAAACCATTTACATTGGTGTCGTGTCGCCTTAGACATTTATATAGAAAAATATGACCCCATAGCATTAACGTTCACAATTTTGGAAATAGAATGGAAGGAAAAGGAGGCGAGGAAGGAAGGGGAGCCCGATTATATAGAAAAAACTTTTTTGATTCCAGAAAGCGAGATTGAAACATATTTCGACAATTCTGTAATTAAGCCCGGCATTGGTTTGATTAGCCATGGCAAAAAAGTAACTATTCGTGTTTTGGATGATGATTGGAAGGATGAACTTAAAAAACAATTAAAGACAATAACTTTAATTTGCACCCAAATAGAAAACATTAAATCAGACTTAACAAACCGTTTTGAAGAGATTGAAAAAATCACTGATGATTATAAAGATATTTCTGAAATTCATCAAAGTTTAGAGGAAAA
This sequence comes from Smithellaceae bacterium, assembly GCA_030690945.1. GTDB lineage: Bacteria > Desulfobacterota > Syntrophia > Syntrophales > Smithellaceae > UBA8904. The sequence goes on along the minus strand of JAUYFM010000016.1, from coordinate 259 downwards.
CCAAGAGGATCTAAAATTTGTTTTAATGCAAATCATAGAAGGGAAAAGTGCTTATAAATCTTACAAATTTGATACTATACTCTCACGATATAACAGAAATGACAAAAAGAAGATCATTGCCCGGATGGCCACTTGAAAATCCCCCATCCGTGGCCGGGTCAAAATCCCCCACCCCAGTGTCGGCAGAACGGAGTTTTATTTAGTTGTTTTTCTTTTCTAACGCAAGTCTTTTAGAAGCCTCCCTGAGCCGGTAGCTCTT
>JAUYFM010000012.1 GCA_030690945.1 Smithellaceae bacterium | reverse complement strand
GGAGCGTATCTTCCCTCTCACCCTGCCTTGATGTTCCAAAAAATCGGCAAGCTTGATGAGGACCGTGTCCAAGGTCCCGCTGGCCTCACCGGCCTGCACCATATGCACATAGTAATCGGAAAACACCTCCCCATAATCCTGCAATACCCGGCAGAAACTTGCGCCGCCGGAGAGCCGCTCCTTGATCGCCATCAGCAACTCGCGGTAATATCCCTGATACTCATCGGCAACGCTGTGCAGGGCCTCCATGAGCGGCACGCCGGAGGAAATAAGAATGGAAAGTTGCCGCGTCATGTTGGGCAGAAACGTTTCGTCTCGTTCCGAAAACAGCTTCTTCTTTTTGCGCCCGGTTACTTCCACAAAATCCGCGGGCAGGATTTTTTGCGCCTTGACCTGCGCAACGGCGTCATGCAACCCGGCCGCTTCCACGGAACCATGGACCTCCGTGCCATCCAGGGCGTATCCTCTATACTGAAATATCGGCATAATCTTTCTGCGTGACGCGAAGCACTTCCTGCAGCGTAGTGCTGCCCTGCATGACCTTATTGAGCCCGTCCATGAAAAGGGTCTTCATCCCTTTTTCCACGGCATAACATTTGATATTCTGGACGCTCACCCGTTCCGAAATCATCTGCCGGATATTCCCGTCGACCATCAGGAGTTCGAAGATCCCTATTCTTCCCAGGTACCCGCTTTCCCTGCAGAACTTACATCCCACACCCCGGTATAAGAGGGAGACGGGGCCGGGCAGATAGGCCCGCTCCGCGGGCGTGGGTGGATAGGTCTCCCGGCAGTGGGGACAGAGCGTCCTGACCAGCCGCTGGGCAAGGACGGCGGACAGCGACGAAGCGACGAGAAAGGGCTCCACGCCCATATCTGCCAGGCGGATCACCGCGGAAGACGCGTCCGTCGTGTGCAGCGTACTCAGGACCAGGTGACCCGTCAAAGAGGCCTGAATGGCGATCTCCGCCGTCTCGTAATCCCGGATCTCGCCGACCATGATGATATCCGGGTCCTGCCGCAGAATGGACCGCAGCCCGGACGCGAAGGTAAGCGCAATCTTCGGATTGACATGAATCTGCCCGATGCCCTTCAGTTGATACTCCACGGGGTCTTCAATGGTGATGATATTGATTTCCGGCCGGTTGATGGTGGAAAGCGCTGCGTACAAAGTGGTGGTTTTGCCGCTGCCGGTAGGGCCGGTCACCAGAATGATGCCGTACGGCGATTTAATCAAGCGGTTGAGCAGTTTGATCCGTTCATCGTGCATCCCTAAATCCGACAGCATCAGGATATTGCCGGATTTGTCCAAAAGACGCAGCACCACGCGTTCACCGAAAGCCGTGGGAATCACGGACACGCGCACATCGACCAGGCGGTCGGCAATTTTTAATTCAATCCGGCCGTCCTGCGGCAGGCGCTTTTCGGCGATATTGAGCTTCGCCATAATCTTAAGACGAGAAGTAAGCGGTGACTGAATCCGGCGTGGAAGGCTCAGGATGTCATATAGAATACCGTCAATCCGGTAACGAATTTTTAAATTGCCGGAATAGGGTTCGACGTGAATATCACTGGCCCGGTCTTTGATGGCGCCGGAGACCAGCAGATTCACAAGTTTGATAATCGGGGCGTCGCTGGTTTCATCGAGCAAATCGGCTGTCTCGCTGATTTCGGAAATCAGATCGTCGGCCGTCGCTTCGCTCATTTCTTCAAAGTAATCCTTGGCGGAAGAGCGGCTCATGTCATAGGCCAGATTAATGGCGGCCGTAATCGCGTCCTGCGTCGCCAGCACCATCGGCAGATTCTGTGTTTGTAAAAGCAGGCGCAGGTCGTCGGCGGGCTGAAAATTGGCGGGATCATTGACGGCAATCACCTGGGTCTCGGCGGTGATGATCGGGACCATCTTGTGTTTTTTTAAATAGTGGATCGGAACGCTTTGCGTAAAATCGATGTTGATGCTCTCCATCGGCAGTTCCCGCCAGAAGGGAATGCTGAAATGCTCCGACAAAATACGCAAGAGCGGAATTTCATCGATGGCTTTCTTGCGGGTCAACAGTTCAAAAAATCCCGCGCCACCCTTGCCTTTAGCGCTGTACGCTTCAGCCAGCATTTCGGAGGATACGCCCGCGGCAAGCAATTTTTCATCGAGCGATGAGGCTTTTTTTTCTTCAGAAACGGCGGCATTTTTATCAATACCCGCGGAAACATTTAAGGCTGTATGAATTGTGGACATAAGCTATACTGCCTTTCGGATTCAAGGATTGGCCGGAGCGTTTTTCTCGTCAGGTTTTACGACACCTAACGGATAGGAATCCTGTTTCCTTTCATTCAACTTAATAATTCCTTCAACCACCTCACCCATGGCTTCTCTCTTTTGCTGATACAAACTAGCTGCTTCCTGCTGTGTGCGGATGATACGCGGCGTGATAAAGACATACAAGTTTGTTTTTTCCCTTTTCACCGTCTTGGCCTTAAAAAGCCAGCCCAGCACAGGGATATTGCTAAATAAAGGCACCCCCGTCATACCATCCTCCGTACTATCTCCCACCAGGCCGCCGATGACAACGGTTTCGCTGTCTTTGACAACTACGGTGGTCTTGGCCGTTCTTTTTAACGTCGTCGGCATCGAGACATCCGCTTTGGAGCCGGTTGATGTCACTTTAGTCACCTGCTGCGATATTTTCAGGCGGATAAAGCCCCCTTCATTGATATGCGGCGTGATGTTCAGAATCGTACCGACATCTTTATACTCGTAGGTGTTATAATTGACAGCGTTAGTTGCTTGAGATGCCGTAGAGTCCTGCCGGGTAAGATAAGGAACGTTCGAGCCGACATTAATTTCCGCTTCTTCATTGTCCAGCGTCAGGAGTTGCGGCGTCGAAAGAATCGACACATCGGAATCATTCTTGTAAGCTTGAACCATTGCGCCGATCGTGGGAAAAATCACGTTGCCGATTTGGATACCCGCGCCGAGAATGCCCATGGAAAAACCACCGGGTAACCCAAGAAGGGTAGCAGTGACCTTACCAGCAGCGTCTAAAACAGGGGTACTTGTTATGCCCGACATGACACCAGTACTGGAACCGATAAAAGTTCCGAAGTCAGCATCACGTACCGAACTCTTCCCACTCGCGCTCCATTCCACACCCAGCTTAAAGTCTTTATTGGTCTTGACTTCCATAATCAGCGCTTCAATATAAACCATCGGTCTCGGCACATCGAGCTGTTTGATAATATTTTCCAGAACTTTATAGTCCTCGCGTTCGGCCATGATGACTAATGTATTGGTGGCCTTATCCGGAACAATCTGAACATTTTTGGACACAACCGGCGTGGCAACCCGTTGCGCCGCCGCGCCTGCCGCACCGCCGGCGGCGCTACCCGGTTCTTTAATAATATTATTGAGCACCTTGGCCAGATCTTCGGCAATGCTGTTTTGCAGACGATAAACCTGAATATTGGACTCGCCGCGCGGCACATCTTTATCCATCATCGCCACCAGCTTACGGACACTTTCCGTATCGGCGACACTGGCAAAAATTATCATGGAATTTGTTCGGGGATCGGCCACCATCCGAACCGGTGTGAGGTTGGGGCGGCGCTGCTGAAATACGGCTGTCATAGACTTGGCTACTTCCGACGCGGAGGCATTTTGCAGGGGCAGGTAGGTAATCTGTTCTCCTGCGCCTTCCACATCCAGCGCTTTGACAATCTCCTGCAGCCGTCGGATATTGGACAGATAATCGGTAATAATCAGAATACCGGCCGGCGGGTAGGAAAGCACCGAACTGGATCTGGAAATAATCGGATCCAGAACACGCTTGACTTCATCAGGGTTGGCCCGCTCCAGTGCGATGATCTGGGTGACCATTCTGTCATCCGGATCGGAACTATCCTTTTTAACCCTCGTTTCCACACTCTTTTCTCTAGCCACGGCCGACGGTACGATCTTGATCATATCCCCCACGGAAACCGTGGCAAAACCGTTGATTTCCAGGACTGATAAAAAAACCTTATAAACGTCACGGAGTGGAATTTTCCGGGGTGAAAGAATCGTGACTTTGCCTTTGACTTTTTCATCGATGATAAAATTCTTGCCGGTAAGTTCGCTGATAAACTTCACAAATACTTCAATATTCACGTTATCGAAATCCAGCGTGACATATTTATCGGTGGTTTTTCTGATCGCAGGCGCCGCGGGAGCTTTCTTTGCAGACGCCTTATCTTCCGCTTTGCGTAAAATGGTTTCCTGTCTCAAACCCGTTGATGATGGGGCGGCGCCGGTCTTATCAGTTTGCGGGGTTTCCGCAGGCTCACTTGCAGCTTGTGCGGACTGGGACTTTTCCGGCCAGCCGGGTCCTGACGGTTGCGCGACAACCACCTTCCCGCTTTGATCCGCTGCGGGAGATTTTTCTTCAGTCGCTGCCGGAGTCACGGTCGATGCCTGCCTGGCTGGACGGCCATCGTCTATCCGTGCGGCGAATACGGGCGGCGCCAAGCAAATCATAAAAGCCGCCGCCACCGCAAATCGTAATATCGATGTTCTTATGGCGTTATTGATAAATTTCATTTCACTTATCCCGTATCTGTACCAATTGATTGAACTCGGGCAGATCTACCAGAACTTTTAAATCGTCATCCTGGGCCGCCCATTGCTTTGCTTCCGGATTAATATCAATCGCGCTTTTCAGGTATAACAGGCTTTGTTTGGTATCATTTTTTTGCGCGTAAAGACAGGCCAGATTATAATGCGCATCAACATAATTGCTCCGGACATGAAGCGCTTCATTAAAACTTCCGACGGCCTGTTTATACATTTTCTGGTTCATGAAGATCACACCCAAATTGTTCAAGGCGGACACATGACGCGGATCTGCTTTGATAACCTTTTTATAAAGTGCTTTAGCTTCTTCCAGTTTACCTTTGTTTTGCTTTTGCAATGCCTGCGCGTAAAGAATTCCAGAATCAGATGGGGACGGTTTAGGCGACGCTTCCTGTTTCTTTCCGCCCGCCGGAATGAGTACGTTTTGCTTTTCTTCTTTAACCTCTATGGCGTCATCCTGCAAGGGCTGCACAGTCGCAACGATTGGACCTTGAATAACTGTCGCGGCACGGGGCTTTATATTCATTTCCGGCCAATACAGAAAAACAATCATTCCAGCGGCATAGAAAAAAACGATCGCGAGGCCGATTACCGAAAACCGTTTCCGCCCGTGATCGGGTTTTTTACCCTCTGCCGAAACAATATCTCCATAAGGAGCGTAGGGCGATTCCTTTTCCTTTTGGACTTTTTGTAATGCTTCATTTATGTAACTCATAATTGCCCTCTGGTCAAGACATTCCGGTATTTTCAGGTGGTCAGCCGCTGCCATAATTTTTTTGTGCTGCTGATAGTCTTCTGGAAATACTCACTGCCGATATCCTTCGCTGCATGGCGGATGATTTTGCGGTCAATCTTCGCGATATTTTTTGTATAGGCAATCAAGAGCGCCCTGTCGCAAAGCGCGTTGATCCGGCGCGGAATCCCTTCGGAAAAATCATCCACCAGACGATAAGCGCCTTTGGTAAAGCTGACCTTCCCGGGCCCCCCGGCAACGCTCAGGCGATGCTGAATGTAAGCGATGACTTCGCCTGCCGATAATGGCTTCAGATCATAGCGCACCGTAATTCTTTCGTTCAACTGCCGAAGCGCAGGTAGCGCCAACGTGACTTTGAGTTCCGGCTGGCCGATTAAAATAATCTGCAACAGCTTTTCTTTTTCCGTTTCCAGATTCGACAGCATGCGAATTTGCTCCAGGACGCCGTGCGAAAGATTCTGCGCCTCGTCAATGAGCAGCACCGCGTTTCTACCAGCGGCAAAATTTTGCAGCAGAAAACCATTCAAAGCGTCAACATAGGCTTTTTTTGTTCCGGTCTCCCCGGGAATCTCAATGCCGAATTCCGCAACAACCGTTTCCAGAAGCTCGACGTCGGAAATCGCCGTGTTGAAAATCAGGGCGGTTTCCACCGAGTCTTCCAGCAGATTAAGCAGTGTGCGGCAAAGGGTGGTTTTACCCGTACCGATATCGCCGGAAATTAGAATAAAACCCTTCTTCTCCTTAATGCCGTAAATCAGGTAATTGAGCGCATCGCGATGCTGCTCGCTTAAAAACAGATAGCCCGGCTCCGGCGACAGTTTAAACGGATTTTCTTTTAAACCAAAATATGCAGCATACATGGCTGGTCAAATCTCCCCGCGGCGGCCTTTTCACTGAAAAGAATAGTTAATGGTCTCGTTCTGCCCGTTACGCATCAGATTGACGGATACGCTTCCGCCGGCCTGCATCAAATTCACCAGTTGTAGAATATCTTCGGCGCTTTCCAGTCGCTTATTATTCACATCCATAACGACGTCGCCGTTTTTCAGACCCAGCTTCTGATACAGACTGCCGGGCACAATATTAGAAACGACAAATCCCTGCTGCACGCCTTCATTTAAAAAAGGTCTGACAACCGCCTGGCTCATGATGGACTTTAAATCACCCAGGCTTTGCGTCACATCCTGCTTACTGATGGCGATACCGCTTCCGGTTCCGCCCGGCCGGGGAGATCGTCCCATCAGGGGGCCTTCGGTGATTTCCTTGATCTTCATCACAAACTCTTTTTCTCCGCTTTTCAAAACGGCCGTGTTGCGCGTAATGCGAATCAGCCTGGCCGAGCCGATCATCTCGCCCAAGCGGTAGAGCTTCTGTTTGCCTTTGCCTTTTTCTTCAACAATGGCATACCCCAGAGATTGATCGACCGCTATCGTCCCCTTCAAATCAAAAGCCGTATATTCCTCGCTGGGCAGAAGATATTCGCCCGCATTTTTATCAACAATCGCTTTGAGTGTCGTCAAAAATAAATTGCGCTCCGTAATGATGTTGTAGCGCTCTATGGGATGCCCCTGGCCGGAAAATATAGCAACGGCGGAAGTTTGTCTGGCGCCAATCGTCTGGCGGCCAACAACCTGTAAACTGACTATTTTATAAAAGATATCCACCCCGAGAAAAGACAAAATCGTGATCGCGACGGCAATAAGCAAAGGCTTTGCGGCACCCGCCAGCACCGAAAAGTCGGCCGGAATATCTGTAATCCGGTCAAACCTTTGTTTAATCAGCCTTATGATATTTGCCCACATATCCTTCATGTCTTCTCTCAATTTCTAAATCTCTTTACTCACGGATATCCTGTCCTCAGATGTAGCGAAATAACGGCTGGGCCAGCGTCCCACCCACCGTAACATTCATCTTGATTTTGTTTTTGCCGGCAATCTCCAGCACGCCCTTCAAATTCAGCCGGCTTTCATCTACGCGATCCGCAAGCGAAATACTGCCGTTTAAAAAGCAATTCATCTGCGCTCCGTAAATTTCAAATTTGTCGAGCGTCACGCTGCCGTTTTTCAATTGCGCCTGAATCTCGCCGCGGTCAAACTCGATGCGGCTCATCCCCAGAAAGGGTTCCGTAAGTGGGTAGACGCCCCGGCTCAGATAGAGTGATAATTTCCCGACAGAATTTTGGATGGCCGCATCGTTCATCACATAAAATGCGGATCCCCGGGCAAGGCCGGTCATTCCTTTGAACAAGAGGAAGCCGGTCGGACTGTACCGGGCCAGATCTATATTCTGAAAATTGATTTTTCCTTCAGCGGGCAAATTCATTTGGGCCAGTGAGAGGAAGCCCGCGTGGCCGTCGACATTGCCGCTGTATGCTTTGCCTTTGAAATGGATAGTTTTGTGCTTCTGGAAAATACTGACCGGACTTACTTGCAAATCCAGTAATTCACCCTGAAAAAAAACATCGGCCGGCGTTGGCGCCAGGCGCACCGTCAGATCTTTGAGTTTAATGCCCAAAGGCAAAGAGGGACGCAAAAACCCGGCCTTTAGATTAAAACCGGCGGAATCGGCGGAAGCCTCCAACTGCTGCAAGACCAGTGCAGAGGGAAAAAGAAGATATAAAAAGACGAAGGTTACGCCTATCGCATAAATCGTCAGCCACAGAACCTTACTCTTCAAAAAGCGCATGATACCTATTGACCTCCCGAACGCGGAGTGGCCGGTGTATAAGAGGCAATTAAAAGCTGGACGCTTATGTAATCCGGGCTTTCCTTCATTTTACCAATCGTGATTCTTTTAATCTTGATCATCTCTGCCGGTGATTCGACCTGATACAAAAAGTCCGTCAATTGCTTGATCGTTATTTTTTCCAGTTTCAGATCAATGAGCGTTTCCTCAAAGGATGGGGACTTGACGCCTTGTATGGAATTCATCTGTTTGATACTGCCTTTCACACTGGCCGAAACCGCTTTTTTCTCCAGATAAGCAAACAGTGTAAAATCGGCGCGGCGTGAGGCAATCGCATTTTTAATCCGGGATATTTTAGCATCCTGAACGGCAAAGTCAGAATCGATCTTAACCATTTCCTCGAGCTTTTTTGAACTGGTCGTGATGGTTTTCTTCATTTTGGCCTTAGCGTCCCATATCGGGAAAACGGCAAACGTAAGCAACAGGGCGATGGCCACCACAGCTACGCAAATGGCAACAAGGTAACGCTCTTTGCTATCCAACTTTGTCCAGTATGCCTTTATCATCTCAGTTCAATCCTCAAATCAAAATTCAATTTGGCGCCTTCCCTGGCCAGACTGGTTGAGTTGATCGCAACATTTTTGAAGTATTTTGATTTCAAAAGTTCATTTTTTACGTTCGTCACATCCTCAATTTTTTTTGCTTCGCCAGTGAGCAGAACGATATTGTTTTCATAATGCATATGGGTGAGAATAATATCCATCGCGGGTGAAATAAAGCCTGACATGTCTTTTAATAACTCCAGAACTGTTACTCCCAAACCACCGTCATCCATGCCATACGTTTTTTTGTCTTCGGCAAGCTTCGTTCGCAACTGTGCGACCGGGTCAACCATTTGAGCCTGGGGATAATGCTTTTTAAAAATCATGCTGATCTGATTTTTGAGGTTGCCCGCCTGCTTCGCCTGCCATTGATAATCAAGGAACAGATCAACCGCCGCCAAAAGTAAAATAATCCCGACAATAATCGCTCCCCACTTGAATTGTTTTCCGAGATCGCCGCGGACACTTTTTGCCGCAAATTCCCCCTGGCGGAAATTAAAGGATTTGCGCGAAGCAAAGGCTCTTTTCACAGTCGCGAGCGCCGTATTCATGATAGGCGGCGAATAGAGGTTTTGCAGCTTTTCGTCAATTTCCAGCTGTCCGGACCTGCCAAAATCGAGAGCTTTGATAGGCGCGCCGAAAGTTTTTTCCAGATCATCACTCAACGGTTTAAATAAAGAGCCGCCGCCGGTGACCAAAATCTCGGCAGGTGGGCTATGCAGCGTTTCATTGAGCCGCATCAATTCAACGGTATTGGCAAGCGAGACACAAAATGTACGGCAAGCGGCCAGGGTTCCGCCGGTTTTTGTTCCATAGGCGGCGCTAATTTTTACGGATTCAGCCTCTGTAGGATCACAAGCTAAATCCTCGGCCAGAGCACGGGTGACCGTGTTTCCGCCAAAGGTAAAAGAGCGTATCTGGACCAGCGCATTTTTTTCATAAAATACCGCAAAGGTGGAAGAGGCACCGATATCCAGAAGAATGCCCGCGCCGGTTAAAGCTCCTTGTTCCAAAAGTGGCAAAGCCAGAGCAGCCGTTGCAATGTCGATGACGGCTACCTCACCTAAGTGCGCCTCTACCGCCGAAAGAACTTTCTGTATTCTTTCTTTTCCAACGGCGGCCGTAAGCAGCCCGCCGTCGGGAAGATGCACATAGTCGGCAACAACTTCCTCAATAGGCAAAGGCAGGAGCGGCTCCAATTCAAAAGGCAGGGTTTTCTTGATTTTGCTTTCATCACGGAAAGGCAGGCGGATTTGACGAAACATAACATCCGAGGGCGGCAGAGACACCACACAGTGAATCTTTGACGGCGCCATCGGGCGGATCATCTCGGCTATTTTCGTTAACGCCGCTTCCAGATCAATGCCGCCTTCGAGTCGCACGGTTTCGGAAGCGAGAATACGGGTATCCATCCGGCCGGAGGCTTGCGCCAAAACGGCTTTGATGGAGTCGGATCCAATATCCAGACCGAGAATCGTCTGCGGCATTAATCCTGCCTCCAACTCATGATCTGGAAAGGCGACCGTTGCAAAACGCCGCTGATGTTCTGTTCCATTTTGTCGGCCACTCCGGTTGCGTAAATCCTGAAGTAATTGCTTTTCGCTACGCCAATCAAATCCTGTTTTATTTCCATGTTTTCCATGCCGGATACATTCTTATACCACAAGGGATCCACTAGATTATTGCCTTTAGCTCTTCTGTATTTATCCATTTTATCGGCCAATTCGGCAGTGAGCTTGGAATCAAGAGCACGTAAAACCATTTTGGGCGCTGTGTTGATATGGATTTTCCCCGTACCGTAAATGGTCACCAATTCGCGCAGGGCCGGTTTGTCTTTTGTCCCGGCAAAAATTTCACTTGTGATGCCTCTTACCATAAGCAATTCTTCAATGCAATCCAACGGTGCATTTTTCGCGGCATAGGGCGTAGCCAATGACCTGTAATAGGAGCTTTCCGCACCCGAAGCGGAAACCGTATCGTCAGCATCTATCCAGTCGATGATCGCATCAACAATTTCCGCCGCCTCGCGTTCATTCAGTTTGAATTCCGACTGTTTCAGAAGCCGCAGCAGCAGATCTTTAATATCGTCCTTCACAACGCTGCCAGTCACGAGTTTATTGAGTGGAATTTTTCCTTGTTCGTCTTCGATGCTCACCATGAAATAACCTTTGGTAAACAGGGCCTTGGACTGGGCGGATAAAACCTGGGCGTTGGCCCAGTCGTCGCTCAGGGTTTCATAGGAATTTTGGGAATTGGCGAGCAAAGACGCCGCTCCGTAAAAACCCGATTTGGCAATATAGGTGAGCTTGAGGCCGTCGCTGATATTGGCGGCAGAATAGATATCGGCGCGCGACGACCGGTTCAATTCCAGCGCGGCGGCCACCAGAATACTGATAATCAATATCACGGTTATCAACGCGATGCCCGATTGATTTTGTAAAATTTTGTTAAACCGCTTCATTTTCTCACCGGCAGAAACACTTTGGTTATAAACTTATATGGCTTTTCAGCATCCCGGGCATTTACCAGAATCAATTCGATTTGAATCAACACAGGAGGTTTACCTTTTTGCGACTCCGACGAAGACGCCGGATCCCAGGATTCATAATCCCTCCCACCTTCATCGTAGAATTTCAAATTGATGCCCTGAAGATTCTGACAAATAATCAAGCCACTGTCCGTTTTCCTGTCCGTGGAAGGCTTGACGCCCACGATATCGGAACGCCAGAGCGAAAAACCGCCGTCTTTATCTTCCTTGACGAAATAGGCAATCGAAGCCGGAGGGCCGGAGAGTCCATCTTCCTCAAAAGCCAGATGAGCCGCCGACCAGAAAGCAAGTGAACCGAACTCGCGGTTGCCGATCCTGCTTTTTTCAGATTGCAGGACAAAGGCATCCCCGGAGCGCTGCAATGACGATAAATCCCTGCTCATTCTGTCCAGCGTGATACGCGCCATTTGATAAGCACGGGAGTCGTCATCCAGCTCCTTGATGACCGTTAATGTCCCACTATAGGCGGCATAGATCGTCGTGAGTACGATGCCCAAAATAAAGATGGCAATCAAAATCTCCAGCAGGGTAAAACCACGCGAATCGTGATGATGGACGGACAGTCTGTCAGACATGGGTCACATCCCGCTCGTCTTGTAGAAAACAAGTTGATATGCGCCGCCCCGGATCAGCGCCTGATGAAAGACGTTTACTTCAATTCTTTTGAGCTTGGCTATTTGAGTATCCGTCACTTGGATTGTCCAGGCGTACTCGGGATGGTCAGGCGCAAAATCACCTTTTTGACTTAGGTTACCAAGCGGTTTACCGGCCTCAATATCGGCCATTTTACTCTGAGCCAAAAGCGACGCCGTGGTCATAAAGCGTGACTCCGAGGACATGGAAATGCTCTGCGATTGCAGCTGAAAAACCGCCACCAGCGCAATCGCCAGAATGGCCATGGCGATCATAACCTCCAGAAGCGTAAAACCGGTTTGTTTTTCTCGCATTGCCAACCCTTTATTTTGCCGCATCTTTGCCTAACCCGTCATCCAGGGAAATATCGACATATTTATCGTAAACAGCGGTTACCCCTAAAAAGGGATTAACGACCAGCGTCATCCGGCCTTCATCTTCGGCTTCGGCCAAATGAATCACCAAAGGCGGACAAATATTATTCTTGCCAAATTTTATTTTTACAACGCCCTCCGCAATCTTTTCGTTTTTTTGGTTAATAATATCCAAAACGGCAACCCCGGCGGGAAACTTTTTCGCGTTTTTTTTGACGTCATTTTGCTTTTCCGGGGTCATATCAGGCGTGATCACGTAGTAGCTCGCGCCGGGAATATCCAGAAGAAGGATATAATCAACCTGATCGCGGACCGCCTCCACGCGCAGCTTCCTCTCCAGGCCAATGAGCTGTCTAGACGCCTTTTTAAGACTGCTGGTGGTTAAAATATCGCGAGTGACGGGCACAGCCATCACCAGAATGATTCCGACAAGCGCAATCACCACCAGCAACTCGACCAGCGTAAAACCGGAAGGCTTTGTAAAACGCCCATATGCTGCGTTGCGCCTCATCTTTCGTCACTGCGGCCTACATAAAAGTAGGCCTCATTCCTCAATATTTGCGCGCCTTGCCTCTGGGACTTTTTACAAAGCCTTCCACATGAGGCAACGTAGTAATTCTTTTTTGTTTTCAGGAAGCACAATTTATTCAATTTCCCAGTTATTGATGTCCTTATTGACACCTTCTCCACCAGCTTCTCCGTCGGCCCCCAGACTGGTCAAATCAAAGTCGCCGTGGCTGCCGGGACTGACATAAATAAATTCATTGCTCCAGGGGTCTTTGGGCACCTTCCCTTTTTCCAGATAGCCGCCGGCCCGCCAGTTTCTGGGTAGATTGCCGGCCGTAGGCGCTTCCACTAAAGATTTCAGACCCTGTTCCGTCGTGGGATAACTGCCGTTGTCGAGCTTGTAAAGTTTTAACGCCGACTCGAGGCTTTCAATCTGCATTTTCGCTTTGGTCTGGCGCGCTTCATCGGGACGGCCCATCACGCGGGGAATAATCAACCCGGCCAATACGCCTAAAATGATGATGACCACCATCAACTCAATCAGTGTAAACCCGGCTTCCCTGTTTTTATTTTGTTTCTCTGTTTTCATATTAAACCCCTTTTCGATCATTTAGATTAGCACGCATCCCACTAAGACGTAGGGAACGGTCGCGACCGTTCCCTACCGCACTAACTGGTTCATTTCAAATATCGGCAGCAAAATAGACACAACAATAAATCCGACAATCAAGCCCATGGCCAGAATCATAAGGGGTTCCAGCAAAGACGTCATCACCATAATATCGGATTGCGCCTCCGTTTCATACGCTACGGCAATGCGGTTGAGCATTTTTTCCAGCGAACCGCTTTGTTCTCCGACGGCGATCATTTCCGTCACCATCGGCGGAAAGAGGCCGCTTGCGGCCAGTGGCGCAGCCAGGCTCTGGCCTTCTTCCACTTCTTTCGCCGCTTTCGCGATGGTCTCGCCGATGACAATATTATTAACCACGTTGCGGACAATTTCCATAGCCGCCAGAAGCGGGACGCCGCTTTGTAGGAGCGTCGCCAGCGTCCGCGAAAACCGCGCGATGGCGATTTTGAGATTCACCGAACCCCAGACGGGCGCTTTCAGGCGAACCGAGTCCCAGAAACGATGGCCTGTCTGCGTGCCTGCCGTCAGGTATTTAAAGGAGACAACTCCGGCAATGATAAGAAGAATAATCAGCCACCAGAAAGATTTCAGAAAATTACTGACCGCAATGAGGATGATCGTAATCAGTGGCAGTGTTTGTTTCATGTCGGTAAAAATGCCTGTAATTTTTGGAACCACGAAGGCCATGAGCAAAAAAATAACCAGAGAGCCAACCCCAAGCATGATCAGCGGATAGGCCAGAGCGGCGCGGATTTTGCTCATCAGCGCCTGCTGGCTTTCACTGAAGTCGGCCAGACGCTCCAAAACCAGATTCATGGTGCCGGAGGCTTCGCCAGCCTTGACCATATTAATGTAAAAAGGAGGAAAGACGCGCGGGAAATTTTCCATGCCGGTGGTCAGGCTTTTCCCTTCATTGAGATCGGCCCGGATCTGCGCCAGGATTTTTTGCAGGAGTGGATTTTTGGTTTGCGCGAGTAATACAGAAAAAGACGGGACCAAAGGAATACCCGCACCCAGCAGGGTAGAAAGCTGGCGGGTAAAAATCGAAACTTCTTTGGCCGAAACCTTCTGCAGAAAACCGACTTCCATCATGCCGGACAGAACTGAATTTTTTTTCTCGCGGGCCTGATGGATCTCGACGGGATAGATCCCTTCCTCGCGCAACTGCTGTCTGGCTGCTGAAACGCCGGGGGAATCCACGAAACCTTTACGTTCGCGTCCTTTTTCATCTAATGCCACGTATTCATAGACACTCATCCGCTCGATCTCCGCCGCGATAAATAAATGATGTAACTTGTAAAAGTGGCTTAACACAATTTAAAAAATGATTCAAATAGTTCCGCCGTAATGGCCCGCGCGCTCATCACAAACATCGGATCAAAACAGCGTCGAATCCAATTGACACACAAGCGATCTTTCGCTACGGATGGGAAAGACAAAAAGGAGAATATCTTATGAAACTGAAAACGCACAGCATCTGCAGACTGGTAAAAAGTGAAGATCTCAACCATCACGGTACGCTGTTTGCAGGTAAAACGGCCATGTGGTTTGTCGAAGCGGGTTTCATTGCCGCCGCCAGCCTCACCCATCCCGAAAATATCGTCTGCATCAACGTGCACGGCATGCTTTTCAAAAAACCGGTGAGAAGCGGACAAATCATCCGACTGGAAAGCAAAGTTGTGCTGGCGTCAAGAACGCGACTGGTTTCTTATGTTAAAGTGCTGGACAACGTCAGCGATCAGTTATGCCTGGACGGATTCTTAAGTTTTGTTCATGTGGATTTACAGGGCAGGGCCATGCCTCATGATATTGTTCTTGATCACACCGACGCTGAAGACGTGGCCTTGCTGGAAAAGGCCAAGGCGCTGAAATAAGGGAGGGAACTGTCTTGCCACCCGCAGGGGTTTTCGCGATAACCTAATGGCCTAAAGGTCACACGAGGTCACAAGCCCGTTCCCTACGGTCTACTTCATCTTCCGAATGCGAACCTCAACGCCCTTCTCGTCCTTGAGCAGCGTAACCAACTTTGCCGTATCCGTCTCGCCATAGTGATAGGGATATAAAATCTTCGGCTTGAGCACTTTGGCCGCGTCGGCGACCATTTCCGGCGTCATGGTATAAGGCAGGTTCATCGGCAGAAACGCGATATCGATATTCCGGAGTTTCTTCATCTCTGCCGTGTTTTCCGTATCCCCGGCAACATAGAGGCGCTTGTCGCCGAAGGTGACAACATAGCCATTGCCGACACCTTTGGGGTGAAACGGTTTCCCCGGTGCGTGCATGTTGACGATATTGTAGGCGGGTACGGCCTCAATCTGCAAACCATCCACCGTTTGCAGATTGCCGTTTTTCATCACCACAATGCCGGGTATTTGACTGGCCACCTCGGACGTGCCGACGATTTTTGTAGCGGCGGTTTTAATACTATTGACGGCTTTCAAGTCCAGATGGTCATAATGCTCATGGGTAATGAAAATGATGTCCGCCTTGGGTAATTTCGCGTAATCCGCTTCCGACGAGACCGGATCAATATGGATTGTTTTCCCGACATAGGTCATCATCAACGAACTATGCCCAAGAAAACTGATGACAAGGTCTCCTTGCGACGTTTTAATGGTATCTGCTTCCATCTTTCCCTCCTTTTTTTGAATCCAGCAGTAAGCACATTCCCCGTAGCTTGTGCGAAAATTTTACTTTTGCGGGAAGCGTGCGACGGTATCCATATAACGGGTGCTGAGTTCTTCCACCGGTTCCAGGCACAAACATTTCAGATATGATCTGACAAATCCCTTGAGAAAAACGGCTGCCGGCAGACGCGCGATATGATCTTCTTCCATACTGCGCAGATGGTCATGCCGTATTTTCGTCTCCTGCGCGATTTGTTCAATTTCCACCCCAAGTTCGGAGCGGATTTTTTTCAAGTCCGCTCCGCATAATGCATTCTGGGCCAGGATATCGCCAATGAGTTGACTTTGATTAATCTTTCTTTTCAATGCTTCATTATTTGTTATAACAATTCTGACGGCGGGACTATGACTGATATTAAAAATACTTACCGGTTTTTTAACGGCCGGCGACGCCACTTTTTCCGCGTTAAGTTCTCCTCTGCTGATCAGTTCTTCATTGTAATCTTTCCTGGCCTGATCATTGATCAGCGTCGCATAAGCTTTTTCGATGAGGGACAGGATATCCCGCCTTTCATCCCCGGAGAAAAAAGAATAGCTCGCGAGCGAACCCGGCTGATACACCTGAAGGGCGGCGTTGTATGCGTGGCGAATTTCAAACGGCACAGCATCCGGCTTGATGTCCAGCATCTCATAATAATTTAATTGTTCAAAACCTTTCTGCATATGAAAACTCCACTGACCTTGCTTTTTAGTCGGGGGCTGAGGGATTTCCCTACATATAATTGAACACCATTTGTTTGCCCGCCGACTGAACAATTTGCCTGCTCACTTCACGCAGATCACAGGCGGTCCTGGTGTAAGAATAGCGCTCCAGAAAAGACACTTGCTGACAAACCGCGTCGTGAACGTGGTCATCATACGCCACGTTGCCCGCAAACTCTATATGCAATCCCAGATGCTTCTCGATCATTCTGCTCATCTGCATCCCAAGCGCGGCATTGTCATGTTTGCGCACCTGATTGATAATGAGCTTGAATCGAAACGCACTGAACGCATCTTGCAGTTGCTCGTGTTTTTCCGGATACACATCCGCAATGACTTTGATCATGCATTCAGGCTTGCTCACGGAACCACTACCGAATCTGATGACCACTTCGTCCTCCAGCGCTTTGAAATCCGTCACATTGAAGCAGTATCGAATCCGGCGGAAGTAAATGGAGCGAAGCAGCCGATAAACATTTTCAATGGATGTTGGTTCCGGTGTGGTGATAAAAATGCCGTGTTGCGAGATCAGGAAAAAGTCAAGCGTGTTGAAAGATGTCCCGGCGCCCAAATCCAGCAGGACGCTGTCATAGTCCAATTTCATAATGGCGCGGAGTGTTTTAATTTTCTGTTCATAGGGCAGGTTGGCGATATCAAAATTGTCGTGAGCGCCGCTGATCAGAAAGAGGTTTTCAAAAGGCGTCTCCACGACCGTGTCTTCCAGTCGGAGAGTTTTTTTGCGGATAAAATCGGAAAACCCTTTTTTCGGATAAGGAACACCAACCAGGGTATGCAGATTGGCCGCCCCCAGATCAAGATCGATCACCAGCGTTCTCTTGCCCAGTCCCGCCGATAGCCGTCCTAAGGAACTGGTTAAAAAACTCTTGCCGGAACCGCCCTTCCCTCCTCCAATGGGCCAGATATATGCCATAAGCCATCCGCCGATCTTTTTCGCGCGTTTATACATGATAAATTAATAATATTCAAGCGATATCTTCAACATTGCCGATGATTCCACAGGTTAATAGTGACTTCAAAAAAGGGATGTGTGACTCGACGGAAACAACTGTCAGAAAAAAGAAGAATACAGGGCGGCAACAACTTTCTTGACTTATCACTCTATTGCCTCTAAAAAAACCAATAACTTTTTAAACCGCGCGGATGAAGGCATGATCAATTGCGAACCGAAAATTAAAGTAGCACTGCTGCAAGATTCCCCCGAAGCCCGCCTGAAGCTCACAGGTTCTTTTTTTCTACCGGACGGCCGAGCTGTTACAGGCGAGCTTTCCGTCCGCGCCGCAAACGGGCAGATCATTCTTGCTGCTTCCGACGGCGGGGAGATCATACGTCATAACGAAATTTTCCTTACACCCGATGCGCCAACCGCAATTTATTTTACCGTCCTGGATGTAAAAATCGGTATCAATTTTCACTGGCAGAGAGTCCAGGAGCAATCTTTTCGCGGCACGCTGCTTCTGTCGGGGCACAGCGAGACCACCTTCAATCTCATCAATATCATCTCACTCGAAGAATATCTCGCCTCGGTGATCTCGTCGGAAATGGCAGCAGGAGCCCCCCTGGCTTTTCTCAAAGCGCAGGCTGTTACAGCACGCAGTTGGCTTGTGGCGATGCTGGCGAAAAAGGAATCCCTCCGGACTCTGCCCCAATCAAAAAAAGATGAAATTCTGGTCTGGCAGGACGTGAATGATCATCAGGGTTTCGACGTCTGTGCCGACGACCACTGCCAGCGGTATCAGGGCGTCACCAAAATCATCTCTGAAAATGTCGCCCGGGCCATCGACGCCACGCGCGGAATATTCCTGACAAGCGGCGGTCGAATCTGCGACGCGCGCTACCACAAATGCTGCGGCGGACAGACGGATGTTTTTTCGACGGCCTGGGAGGATGTGTCTTTCCCCTATCTTGCCGGCAGAACCGACCATGCGGAAAATCAGACCCCGGTCGCCTCGGAGGAAAAAGCGGCCGCCTGGCTGCGATCAAAACCGGCCGCCTATTGCAACACAAACGATCAGGAAATCCTGCGGCGGATATTGCCCGCGTTTGATCTGGAAACATTGAATTTCTATCGCTGGCAGGTTGCCTACGCCAGAAAAGAGCTGGAGGAAATTCTTAAGGCAAAATCCGGTATCGACTTCGGCATCCTGCAAAATCTTGAACCTATGGCGCGCGGCCCGTCCGGAAGAATCTATCGTCTCAAAATCGAAGGCTCGCTCGGCACAGTGGTTGTCGGCAAGGAACTGGAAATCCGCCGCTGGCTCTCGCCCACGCACTTACTCTCCAGCGCATTTGTCGTCACCACCGAACGGGATACAGACGGAACGGTTTTACGTTTTATCCTGGACGGCGGTGGCTGGGGGCACGGCGTGGGCCTGTGTCAGATCGGTGCAGCGGTTATGGCGGTTCAAGCACACGAAGCCGAGAATATTTTAGCGCACTACTTCACAGGCGCGATTTTGAGGAAGCTGTATTGACGCAGTTCCAGAACGAAGAACTGGAGAAAGCGCGTAAAAACGAGTTAAAGGAATTTCATGTCCCCATTAAATGAAAAAATAGCGGAAAGAACCCGCAACCCCTGGCTCTGGGTGCCTTCCATTTATATAGCTGAAGGCATTCCCTACATGATCGCCATGACCGTCAGCGTGGTGCTTTACAAAAACTTGGGACTCTCCAACACACAAATCGCTCTTTACACCAGCTGGCTTTATCTTCCCTGGGTAATCAAACCGCTTTGGAGCCCCTTTGTCGATCTTTTCCGCACCAAGCGCTTCTGGATTATCGCCATGCAACTGGCCATCGGCGGATCGTTCTCCTGTGTGGCTCTGACTTTGCCCACAACAGATTTTGTCAGATACACCCTGGCGATGTTCTGGATTATGGCTTTCAGTTCCGCCACGCATGACATTGCCGCCGACGGCTTTTACATGCTGGGGCTCGATACGCCCGAGCAGGCTGCGTTTGTCGGCGTGCGCACGGTTTTTTACCGCGTGGCCACCATCGCCTCCAAAGGCGGCCTGGTGATTCTGGCAGGCCTTCTACAAAAATACGGTTATCCGGTCGCCTCCGCCTGGTCGATTACATTTTTAGTCGCCGGGGCGGTTTTCCTGGCTTTGTGCCTTTATCATTTTTTCGTCCTGCCCTACCCTGAATCGGATCATAGCGCGCCGCTGGATAAAGGAAAAAGTCCGGTTGCCGAGTATTTTCGCATTCTGACCTTGTTCTTCCGGCGCAAGGATATCGTCATCATCATCTGCTTCTTTTTGTTTTACCGCTTTGCCGAAGCGCAGTTGGTGAAAATGGTCGCGCCCTTTCTGCTCGATTCCCCCGCCAAAGGCGGCCTGGGGCTTTCCACCACCGAAGTCGGTTTGATCTACGGCACCATCGGCGTTGTGGCGCTCATGCTGGGCGGACTTTTGGGCGGCTATGTCATTTACAAAAACGGCTTGAAATTCTGGCTTTGGCCGATGGTAATTATCATGCACGTGCCGGATGTGATTTTTGTGTATCTATCGCACGCGCTGCCTCAAAATCTGTGGCTGATCGGCTCTGCCGTGGCGATTGAGCAGTTCGGCTACGGATTTGGTTTTACCGCTTATACGATGTATATGATCATGGTGTCGCAGGGGGAATACAAAACCGTTTTTTACGCCATCGGCACCGGCATCATGGCTCTGGGCATGATGCTGCCGGCGATGGCCAGCGGCTGGATTCAGGAGAAGCTGGGGTATATCAATTTCTACTACTGGATATTGTTCACGACGATCCCCGGATTCATTGTTACGGCACTGGTAAAGATTGATCCGGAGTATGGAAAGAAGTCATAGGGGATTAGGCTGAAGACCGAAGGCTGAAGGAATAAGGTTCACGGTTCAATGGTTCACGATTTAAGGCGTCGGGAACGGTTTTTAACCGTTCCGGTCCAAACCAAAGGTGGAACAAGCTGCGCATCCACAATTTCTGGCCATTTTCATATATTATTGGATTATTCTATCTACAGAGATTTTAAACCGGACGTTATCATAATGGCTGAAATCACATGGTATATACTGGATAAATTGGATCACTTTATTGAGTTTGAGTTTTTAAAAACCGAAATACCTCATACATATCTTATCCATTTACTTACGACATATCCAGATGGTGTGCAACAATACGGAAGGGATAAATTTACGAACCTACATCAGATAATACTATATTTTGGTGCCCAATACATGGAATGGGGTGAAATCAGTTACCCTGAGATGGAGGGCTGCAAAAGAACATACTTCTTGGGAAAATAAGTGAATATATGCCAAAAAGCACATTAATCCGACTATCGTGCAACGGTTTGCATAATAGTCTTGACCTTTATGCAAAGTCCTGCTAAATAGTCGGCCATGAACCGTTACCTTTACAATCCGATAAAGAAAGATTTACAAAAGAAAATGGTCATTCTGACAGGGCCGCGGCAGGTAGGCAAAACCTGGCTTGCCCGTGCGCTTATGCCGGAATTCAAGTCGCCGCAGTATCTTAACTTTGATAATATCGCCGACGCCACAATCATCAACAACCAATCATGGCCTGTCAAAAGCGACCTGCTCATCCTGGATGAAATCCACAAAAAACCTCAATGGAAAAAGTTTATCAAAGGTGTTTTTGATACCCGTGCCAAAAACCAGGCCATCCTGATTACCGGCAGCGCCAGACTCGATACCTTCCGGCAGGCAGGCGAGTCACTGGCCGGTCGTTACTTCCCCATGCGACTTCATCCGATTTCCGTGAGTGAACTTAAGGATTCCGTAAAGCCTGATGAAGCCCTGGCACTGCTGAACAGGTTGGGCGGTTTTCCCGAGCCTTTTTTATCCGGTTCGGATACGGAAGCAAGCCGCTGGCGCAATCAATATTACACTGACTTGATTCGTGAGGACATTCTGGAATTCGGCAGGCTGCAGGAAGTGCGTTCAATGCGGCTGTTGCTGGAACTGTTGCGCTCTCGGGTCGGCTCTCCTCTTTCTTATACGTCGATTGCGCAGGATTTGCAGATTGCGCCCAATACGGTGCGCCGATATATCGATATTCTGGAAAGTCTTTGCATTGTGTTTACCGTGCGTCCCTTTCATGCCAATGTGGCCAGAGCAATATTGAAAGAACCCAAACTGTATTTTTATGACAGCGGCTTTGTTCTGGGTGGCGAAGGACGCCAACTGGAAAATACCTGCGCGGTCTGTCTATTAAAACATGTTCAGTATTTGCAGGATTTTGCCGGCGAGGATATTGAACTGAATTATATTAAAACCAAAGACGGCAAAGAAGTTGACTTTTCACTGAGCCAAAAAGGCAAGGCGACGCATCTCATTGAAGTGAAAACCTCGGATAATTCACCTTCAGCGTCACTGGGCATGATGGCAAAGAAACTACCCGGAGCGTCTGCCCTGCAGCTGGTTCAAAATCTCCGGCGCGAACAGCAGCAGGATAATATAGCCATCGTCAGCGCCGGCAAATGGCTTGCTCAATTGTCCGCCTGAAGCGTTAACAAGTGGCGGCGGAGAGAAAAAAACCGATATGCAAAACAGGGAAATCAAAACTGCCTTTATTTTAGGTGCGGGTCTGGGGACAAGGCTTCGACCGCTCACGGAAAACATGCCCAAGCCGCTTTTGCCTATCGGCGGCAGACCGATGATGACTTATGCTATGGAGCATCTGCGGGCCATTGGCGTGCAAAGGTTTATTGTTAATACGCATCACTGCGCCGAGAAATATTCCGAAGCATTTCCTGACGGCAACTGGCATGGCCTTCCGATCATTTTCCGGCATGAACCGGTGCTTTTGGACACCGCAGGCGGCATCAAAAATATCGAAGACCTGATTGAAAAAGACGAACGTCTGATTGTTTACAACGCTGATATTATCACCAATTTGCCTCTGGAGCCGATTATCGACAGGCATTTTGAAGGTAAGGCACAGGTAACACTGGCTCTGCGCAGCCACGGACCGCTCACCAACGTCAATATTGACACCGCGGGCTTTATCTGCGATATGAGAAATGCTCTGCATAACCCCGGCGCTCAGAGCTGTCTTTTTGCAGGTATTTACATTGTGGAAATATCGTTTTTACAGCAGCTCACGGCGGGTAAAATAGAATCGATTGTTTTACCGCTGATCGAAAGTATCAGGGAAAATCCCCGCTCCATCGGAGGGATTGTTATTGACGAAGGTTTCTGGTACGATCTCGGGACGATTGAAGAATACAATAAATTGTGTCAACAAAACTTATGAACAAAGAAATACGAAAATTCTTAAATGATCATCTGAGTGTGGTGGACTTTCAATATGATCCTATTAAAAAGGGCGGCTCCGACCGCAATTTTTATCGGGTACGCCTGCCTCATGATCCAACCTTCATTTTCATGCAATACGGAACCGATGTCGAGGAAAACGCCTACTGGGCGGAAATCAACCGCTTTATGACCGAAATCGGCATACCGGTACCGGTCATCATTGCCTATGATTACCGGCAGCGTTTTCTATTGCTCGAAGACCTGGGTGACATTGATTTGTATTCGCTCCGCACCCTTCCCTGGTACAAAAGGCGTCACTATTACTTAAGGGCGCTTTCGGAAATACAACGGCTGCATCGCATTCTACCGGCCGACTTGCCGGCTCATTTGAAACTGACTAAAGGATATGACCGGTCTCTCTACGTGTGGGAGCACAACTACTTCAAGGAAAATTTTGTTGAGACGGTCTGTAGGTTGGATTTGTCCGATGCCTTGATGCGCGACTGGACAGAAGAATCAGACGGGCTGATCGGCCGTCTGCAAAAAAATCAACCGTGCCTGATCCATCGGGATTTTCAGTCCCAGAATATTATGATTAAAAATGACCGGCCTGTTTTCATTGATTTTCAGGGGATGAGGCTGGGCAACCTGTTTTACGATCTGGGGTCGCTGATCTGCGATCCCTATGTGACGTTCAGCAACGATGAAAGAAACGAGCTGATTGCATTTTATTACCGGATTATGCAGCCGAATTACAGCCTGGATCAATTCACCGATTATTTCTGGGAAGGCGCCGCCCAACGCCTGATGCAGGCCCTGGGCGCCTACGGTTTTCTGGGAATCAAAAAAAACAAGCCGGATTTTCTCGACCACATTCCCACCGGCATTAAGAATTTAGTAACAGCCACCTCCAACGCAGGAACCCTGCCGGTTCTAAACGAACTGGCCAGGGATTGTATGAATAAACTTTCATCAAGGCCAAGTTGATGCATTGTTTAATGAAACCACTCAAGCGTTAGGAGTGAAGAGTCAGGTGTAGGGTGGATGAAGCGAAGCGCATCCACCAATAAATCCTCGGGAAAATAAACATGGGGAATTACCGACGCGTATATCGGCCCGGTGGCTGTTATTTTTTCACGGTAGTAACACATGGGCGACAAGGCATACTGAACCATCCTGATGTTCTGGAAAGACTGCGGTCGGCCTTTCGCCATGTGCGGACAACCCGACCTTTTACCATTGACGCCATTGTCGTGTTGCCTGACCATCTTCATTGCCTATGGCGTTTACCGCTGAATGACCATGATTTTTCTATACGCTGGCGTTTGATTAAGCATTATGTGTCGACAGGCATTGCTGCGCCAATCAATTATCGTCACGAAAAAGCATTCTGGCAGCGGCGCTTTTGGGAACATTTGATCAGGAATGAGGAAGATTGGCGACGGCATATGGATTATATTCACTACAATCCCGTGAAGCATGGATATACAAAAAATGTCAGCGAATGGCCTTATTCCTCCTTCCGACGGGCTGTCAAGGATGGTCTTTACGCTCCCGACTGGGGATCACGCGAACTGGAAGAACTGATAAAAATAGAAATTGAATAAACCAATGTGGAACCGCTCCGCTTGTTCCACCCTACAATCTGCTCTACCCATAAATTTGTCGCACACCCATCCTCCACAAAGGCATTGCAAGCACCTCGCCGATATGTTAGACAAATCAGCGATTATTACCATTTGGGAGCATACCATACCTATGAAGTACGAACCAATCGCCATCGAAGAAAAATGGCAAAAAAAATGGGAAGACGAAAAAGCCTTTAAAGTCACCGAAGACCCGCAAAAGAAAAAATACTATCTACTGGAAATGTTCCCCTACCCATCCGGCAAAATCCATATCGGCCATGTCCGTAATTACACAATCGGCGATGTCGTCGCCCGCTATAAGCGCATGAAAGGTTTCAACGTCCTGCATCCCATCGGCTGGGACGCCTTCGGCATGCCCGCGGAAAACGCCGCCATCGAACACAAAATTCATCCGGCCAAATGGACCCATGAAAATATCAACCACATGCGTAAACAGCTCAAGCGTATGGGCTTCAGCTACGACTGGGATCGGGAACTGGCCACCTGCGAACCGAAATACTACCGTTGGGAACAGCTCTTTTTTATCTGGATGTTTGAAAAAGGCCTGGCCTATAAAAAACGCTCCACCGTCAACTTTTGCAGCAAGTGCGATACGGTGCTGGCCAACGAACAGGTCGAAGGCGGCCTGTGCTGGCGTTGCAGCACGGAAGTAACCGAAAAAGTCCTGGATCAGTGGTTCTTTAAAATCACGGCCTATATCGAAGAGTTGCTGGACTACTGCGACAAACTGCCCGGCTGGCCGGAACGCGTCATGACGATGCAGAAGAACTGGATCGGCAAAAGCTACGGCTGCGAGGTGGATTTCCCCATGGTCGGTGCCTCGGGCGCGATCAAGGTTTTCACCACCCGTCAGGACACGCTCTTCGGCGCGACCTTCATGCTGGTGGCCGCCGAACATCCGCTGGTCATGCAACTGGCCAAAGGGAAGCCCTGCGAGGGCAATGTCCGGCAGTTTGTGGCAAAAGTCAAAAAGCAGGACAAACTGATGCGGACATCCGAATATTACGAAAAGGAAGGTCTCTTTCTGGACTCTTACTGTATTAACCCGCTTACCGGCCGGGAGATGCCGATCTATGCCGCCAATTTTGTGCTGGCCGATTACGGCACCGGCTGTGTCATGGCCGTCCCCACGCACGATCAGCGCGACTTTGAATTCGCCAAAAAGTTCAACCTGCCGCTGATTGTCGTCATTTCACCAAAAGACAAAACGCTTGATCCGGCAACAATGACCGAAGCCTACGTGGATGAAGGCATCCTGGTCAACTCCGGCCAGTTCAACGGCATGGAAAACACGAAAGTTCTGGAGGCCATCTCCGATTTCCTTACGGCCGAAGGAAAAGGCAAACGCACGATTCAATACCGACTGCGCGACTGGGGCATCTCGCGCCAGCGCTACTGGGGCGCGCCGATACCGATGATCCATTGCGACAAATGCGGCATCGTCCCCGTCAAAGAAGAAGATCTGCCTGTTGTCCTGCCCGAGAATGTTGTATTCAGCCCGGAGGGCGGTTCGCCGCTCGCGGCTCTCAAAGAATTTGTCGATACGACCTGTCCCAAATGCGGCGGCAAGGCGGCACGTGAAACCGACACGATGGACACGTTTGTTGAATCGTCCTGGTATTTCGATCGCTATTGCAGTCCGGATTACGACGTAGCGCCCGGTCTGGATCGCAAGAAGCTCGATTACTGGATGCCGGTGGATCAGTATATCGGCGGAATCGAGCACGCCATTCTGCATTTGCTCTACTCGAGGTTCTACACCAAGATGCTGCGCGACTTTGGCGTACTCGGCGTGGATGAGCCTTTCACCAATCTGCTGACACAGGGCATGGTCTGCAAGGAAACGATGAAGTGCCCCGAACATGGTTATCTTTTCCCCGAGCAGGCAGCCGGCGGCAAATGCCACATCTGCGGTCAGGACGTTATGATCGGCAAGACGGAAAAAATGTCCAAATCACTCAAGAACGTGATCGATCCGGATTATCTGGTCAAAACCTACGGCGCGGACACAGCGCGTATCTTCTGCCTGTTTACCGCGCCGCCGGAAAAAGACCTCGAATGGAGCGAACAAGGCGTGGAAGGATCGTTTCGGTTTCTCAGCCGCTTATGGCGCATCTTTGACGAATATCTGGAGGACATCAAAACGGTTGCGCCTGCATCAGGAAACATGGCTCTGGAAGGCGATCTCAAGGGACTGAGGCGAAAGACGCATCAGTCCATCCGCAAGGTCACATCCGACATTGAAGACCGCTTCCACTTCAACACGGCGATCAGCGCAGTGATGGAACTGGTCAACACCCTGTACGCGGTGAAACATCCCGGCCGGGAAGATAAAACCGCACTGACGGTAATCCGCGAAGCGCTGGAAGCGGCGGTTCTGCTGCTTGCGCCCATTGTCCCGCATATGACCGAAGAACTCTGGCAGAGGCTGGGCCATACGACATCCGTGGCCGCTGCGCCCTGGCCTGACTTTGATCCGGCGATTGCCAGCGAAGAAGAAATGACCATCGTCATTCAGATCAATGGCAAGCTCAGGAGCCGGATGACGGTTCCCATTGATGAAGATGCTGAGAAAATTAAAGCCGACGCGCAGGCAGATGAAAAAATCGTAGCGATGCTTAAGGGAGCAAGAATCCTGAAAATCATTTACGTTCCCAAAAAGCTGGTGAATATTGTCGTTACTCAATAACTATGGTTAATTTTATGAAAAAACAAAACTCGTTTTCCAGAATTAAATTTGGCTTGCTGTTCGCGCTCGTCTATGCGGTCTTTGGGTGTGGTTACGCCTTCGCGCCGCAAGGCGAACACATCGACCGCCGCATAAAAACTGTTTATGTTGAGCCTTTCGGCAACAAAACCGCTCAGGCGGAAGTAGAAAATTTCATACGGACAGCGTTCATTGATCAGATCATCCAGAACAGTCGCTTTAAAGCCGTATCGACTATCGAACAGGCGGACGCGATCATCAGCGGCAATGTCCTCAGTCTCAACACCACGGCGCTTTCCTACCGGAAAAGCATCCTGGCCGCCGAAGAAAGAATGGCCGTTACCCTGGAGTCCAGCTTCCGTGAAAAGGACACTGGCAAAACGCTCTGGTCTTCCCGAAATGTCACCGCAACAGTCGATTACGAGCTGCAAGACGACATTAATCTGCTGCCCGCAACCCGAAAGAGAGCGCTGACTAAACTGTCCCGCGATACGGCGGAAAAAGCTTTTAATCTGATGATGTCTAATTTTTAACGGCTCCCCGGCGCGAGTATCCATGAAACCTTCGGTTTACAAATTAGGACGTTTTTTACTCTGGAGCGCAACGGATGAAAAACAGGCGGCAAACGCCTGGCCCGTCGGAGCGGACACGGGCAAATCCGTCGGCCGGCCTTCTTCGTTCTTCAGTAAAATATCGTCTGATTATTTACTGGCGGTGGATTCGACAACAGACGTCTCGTGCGATCAACATTCATTGCGAAGACTCTTGGCCATCGCCCGCGATACCGGGGCGGGGATGATTTATTCGGATTTCCTTCGCCGCGACAGAGACGGCATCAGCGCGCACCCGTTGAACGACCATCAGGAAGGCTCGATTCGCGATGATTTCAGCTTCGGCCATTTTTTTATAATCTCTGCGGCAGCCATTAAAACTATTTTGCAAAAATACGGCGTGCCACCCCATGACGCATCCACCGCTCTGTATGATCTGCGTCTGAAAATTTCCATCGATCATGCCTTGATTCACGTGCCGGAGTTTTTATACACGGTATGCGCAAAAAAGATTAAACCGGCAAAATCATCAGGCAGGCAAACAGAGGAGCAATTTGCCTATGTTGCAAAAGAAAATTTCGTCCGTCAGCAAAAGATGGAGAAGATTGCAACAAACTATCTGAAGCAAATCGGAGCGCACTTACCTGCGCGTACAAAAAGGGCTGATAAAGAGCCGGAGGCCTTCCAGTGGAAGGCCAGTATCGTCATTCCCGTGCTCAACCGTAAAAAAACCATTACCGACGCGCTGACGAGCGCTTTGGGACAGCAGACGGAATTTCCCTTCAACATCCTGGTTGTGGATAATCATTCCACGGACGGTACCACAAACATTTTGAAAAGATTTGCCGCAAAGTATCCCCATATTCAACATATTATCCCTTCCAGGCGTGATCTCGGCATCGGCGGCTGCTGGAATGAAGCAATTTATTCGCCACATTGCGGTCGATATATCATTCAACTGGACTCCGACGATCTTTACAGCTCGCCGCAGACACTTCAAAAAATCGTCACCACCTTACGACGGGGACAATATGCGATGGTCGTGGGTTCTTATACACTGGTTAATGAACGCCTGAAAATGATTCCTCCAGGGCTCATTGATCACCGCGAATGGACGCCCAAAAACGGCCACAATAATTTCCTGCGCGTCAACGGCATGGGAGCGCCCCGCGCCTTTGATACGTCCGTTATCCGCCAATTCGGTTTTCCTAATGTGAGCTACGGTGAAGATTATGCAGTGGCGTTGAGAATATCGCGCGAATACCGCATCGGTCGAATCTATGAAAGCCTTTATCTATGCCGCCGCTGGACGGATAACACCGACGCGGGGCTTTCCATCGAAAAACAAAACCGTAACGACTATTACAAGGATAAGCTGCGAACGATGGAAATTAAAGCGAGACAACTGATGAATTGTAGGGAACGCTCGCGAGCGTTCCCTACGGAAGTCATTTCATCGCCGGGTCTAATTTACGCCGAATACCCCGGCAGGAAAATAATAACTCTTTCCTCCCTTTGCCTCGATCTATATGAATCGCAAAAGAAAAGCTGGCCTGCGTTAGCCGAAGCCTGCCGGAACTTGGAATCCATCCGGACAAGGCAGCTATCATGCGGAAGGTATGATGTGACCTTGCAATTCAATCCCGCCCGCGCTCTCAGCAGCGGCGCAGCGGTGGATGCAGAATCCATCAAAAAAAGACCCTGCTTTTTATGCCGGGGGAATTTACCGCCCGGCCAACATGGCATTTTATACCGCAATCGCTACCTGATTCTTTGCAATCCCGCGCCGATTTTCGACAGGCATTTTACCGTTGCGACTCTTAAACACCAGCCACAGGAAATTACATCATCTCTTCGTTGGCTTTTACAACTAGCCACAGACGCTTCGCCGGATTATACGGTTTTATATAATGGCCCGGCCTGCGGCGCCTCCGCGCCCGATCATTTGCATTTTCAGATGATTCCGTCGGATACCCTTCCCTTCCTGAAGGAGTTGAACGAACTGCCGCCGGTTAAAGTTGGCGCTACTGTTCAAATCTATGCAGGAAAAGGTTTTGATCGCGCTGTTGTCGTACTGGCATCTGAAGACACGGAAGCTTTGAAAGAACAATTCGTTCATTTATTAAAATCCGCACAGGAAGTGTTCACCATAAACGATGAACCGCCGGTGAATGTCTTTTGCGATAACGATAAAGGTTGCCTGCGTCTCACGGTCTTTTTGCGCCGGAAGCACCGTCCCGATGCCTACTATACCGAAAGTGAAGACAGAATTTTCGTCTCACCCGGGGCCATTGACATGGCCGGCGTGATCATTACACCGCTATTGAAAGATTTTGAAAATCTGAATTGCGATACAGTGCGGAACATATATCAGGAAGTGTCGCCGGATGAAAAAACACTAAAACAAATTATCAAAATCTGGTGATGCCAGGTTCAGTAATCCGGCATTAAGTATTAAGGTCGTCATTCCGGCGGAGAGACTGTGTCGCAATTACAATTTCGTCATTCCGTACAAGCGAAGCGCGATACGGAATCCAGTATTATCAGGCGCACGGATGCCGGATCAAGCCCGGTATGACAAATTATAGCTTTAAAGCTAGATATGGAGTTTAACTGATGCCCCAACAACAAATCATCATTATCGACAGCGCCATGAGCTTTGCCGAAGCCATTGAAGGCAGCGCCGCACCACTGGAAGTCATCGATGCACTATCTTTAGTCGATGTCACCTGTTTTTCTTTTGACGGTCTGCGCCATCAGGGGCAGATTATTGTGGACGCCCGGCTTGAAGATGACCTCTATGAAATATTTGATCTGATCGATAAATTAAAGTTTCCGATAGGCAAAGTCATCCCCATTGTTGCCTATCGGTGGGAAGACGGCGATTCGATGACCGACAACAATTCTTCGGGCTTCAATTTCCGAGTGATCGAGGGAACCAATAAAATATCGTTGCATTCTTTCGGACGCGCTATTGACATCAATCCTGTCCAGAATCCGGTCATCTATCCCACAGGCATCATCGCGCCTGCCGGAGCCACCTACCGGCCGCAAAACAAGGGCACGTTCACTGTCAACCATCCTGTCGTTCAGGAGTTCACCAAGCGCGGCTGGCACTGGGGCGGCAATTTTGAGCAGCCAAAAGATTATCATCACTTTGAAAAGACGTGAAAATAGGGGGGTAGGCTATAGACTGAAGGCTGAAGGAAAAAACAAATATATACTTACACCTACCTATACGTAACATAATCATAATTCCCTATTTATATTGTTACGTTACATGGTCTTTTCAATATCCGTAATTTCTAAATTCGTCAAGTTTATTTTTTTTGCCAGTTCTGTACAAGGAGTTATCCATAGCTGCAA
>JAUYFM010000008.1 GCA_030690945.1 Smithellaceae bacterium | reverse complement strand
CTACTCCCGCAAATCTCCCCCAACCCCTCTTTGCTAAAGAGGGGTGAAAAACTGCTCTACCCATAAATTTGTCGCACACCCCTTCCTGTTATAATGATTCCATTTTAGTAGCTATTTATGATATCGATGACACTATATCATTATGACACAGGAGATGGCCGTGGAGTATCGCTCGTTCGGTAAGTTGGATTGGAAGGGATCTGTTCTGGGGTTTGGAGCCATGCGCTTGCCGGTAATTGATGGCAAAATGGTGAACATTGATGAAGAAGAAGCCGGGCAGAGGGTTCGTTATGCCATTGAACACGGGGTTAATTATATCGATACGGCGTTTCCCTACCACGAGGGGCAGAGCGAGCGTTGTATCGGTCGAATCCTTCAGGACGGCTATCGAGACCGGGTGAAACTGGCGACAAAATTGCCTTCCTGGCTTATTCACTCTCCCGATGAATTTGATCGGTATCTCGATTCGCAGCTCGACCGCCTGCAAACCGAGCATATCGATTGAAGAACTGGATCACGATGCATATGTTTCGGTTTTCTGACCTATCTGCAAATAAATCTCAAAGGAGCTGTTCAATTAACAATTCAATAACTGCGTTTGAACCTATCAGGGAGGACATATGAAGATACTCAATACCGCCCCAGTGCCCGGCGCCTTTTTTAAAGATGGGATCGAGGCCAGGGTCCCCGGACTGGTGTATTCTATCGTAGACGCTCACAGACTTCCGGAGGACAGGCTGATGGTCGAGGTGACAGATACGGATCTCCTGCTGGGGGACTATACCGGCGCTACCCCGATCACCCGTCTCATTGTGAAGGCGGCCGGGAGGCTCAAGCTCATCCAGCAGCCCAGCGTAGGCTACAATCATATTGACATAGATGCCTGCAAAGAATTCGGTATACCCGTGGCCAACACGCCGGGGGCCAACGACATCGGCGTGGCCGAGCACACGGTGATGCTGGCCCTGGCCTGTCTCAAAAATCTTCCCCTTTTCAATACCAAGACCCATGAGGGAGAATGGCTCTTCGATCGGAGGCGGGAAATAGGGGTGTTCGAGATCAACGGCAAGATATACGGGCTTCTGGGTATGGGCCGGACTGCCAGGGCCGTGGCGGAGCGCATTGTACCCTTTGGGGTCCGTCTGCTCTATTACGACATCGTACGGATGAGCGCAGAGGACGAAAAGAGATATCATGCCACCTATGCTCCACTCGAGGAGATATTGAAGACTGCTGACGTGGTGAGCCTGCACCTGCCCCTCACCCGGGAGACCGAGGGGATAATCGGCGCTTCGATGTTGGCACTGATGAAACCTACGGCTGTGCTCATCAACGTCGGCCGAGGGCCGCTGGTGGATGAAGCGGCACTGGCAGAGGCTCTTCGCAGCAAAAAGCTGGCTGCTGCAGCCGTGGACGTCTTCAGTCAAGAGCCACCGCCCAGGAATCATCCCCTTTTTGGCCTGGAGAATGTCATCCTTACTCCCCATCTTGCCGGTTCCACCCTGGAGTCGGCCGTCCGTATCATCAACATGGCCTTGGACAATATGGGGCGGGCCTTGAGAGGCGAGCAACCCCTCTGGGTGCTGAACCCTTTTTAACATGTTAATATTTGGTTCCAGGAGAGATGATGAAAGGCAATATGGAAAACTTGGCAAGTCTTGTCATTTAGGAGGAAAACAAATGAAAACTATCAAGGTACCATCGCGGCTCTGGTATGATAATGAAGAGAGTGAGCTTTCTTTCCCGGATGCATGGGAGGTAGACAACCTCACGTCCCCGGGCTTCGAGAAACCGGGTCTCGCCCCGGAACAGATCGGGGAACGGATCAATAATCCGGTAGACGGTCCCGCTCTTGAGGAATTGGCTAGGGGAAAGAAAGAGGCCGTCATCGTCTTTGACGACATGACCAGACCGACACCGGTAAAGGCTGTGGCGCGCCATGTCCTCGAAGCGCTTCACCGCGCCGGGATGAAGAAAGACCAGATCCGTTTTCTCTGGGCTCTGGGCAGCCACGGCACGTACGATATGATTGCCGCCAGGAAAAAATTAGGCGACAGGATCGTCGAAAACTATGCGGTATATAATCATGACGCCTTTCAGAATACGGTGAGAGTTGGCAGAACGCCCAAAGGGATGGAACTCTGGCTCAACAAAGGATTTATGGACTGCGATCTGAAGATCGGCATCGGCTGCATCACCGCCCATGTTCATGCAGGGTTCGGCGGCGGAGCCAAAATAATCCTGCCGGGCGTTGCCGGCATAGAATCGATCAATCAGTTCCACAACCAGTATTACCGAGACCAGTCGCGGACCGGTCTGGCTAACTTTGACAATAACATCATGCGGGAAGAGTGTGATGCCGCAGGCGATCTGGCGGGCCTCAATTTCAAGGTCGATTGCCTTGTTAACAGGCGTGGGGAGATCACGGGCCTTTATGCCGGATCGTTTCGCGCCACGCACTCCCTTGGAGCGCAGGAAGGAAAGGAACATTACGGCATACCTTTTTCAGGCGGTTACGACATCGCCGTTTCCAATGCCTACGGAAAAGCCAACGAATCCGCCATAGCCTTGTTATTGGCCATGATGGTGCTGAAGCCGGGTGCCGGAGGAACGGGGGTTCTTATCTCGGATGCACCGGAAGGGCAGGTGTCCCACTATGTCTTCAGGTCCTGGGGCACAGGTTATGGGGGACGGCACTTCAGCTGCCGGCCAAAAGGCTTTGTTTCATCATTCATGAAGAAACTGATCGTCCTGAATCCTCACCCCACACCGACCTGCCTGGACTGGTTTGGCCATATTGATGATGTGGTGGTGGTAAAGTCCTGGCAGAAGGTTCTCGCGATCCTCGAGCGCGACTACCCGGGAGCGGCAAGGGCCTGTGTCATTCAGGACGGCACAGTCCAGTATATAATGAAACCGCTTGGGTAAGGTTTATAAACCCCGAAGGGGTTTCACGTCTATAACTCATTGTGTCAACATACGTGCGACCCCGACGGGGTCGTAGATTGTTTTCGGATATGTATTTCTATAAACCTATTATCCCTATGGGATAAAATAGGTTTTTTAAGAAATAGACTATTGGTCTTGGTAAGTAAGATTGCTTTCCCTGTTTTTTTACAGGATCGTCTTCATCGTGGCCAGGTATTGCCGGCAAAGATACCGATAGGCTTCAATGCCGTCTTTGGCGGTTGCTTTATCCTTATCGGTAACGTCGCGGGTGATTTTAGCGGGGTTTCCCGCGACAATTTTGCCGGCGGGAATATGCGTGCCTTTGGGAACCAGCGAGCCTACTGAAACAAAAACATCTTCTTCGCAGACGACATTAAAAAGGACAATGGCGCCGATGCCGATCATGCACCGGGAATGGATGTGGACGTCATGCAGGATTACGCCGTGCGCCACGGTGACGTCATCCCCGATAATGGACTGTGAGCCTGGATAGACGTGAATGACTGCGTTGTCCTGAATGCTGGAACGGTCGCCGATGATCACCGGACCGAAGTCTGCGCGGATGGAGACACCGGGCGCGATCAGACATTCATGCCCGATGCGAACATCGCCAATCACAACAGCGCTCGGATGAACAAAAGAATCGGACGGGATCTGCGGTTTTTTACCTTCAAATTCATAAAGAGCCATATCAATACCTTGCTGTTAGTAAGTCAGGGAAATATTCACCGAGCCGCCCCGGCCAAAGATGTCATGCAGATGGACATAGCCTTTTAATTTTTTCTTTTCGTTCA
The DNA here is from genome assembly GCA_030690945.1 of Smithellaceae bacterium. Classification (GTDB taxonomy): domain Bacteria; phylum Desulfobacterota; class Syntrophia; order Syntrophales; family Smithellaceae; genus UBA8904. Next base: position 10,087 of record JAUYFM010000008.1, on the reverse strand, counting down.
CCACAGCCAGAGAGGTGATTTCCTTTTTCTGCATAAACTCCACCGTCTCCGCCAGCGACGCTTTTTCGTCAATGGTCTTGGGATTGGCCGTCATAACGTCGTCGATGGTCCGTCCTTCAAAAGATATGCCCCTGCTGATCATCCGTCGCACATCACCGTCCGTCAGGATGCCCAGCAGGTTGTTTTTTCTGTCCGTAATCAGAACAAAGCCGACATTTTTGTTGTCGATTTCCGAAATGGCCTGCCGGACGCCTGCTTTGCTGAACACGCGTGGAATTTTATCCCCCACAATCATGGCGTCGCTGACCGTTGCTTTAAGCCGAACCCCCAGAGAGCCGCCGGGATGAAACTTGTAAAAATCCTTTTCCCGGAATTTCCGTTTATAAATCAGCGCGATGGCCAGGGCGTCTCCCATGGCCAGTGCCGCGGTGGAACTGGATGTCGGCGCCAGACCGAAAGGGCATGCTTCTTTTTCCACGGATACGTCAATGACGATATCGCTGTTTTTGGCCAGTGTTGAAGAGAGCACGCCGGTAAAGGAGATGATGGGCGCTCCAATGTGCTTGACCGAACCGATGATCGGCATGAGTTCCCGTGTTTCGCCGCTGTTGGAGATGGCAAGCAGTATATCTGTCTTGGTCACAATGCCCAAATCACCGTGAATGCCTTCTACCGGATGCAGAAAGAGCGCCTGCGTTCCCGTGCTTGTCAGTGTGGCGACGATTTTTCGCCCGATTAAGCCGGATTTGCCGATGCCCGTGATAATGACCCGTCCCTTGCATTGAAAGATCAAATCGACCGCGCGGGTAAAAGTCCCATTAATTTTATCCACCAGACTCAAAATACTTTGCGCTTCTATTTTCAGAACTTCTTTGGCGCGTTGGATAGTCGCTCGATTATTGCTCATATTTTTGTCCTGCACTTTATTTATTTTTTCGCCTGTTTGAATGCGGTGTGGCAAAACTAGCAAAAAACACCGGACAAAACAAGAATCAATTCATGATTTCTATTTGACAGATCAAATAAAATAAACCATGGTTCCCATGCGGCTGTCTGCTAAAGAACAACCGCATTTTAACCGGAAGAGAATGAAAGCATGAGAGCTGTTTTTATATCCGATGCCCATTTGAAGCGCTCTTCGGATGAGCGGTATGTTCAGTTTATCCAATTCCTGACCGATCTCCAGGAAGGTAAGGTAAGATCGCTTGTCGATGCTCAGGAATTGGGATGTGAAAAAACTCCGATTGATGATCTCTATATTCTTGGCGATTTTTTTGATTTCTGGTTTTGCAGGAAGGAAAATATCCATCCCGAATTCCAGTTGGTGATCCGTAAATTGGTGGCGTTGCAGAAAACCGGTGTTCGCATCCATTTGTGCGAAGGGAATCATGATTTTTTCATGAAAGAATATTTCCAGGACGTGTTGGGCATGGAAGTGTTTGAGGAATGGGCTGCCATCAAATTGGATAAATTGCGGGTGCTGGTTTCCCACGGTGATACGGCGGATGATTCTAACCGCATTTACATGATGTTCCGCAAAATTCTGCGCAGCCGTCTTTTCTACCATGTCCAGCGCCTTATTCCCGCCTCTGTGCGCTGGGCCTTGGCCGGCATGACATCGAATGCGAGTAAACAGATCAATACGGATAATAGTGATTTTCTGCTTGAAAAGATGCTTTCCTTTGCGACCGCAAAGTTGCGTGAAGATTATGATGCCCTGATTCTGGGGCATTGTCATAAGCCCGTGTTGCGTTATTTTGATGTGGAAGGCAAGAAGAAAACCTTTGTTACTTTAGGCGACTGGGTCAGGCACTACTCATTTCTCTACTACGAAAACAGAAAATTCTTTATGCGTTATTATCCGCCCCGGTAATTTCCCGGCTCTATTCATCTTCCGTCGCTTTTCTGGATGAAAAACTGGACATATCTCTTTCTTTATGCTAGGAAACCCCCTCTTTTGAAAAAAGGAACATTTTGTGTCTTTAGGGAAAGTCTTTAAGGTGTTTTCCCATTATGTAGAAAACGGCTGATTATGCAGCAGTTTTAGTGAAGAAGGAAAGCAATCATGAATTTTGGTGGAATATATCCCGAATGTTCACGGCGTGACGCTCAATTTGTCGTCGTTCCCGTTCCCTACGATCTGACGTCAACGTATCAGCCCGGCAGCCGCCGGGGACCGGCCGCCATCATCGAAGCGTCCACCAATATGGAACTCTACGACGAAGAGCTTAAAAAAGAAACTTATCTGGCGGGTATTCATACCATGTTGCCGGTGGCTGTGGACGCCCGCGGGCCGAAGCATATGATCAGCGCCGTGCGCAAAAAAATCAGCCGCATTGTCGCATTAGACAAGATTCCGGTCATGCTGGGCGGCGAGCACAGCATTACGCTGGGCGCCGTGCAGGCTGTCGCCGAAAAATATCCGAAATTAACCGTCCTGCAACTGGATGCTCACGCCGATTTGCGCGACAGCTATCAGGGCACGCCCTATAATCACGCCTGCGTGGGCCGACAGGTGGTTGAGTTTTGCGATCTGGTTCAGGTGGGTATTCGCAGCATGAGTAAGGAAGAAGGGGATTACCTACCCCAAAGCAAGGTCAAATCTTATTCGGCGGATTATGTTTTTGAAAATAAAAACTGGGCCGAAACCGTCGCTAAGACCATGCGGGGTGATGTTTATATCACGATTGATCTGGATGTTTTCGACCCGTCGATCATGGCCGCAACCGGAACACCAGAGCCGGGTGGTCTCTACTGGCGTGATGTTTTGCAACTGCTGCGTTTGGTTGCGCGCCAATGCCATATCCGCGGGTTTGATGTGGTCGAATTAGCCCCTCTGCCTGGTGTCGTTGCGCCGGATTTCATGGCGGCTAAACTGATCTATCGTTTAATGGGTTATATGACAAAATAGATGTGCGCATGACTTAATTATTTTACCATGGAGATAAAAAATTGAATCCCACTGTTCCCAAAAAATTGTTTTTCACCAAAGGCGTCGGCACTCACAAAGAAGAACTGCATTCATTTGAGTTGGCCCTGCGCGACGCCGGTATAGAAAAGTGCAACCTGGTGCAGGTATCAAGCATTTTACCGCCCGGCTGCAAAGTTATTTCCAAAGGACAAGGCGTCAAAGAGCTGCAACCCGGAGCGATCACGTATTGTGTGATGAGCCGTTGCTGCAGCAACGAGCCTCGCCGGCTGCTTGCTTCGTCCGTGGGGTTAGCCATTCCTGCGGATAAAAAAGCCTACGGTTATATCAGTGAGCATCACGCCTTTGGCAGAACGGAAAAAGAGACAGGCGATTATGCGGAAGATTTGGCTGCCGCAATGCTGGCTTCGACACTGGGCATCGACTTTAATATTGATGAAAGCTGGGACGAGAAAAAAGAAATATTCAAAATCAGCGGCAAGATTGTCAGCACGCGTAATAATACGCAATCGACCATTGTTAAAAACAATTGGTTTACAACCGTCGTTGCCGCTGCAGTCTTTATCTTCTAGGTGTAGGGCACGAAACGGCCAAATAACTCCTTGACAAACATAGGAGATAATGGTCTAAAGTCATCCGTTCAAATATGTCTTATCGCGGGGTGGAGCAGCTTGGTAGCTCGTTGGGCTCATAACCCAAAGGTCATAGGTTCAAATCCTATCCCCGCTACCAATAAAATCAAGGGGTTTAGGCAAACAGCTTAACCCCTTTTTCTTTGCATGTTTAACCTATTGCTAACCTATTCGCAAGGAATTGATATTATTGACTTGCTTTGTATCAACATGATATAACACAGGAAAGATAGAAAAAAGACGGGAAAAGATAAAGACGGAACTTGTCAATGAAAATGAGGCACTTCAATAAAGAATTTAGTGTAGCGCCGGATCGCTATTTGGTGACGCCGGTTTATTGATCCAGGCGGTTGTGTGAAGGACCGCAGGTTTCGGTATCTTCCCTTTGAACCGTTCAAAATATCTCTTTATGTTTCTTTATATTATTCGATATTAACACTCTCTGACTCCGTCAATCAAGGTTCGAATCCTTGTTCCCCAGCCAAAAGAAATCAAGGACTTATGTAATAAAGCTTAAATCCATTTTCCCCTATTGCTACCCTTTGGCATGATTTTTCGTGATCTCTGGTGATGTTTGAAAAATACTGAATCTCTGTGAAGATTCTTGACACTATCTGCAATTTTCGATAGCAGATATAAAAGAAATCCCATATTTAAAAAAACTCCATTTATTGTCAAATTAAACATTTTGTGGAGAATGCAATCTTGGATGCGTATTCCATTTGATGTCGCCACCTAATTCCGCTGCAATCCGCCACCCAATTCCGGAGGAAGTCGCCACCTAATTCCGGTCCATTTCGCCACCCCTTGAGAAGAGTTTTGTGACGCTGGATAATTCACAAGAAAGCCATTAGAGCTTCAGACAAAAAGTCTGGAGGCAGTAATGGCAGCAGCGAGGTTATCCATGCGAACAATTAGAGAGATTTTACGATTAAAATGGGAGCACCATTTATCCAAGAAACAAATTGCTGTCAGTTGTAATATTGCCCGAAGCACCATTACGGATTACTTACGGCGGGCAAAACAAGCAGGCCTGAGCTGGCCGTTGCCTGAGGATATGGATGATGCAAAGTTACAGCACATCCTTTTTCCTTCCAGGGAAGGCGTCTGCCATCAGGGCAAGATTCCTAATATGGAAGCAATTTGTAAGGAACTGAGCCATAAGGGTGTCACCCTTCAGCAACTGTGGCTGGAATATAAACAGAGCAATCCCGATGGTTATCAGTATAGTTATTTCTGTGATCGCTATCATCAATGGGCCAAGAAACGGGATGTGACGTTACGGCAAACCTACCGGGCCGGGGAAAAGCTTTTTGTCGATTATGCCGGTCAGACGATCCCGTTTACCGATCCAATGACGGGACGGGTTCAGGAAGCTTATCTGTTTGTAGCCACCCTTGGCGCCAGCAGTTATACCTTTGTCTGGGCAAGCCACAAACAGGATTTACCTTCCTGGATCGACGCTCATGTGAAAGCTTTTGCCTTCTTCGGAGGCGTTCCGGAGATAGTGGTTCCGGATAATTTAAAAGCGGGTGTTACCAAACCATGCCGGTATGAACCGGAGATTAATCCCACATACCATGACCTGATAAAATATTATGGTGCGGTGGTGATTCCGGCCCGTGTCCGAAAGCCAAGAGATAAAGCCAAAGTGGAATCGGCCGTCGGGGTGGCCGAACGGTGGATAATAGCCGCTCTCAGGAATCATACCTTCTTCGGTCTTCATGAGTTAAACCAGGCTGTTGCCGAAAAACTGACCGAGTTAAATAACCGCAGCTTCCAGAAGATGGAAGGTTCGCGGAGAAGCCTTTTTGAAACCATCGACAAGCCGGCATTAAAGCCGTTTCCGGCAACGCCTTATGAATACGCAGAATGGAAAACGGCCAGGGTCAACGTTGATTACCATATTGAGGTGGATCATCATTATTACAGCGTTCCCTATCAATTAGTTAGAGAACGCGTCGATGTTCGTTTGACGTTAAACGTCGTGGAGATTTTTTCCAAAAACCGTCGGGTAGTTCTTCATCAAAGAAGTTATGATCCATGGAAGTATACGACGCTAACGGAACACATGCCTCAGTCGCATCAGCGTTATCTGGAATGGACGCCTTCCAGAATCATGGCCTGGGCAGGCAAGAACGGCCCCAACACGGAGAAAATAGTCCGCCACATCCTCGAAAACAAACCCCATCCCGAACAAGGATTCCGCTCCTGCCTGGGGATCATCCGGCTTGGAAGGCTTTATTCTTCAGAACGTTTAGAAGCCGCCTGTATCCTGGCTCTGCATATCAAAGGTTACAGTTATAAAAGTATCGAGTCGATCCTCAAAACAAAGCTCGACCAGAAAAAAGGTTTCATCGATCCATTAAACCATCTTCCGCCAAAAGCTCCTATCGTTCATTCCAATATACGGGGCAAGGGCTACTACAACTAAAACACGATAAACAGGAAAGGAAAAATAACGATGCTCAACCAACAAACCATCGAAAAACTCGCCACTTTGAGGCTCAACGGCATGGCAGATAACTTTACGTTACAGCTTCAGCAACCCAAAATGAATGACTTGTCTTTCGAAGATCGCTTTGCCATGATCGTTGATGCTCAATGGAACTGGAAAGAAAATAACCGGATGAAACGCTATCTGAGGGCGGCAAAACTCAAGCTCCAGGCCTGTGTAGAAGACATCGATTATAAAACCCAGCGGGGCATTGATCAATCCGTCATGATGCGGCTCATTACCGGTGACTGGATCAAAAGTTTCCAAAACATTATTATTACCGGTCCCACCGGCGTGGGTAAAACCTTCCTGGCCTGTGCCTTAGCGAACAGGGCCTGTCGGAATGGATTCCACAGTCTCTATCTGCGCAGCCCCGGTTTCTATTATCAAATGGCCCTTTCACGGGGGGATGGCAGCTATGGAAAAATCATGAATAAACTATCGAAAACCAATGTCCTGATCATTGACGACTTTGGCATCGCCCCGCTGACGGATACCGAAAGACGTGATCTCTTCGAAGTTGTCGATGAAAGGCAAGGACATGGATCAACCATTATCACCAGTCAGTTGCCTATAGAAAACTGGCATGACATCATTGGTGATCCTACTATCGCTGATGGCATTCTTGACCGGCTAATCCACAATGCACATAAAATTAATCTAAAAGGAGGTTCTATGAGAAAAAAACATTCTACGTTGACTTGATAAAACACTTATGAGAAAGGACTAAAAACCCAGCGTCGCTTCGCTCCGATCAGGGAGTGGCGACTTCCTCCGGAATTGAGTGTCGGCTTCCTCCGGATTCGGGTGGCGACTTCAACGGAATAGGCATCTTGGAGGGTGAGTAATGAATTGGCGTGAGAAGTACAAAGATAAAATCGTTACAGCGGATGAAGCTGTAAAATGTGTAAACTCAGGGGATAGTGTACTGATTGGCCAAACTAACGGTGTTTCAGTTCTGCTGATAGAAGCTGCGTGTCGAAGAGCTAATGAATTGCGGGATATCAAATTTTATTCATCCCTGGGCTGGAAAGGCGAGGCTTATCTGGATGAAAAATACCGTGGCTCGTTCATCCATATGTCGGAATTTGCATATCCGGGAGCAAGAGAAGCATATAGAACAGGCATGACACAATTCACACCGTTATATTTTCATGAATTTCCCAGATTCTTCAGGGAGGTAGTCAAACCGGAAGTGTCTTTTGTTATGGTCTCGGAACCTGATGAAAACGGTATATGCAGTTTCTCGATGAACGCAGATTTTATTTATGTAGGCACCGAGGTGAGTAAAAATGTTATTCTCCATGTAAATCCGGCAATGCCTTATACCCGCGGCGTATCCATTTCTCTGGATAAGGCAACATATATCGTCGAGGGGAGAGAGGAACCTCTGATTGTTGCCCAGGGCAACCCTGGTCCGATTGAGGAACAAATTGCCCGACACATTGTCCCTCACATTGAAGATGGGGCAACGCTTCAAATGGGGATAGGAACCATACCTGACTTTGTTCTTTCCTTACTCGGTGACAAAAAAAACCTGGGAGTCCACACTGAGTTGTTCGCCGACGGAGTTATAGATTTGTATAATAAAGGCGTCATTAACAATACCAAAAAGAATATTGATGTCGGCAAAATTGTAACAACCTTTATCTTTGGTTCTAAGAAGCTCTCCGAATTTGTTCACCTAAACGATGATGTTCTGCTGATGCCTGTAGATTACACCAATGATCCTTACATAATTGCGAAAAACGACAAGGTAGTTTCCATAAATTCTTGTCTGGAAGTGGACATGTTGGGGCAGGTTAATTCCGACACACTGAACGGTTACCCGTATAGCGGGGTAGGAGGACAAGTGGATTTTGTACGGGGAGCCAGGATGTCCAAAGGGGGCCAGTCCTTTCTTACCATGCCTTCTACAGCGGCTAAAGGCAGAATTTCGCGGATCGTCTGCAAATTAGGAACAGGTTCTCCGGTGACAACAAGCAGATTTGATGTGGATAATATTGTAACGGAATACGGAATAGCAAAAATGTGGGGGCGCACACTTAGACAAAGAGCTCAATCGCTTATCAGTATAGCCCATCCCGACTTCAGGGAACAATTGGAGAGAGAAGCTCATAATGCCGGCCTGCTGAAATAGAATTTATGGTCCATCTATTAATAGGCCGGTTTCACAGCCTCTTTAAGCACCAACGCCGGTCTAAATTTGGGAATAATTATAAACCGGAATTCTTATCGAATGCTTAACTAATTCTCTAAACATTTCTCTCCCTTTAGATTCAGAAGGAAGCACTTTGAACACACTTCACAGTCGGACGTCATCAATTCAAAATTTGAACTGATGACGTCCGGTCAAGAGCTATTGGTTCCCTAAAAGCTTTGCAACTATGGTCATATTCGTCAGAGTGGATTCATGTTCAATATGGCTAACAATAATCGGTGTATGCCATAGTTCTCGTGAACATATTGGACATTTATTTCTTCATCTTACAGCCCGTTTCCTCACAGGGCACGTCCACATCTTTTGTAGGAACCAATGTTGCCGGTCCCATAAAAACGTGCTTGAAGAATGGATTGCTCTTAACGAATTCGAATGTCCAGACGGGCACCTGCGCCTGATGGTCGCAGGCCCTCATTGTCATCTTACCGGTCGGTCCTTCCCAGGAAAGACCCTCCCAAGCATTGATGATATCATTGATTTCAAATGTACCTGCTTTTTTGACCGCTTCCGCCCAGAACATTACAGCGATATAGCCCTTACCCCTTAACCATGTTGGGTAATTTCCCATAACCTTATAGTAATCAGCGACAAATTCTTTATTTTTTTTGGTAGGGATGGTAATCTCGTAGGATTCGGCACCCACAAAGCCGATCAACTGTTTATCGTCACTGCCAAAAGATTGTACTAACAATTCGTCGTTCATAAAGTAACCGTAAACTTTTTGTTTCATTCCCATCGAAATGGCTTGTTTAAGCATCACCCTTAGGTCGTTTCCCCAGTTGGGCGTAAAAACTGCATCTGGTTTTGATGACAGCAACTGACTTATATAGGGCGCATAGTCTTTGTTCCCTACTGGATGATAGAGCACAGATACAATTTTTGCGTCAGGATTCACCTGAGCCAATTTTTTCTTAAATGCCGCCACTGCTTCATGTCCGAACGAATAATCCTGCGCCATGATAGCAATTGATTTATAGCCTTTTTTCCCCATTATCGTTGCCAGTGCGTAAGAAGATATATCCGTGTTAATGGATGTCCGGAAAAAGTTCCTATTACACTTTTCACCCGTCAAGCTGGCGGCATGAGGACCATGCCCGATTAAAAGAACGTTTTGTTTTTCAGCAACTTGAGACAAGGCAGCAGCGATGGAACTTCCAGCTCCGGTCATCATAAACTTCACACCATCTTTCATGATTGCAGCGTTTGCCTTTCTCGCTGCTACGGCCGGATTACTTTCGGCATCGATTTGCATAACTTCCAGCTTTTTACCCAATAAGCCACCACTCTCATTGATTTTCTTAACAGCGTATATTACGCCTTCAGTATATCTATCGGAAACATCTTTGAATGTTCCCGAGAAAGGTTCTACAACAGCTAACTTGACCGTCTCTTGTGCCGTTGCATAAAGTGGCAGTAAAAACATCGAAATCATGGATAGAAAGCACAAACCCCAAACAATCTTTTTTTTCATAACCTACCTCCCTTTTTTTTGTTGTTCATTTTGTCTCACGTACATTAACCCCATAAAATGTCGTGACCACGTATTACGCGCAACACAGCCACCCGCCCCTGCAGAAACAGGGTGAATAGCGACATCGATCAACCACCTCGCGAGCTCGCTGTCGAGGTATGAAATGAGCGTCATTATATCGCGAGCTCGCTGCGAAGAATTAACGCTCGTCCCGCAACAGCGGGATTAAACTTCCAGATAATTCTTCCTTACAGCCTCCGCCGCCAGAAGTTCCGCTTGGTTCCCCGAAAAAACGATCTTTCCCTTGCTCATGATATAGAAACGATCCGCAATCTTG
>JAUYFM010000006.1 GCA_030690945.1 Smithellaceae bacterium | reverse complement strand
ATGTCAGAATGCGGTTGGATTTGGAGGTCAGCAGCAGCGTATGCGATGTTTGGCGGATCATGGATTTTCGGCGGCGGCCTTGACCGGACCAGCCAGAGACCCAAATGCGTGAGAATGTCGCGGATAACCGGCGCATCTTCGATGAAACTGATGATTCGCATGGCTCCCTTGCATTTTGGACATATTAACGGATCGACCTCATATATTTTCTGAATCAAACGTGCCCAGTTTTTCCTGAGGGCGTTGAATGTTGAGCATTGCGCAAATCAACCTATTCCCTGTAATATACAGAATTGTCAATGACAACGGTTTGAGTGTCAGGCAAGCCTCAGTACTCTATTCCCGCGCGGTCTTTGACACCGGCGGCGTAATGGTGCTTGATTTCTTTAACGTCGCTGACCGTGTCGGCCAGTTTGATGATGGCTTTGGCGGCGTAGCGGCCCGTGAGAATCAGGTCGAGCGCGGGCGGTTTGTTTTTGATCAAATCGATAACATCTTCCAGAGGAATTAACTTGAAATCGACCACCACATTAATTTCATCGAGGATAATCATATCATATTTGCCTGAGGCGACGGCTTTTTTGGCTAGATCAAAGCCCTGACGGGCTAGTGTAATATCCACCGGCGCCGGGTTGTCGCGCATAACAAAGCTGTCGAGGCCCGAACGGCGAATCGTCAGACGCGGCAGATATTTTTCGGCGGCAACAAACTCGCCGTAGTCCCGGCCTTTCATAAACTGAATGATAAAAACTTTGTAGCCCTGGCCGACGGCGCGCAGTGCCTGACCAAACGCGGCGGTGGTCTTGCCTTTGCCGTTGCCGGTAATCACGATGACCAGGCCGCGGGTTGCGGATGGGGGGATAGTCGCGGTTTTCTTTGAGGCGATTGCTTTTGTCTTCGCCGGGCTTTCCGGCGATACGTTTTTTTTACCTGTCGATATCATAGTATTTCTCCTGACTTGAGGAAGCGGCGCGCGATAGCTTCCGCCTCGGTATAGGGATCCGCTTCCCGATTTTTGACTCTTTGGGTAATGCTTTTTAACTCGCCGCTTTCGATGAGTTGGTTCAGGATAGGCTCAAGAATGCAGGCGCGCAGCGCGTCGTTGATTTCCATCAGCGCTTTGCGTTCCATGCGTAAGGCCAGTTGCCCGCTGATCAGCAGATGCGCGTGATGATCCGATATTTTTTGCATGAGCTCCGCCGTTTTTTCGACAAAGCCCGCCGGTTCATACAGATTACCGATGCTGACGATAGGTGGCCGCCATGAGCCAGTCGGTAGCGGTGAGGTGCTGAGCAGTGAGGTCAATTCCGTTTGCAGTTGCTTTGTGCCGGGGCGGTCGGCTTTGTTGATGGCGAACACATCGGCGATTTCCATAATGCCGGCTTTCATGGTCTGAATTTCATCGCCCATGCCGGGCACCAGCACGACGATCACACTGTGCGCGTGGTGAATAATATCGAGCTCCTGCTGGCCGATGCCGACGGTTTCGACAATGATGACATCCTTGCCCATCGCTTCCATGACGTGGATGGCGTCGCCTGCGGCCTGCGAGAGTCCGCCCAAAGCGCCGCGCGTGGCGAGCGACCGGATGAACACGCCTTCATCTTCCGTGTGCTGCAGCATGCGCACGCGGTCACCCAGGATCGCGCCGCCGGAAAAAGGGCTGGTAGGGTCAACCGCCAGGACGCCGACGGTTTTGTTAAGCTTGCGGAATTCACCGATGAGTGCGTTGGTCAGCGTGCTTTTGCCCGCACCGGGGGCGCCGGTAATGCCGATAATAAACGATTTGCCTGTGTGTTGGAAAAGTTGTTTGAGCCTGGGGCGAGCCTGCGGCAGCTTATCTTCCAGATCCCGGATCAGGCGCGAGGCCGAGCGGACATCGCCTGCGTATATTTTTTTAGTGGTTTCCATAGGTCATTATTGCCAGAGTTTAAATCAGGCTTTGGTTTGAACGTTGGTGCGAATCCAGTCCACAATGGAGTCCAGAGAAGCGCCGGGTGTGAAGATCGCTTTGATGCCCGCGTCGTAGAGCATGGGAAAATCCTGTTCGGGGATAATACCGCCGCCGATCACGGTAATGTCCGAGGCGTCCTTTTCCTTGAGCAATTCCACGATGCGCGGAAATAAAACGCGATGCGCGCCCGACAGACAGCTTAATCCTACGAGGTCTACATCTTCCTGAATGGCCGCCGCGGCGACTTGTTCCGGGGTCTGGTGACAGCCGGTGTATATCACTTCAAAGCCGGCGTCGCGGAAGCAGCGAGCCAGTATGCGTGCGCCCCGGTCATGACCGTCCAGGCCCGGTTTAGCCACCATCACGCGAATTTTTCTTGCCGACATCAATATCTCCTTTAATACCTCTATGCCCAGTCGTATTCATTAGGCTGCCGCGGCGGCAAAGAGGTGGCGCCGGAGGCGTATTTATAATACGCCGAGGACGCCGACGATGCGGCCAACAAAGGCAGCCGTATGAAGACGGCTGGGTTTCTTAATATAATCCTGGGTCTCTATACTCCCCGTAAACGTCGCGGTAAACGTCGCAGATCTCCTGCTGTGTCGCCAAGTTCTTGACCGCCTCGATGCAATACGGCATCACGTTTGCGCCGGTTTTACAAGCCGCGCGGATATCGGTAAGCGATTGATTCACGGCGCGGTTATTGCGTTTGCGGCGGACATCCTGAACCCTTTTGATCTGTTCCTCGCCCATTTTTTCATCAATCTCCACCAACGGCACCGCATGCTGCGCCTCGGTGACATACTTATTGACGCCGACCATTATTTTTTCTTTGTTTTCAATCTGCCGCTGGAATTTATAGGCCGCGTCCGCGATTTCCATTTGGGGGAATCCTTTTTCGATAGCGGCAATCATGCCGCCCATGGCGTCAATTTTTTCAATATAGTCCCATGTTTTTTCCTCGATTTCATTGGTGAGGGATTCGACAAAGTAGGAACCGGCCAGCGGATCGATCGTGTTGACCACGCCTGTTTCTTCGGCCAGGATTTGCTGGGTGCGCAATGCGACTTCCACCGCGTGTTCAGACGGCAGGCAGAAAACTTCATCCAGGGAATTGGTATGCAGTGACTGCGTTCCGCCCATGACGGCGGCCAGCGCTTCCACCGTGGTGCGGATGATGTTGTTGTAGGGCTGTTGTGCGGTCAGCGAACAGCCGGCGGTTTGTGTGTGGAAGCGCATCCACAGCGAGCGCGGATTTTTTGCGCCGAAGCGGTCGCGCATTACTTTGGCCCAGATGCGGCGCGCGGCGCGGAGCTTGCAGACTTCTTCAAATAAATCGATATGCGAATTGAAAAAGAAAGACAGGCGCGGAGCGAAATCATCTACGTCCATTTTTTTGCGGCGGATGACGTCTTCAACGTATTCAATGCCGTCGCGCAGCGTGAAGGCCAGTTCCTGCACCGCGGTGGCGCCCGCTTCACGGATGTGATAGCCGCTGATGCTGATTGTGTTCCAGCGGGGAACGTATTTGGCGCCGAACTCCACCGTGTCGCTGATAAGTTTAACGGAGGGTTCCGGCGGACACATGAACGTCTTTTGCGCGATGAATTCCTTGAGCATATCATTTTGAATCGTGCCGCCGATTTTGTTAAGAGGCACGCCTTTGATGTCGGCAGCAGCGCAATACATGGCCCACAAGACAGTGGCCGGGGGATTGATCGTCATGGAGGTGGTCACCTGATCCAGCGGAATGCCGTCGATCAGCGCCAGAAAATCCTCCAGCGTGTCAATGGCCACGCCGCACTTGCCAACTTCACCCAGGGATCTGGGCGAGTCGCTGTCATAACCCATGAGCGTTGGAAAATCGAAGGCGGCGCTGAGTCCCGTCTGTCCCTCGCGCAAAAGCATCTGCCAGCGGGCATTGGTGTCCTGTGCGCTGCCCATGCCGGAAAACATGCGGAATGTCCAGGGCTGTCCGCGATAGCCGGTGACCTGGTTGCCGCGCAGATAGGGAAATTCGCCCGGCGCGCTGATATCGCGAGCAAAATCCATGTCCTTTAAATCTTCGGGTGTATAAAGCCTTTTAATACCCAGATCGGAAACGGTTGAAAATTGTTCTTTCTGGTCGGGATCGCTTTTTCGCGCCTTTTGAACCTCATCTTGCCATTTTTCGGTTAGCTTTTGAGATATCTTTTGTGTTTCATCCGAGAAATACAATTTTCCCCCCTGTTATTTTAAGTCGTTGATAGGGAAACCACAATAGGATTGCAGTTAAAAATTAGTTTGGACTAACGCAGATGTTCTGTTTTTGTCAAGAAATAATCAACCACCTCGCGAGCTCGCTGTCGAGGCATGAAATGAATGTCATTATATCGCGAGCAAGCTCGCGGAGAATTAACGCTCGTCCCGCTTAAGCGGGATTAAGGGTTGGGAATGCCTTCACCAATAAAAAACGCTCCGGGACACAGAGTCTCCGGAGCGCTTTTCTTTGGTTTTAAATGAACGGCTATGCCGCTCTGACGTTTTCCGCTTCCAGGCCTTTTTTGCCCTGGACAACGTCAAAACTGACCTGCTGGCCCTCATTCAGCGTCTTGAAGCCGCTGGACTGAATCGCGCTGAAGTGCACGAAAATGTCCGTGCCGCCCTCTTGCTCAATGAAGCCGAAGCCTTTGCGTTCGTTGAACCACTTTACTTTACCTTCTGACATAGTACTAATCCTCCTTTCTCAAAATTTCCTAAGTCGAATTATCACTGTGGCAGAAACAAAAAGGCCGCCAAATTCAAAAGTACTTAAGGCGGCCGACCTTGCGCTTTATAATGACACCATTCAACTTATTCCTTCGCTTTTTTCTGTATGACCCGCGAAGTTGAACGCACCGTAGGGTAATTATCCATAATAGTCAAGCGTTATTTTTAAATAATTTGTTGTGCTTAATTTTTTCCCCAAAGCATGCTATGGCTGATTGCAGGAAAGATCAGCCTATCCGGTGTGTAGCCAAACCACCCAGAGAGGGCGCGAGATCACGCGTGTCCGGGTGATTATTTTCCGGATTGACGAAACGCTGCGGGGCATTATATTGAGTGGAATAGAAATGTTTGCCGGCGTTAAAAAATATTGAAGGAGTAAATTTGATGACGACCTCTGAAAACCGTCCCGCCAAATTCGGCGGGGCAGCGCGTTATGTTCTTGATGATGAATTGGCTAAAATTGTTAATATTTCGATGGCGCTGGAAATGCCGCTCCTGCTCAAAGGCGAACCGGGCACTGGGAAAACCATGCTGGCACACGCCATCGCTGAATCACTTCGTATGCCGCTCATTATTTTAAATGTCAAATCCAGCATGAAACTGATCGACGCCCTGTATCAGTATGATACCCTGACCCGTCTGAATGACAGCCGCTTTGCCGATTCCGGTCGAAATGTGAGCAATATCGAAGAGTATATCAAGATGGGTAAAATCGGCCAGGCGTTCACGGCGGACAAGAAAGTGGTGTTGCTTATCGATGAGATCGACAAGGCCGACACGGACTTTCAGGACGACATGCTCGATATTCTGGATCAGATGCAGTTTGACATTATGGAAATCGACCGGACGATCAAGACGAAAAACCGGCCCGTGATCGTCATTACCTCCAACGCGAAAAAAGATCTGTCTGATCCTTTTCTGGGGCGCTGCAATTTCCACCATATTGCGTTTCCCGACCGCGATATGATGCGTAAGATCATCAGTGTGCACTTCTCGGATTTGAACAAAGACCTGACTGCCGCCTGTATGGACGCGTTTTATCGCCTGCGGGAGGTGCGCGGCGTGGAGAAGAAGCCCGCCACGCGAGAGCTGATCAACTGGATGCGGGCGCTCCAGGCTGACCCCGATTTTAATATCAAAAGCCTGAAGTCGAGCAACATTCCTTTTTTAGGCGTGCTGTTTAAGAAAAGCACGGATCTTTACCTGGCCTCGCATCAATAAAGTGAAAAAATATGTTTGTTAATTTTTTCTATACATTGCGCGACAAGGGTATTCCCGTAACCCCCACGTCTTTTCTCCGTCTGCAAAAAGCGCTGGGAATGGGACTGATTTCGTCGCTGGATGATTTTTACAGTGTGACCCGCAGCCTGCTGGTCAAGAGCGAACGCTATTTTGATATTTATGATCAGGCATTTGCCGTGGCGTTTCGCGGGATGACGGAAGTCGAGCCGACCGACGCGGAACTCTCTGAGATGATCAAGGCGATGCTCTCCGATTGGCTCAAAGATCCGGAAGGGATGGCCGATGCGCTGGGACTCACCGAAGAGCAAATCAAGAAGATGACCCCCGATGAACTGGTGGCCCATTTTTTAAAGATCCTCAAGGAACAGACTGAAGCACATCATGGCGGCAATAAATGGATCGGCACGCATGGCACGTCGCCCACCGGCCATTCCGGCACGCATCCGGGCGGCATGCGCGTGGGAGGCGAATCGCGCAACAAATCCGCCATCAAAGTTGCCATGGAGCGCCGTTACCGGGATTATTCACAATCCGGCCCCATCACCGCTTCGCAAATCGGCGAGGCGCTCAAAAGGCTCAAACATTTACAGCCGGCCGGTCCCAAGGATATTGTGAATATCGATGAAACGATTTATCAGACCATGCGCAACGCCGGTGAAATCGAAATCATCTTCGACCGGCGTCTGGCCGACCGGCTGAAAGTCAAGCTGCTTATTGATAACGGTGGCTGGTCGATGGATCCGTATGTGGAGATTGTGCAGGTGCTCTTTCATTACGCGCAATTTCAGTTTAAGGAACTCGAAATTTACTTTTTCCACAATACGATTTATTCTAAAGTCTGGCTCGATGCACAACGTTACAAGAAACCGATATGGGTGGATGAATTTGCCCGTTCTGATCCTGAAACGAGGCTTATCATTGTTGGCGACGCGTCGATGGCGCCTTACGAACTGGCCGACCCGCGGGGAGCGATTTATGTCGGCCAGAATGAATCACGGCCGTCGGTGGATTATCTGAAGTTTTTATCCAAAACGTTTCGGCATGCCGTTTGGTTGAATCCGCAGTCGCAGGATCACTGGTTTTATACCTGGACGGTGAAAACCATTGCCGGTATTTTCCCGATGTTCGAGCTGTCCCTCGATGGGTTGGAAAAAGCGGTGCATCATTTAACATCCAGGAATTAACAGGAGGAGAAAGTCATGGAAAAGAGATTTGTTTCTATAATCGTAATTATGCTTATTTTAGCATCCGCGGCTGCGATAGCCGCGACGACTCAACCGCCACAGGTGGGCAGTTCCTTGCCCGAGATGAAATTGCTGAAACCTGTTGACGCCGGTGAACTTCAATATCTGGGCTTATCCGGCACCGGTTTGTTTTCACCGGACCAGGTGAAGGCGCAGGCGTTGATTATCCAGATCTTCAGTATGTACTGTCCTTACTGCCAGAAAGACGCACCCAACGTCAACCGGCTCTTCGACCTGATAGAGCACAATCCCAATCTGAGGGGTAAAATCAAAATTATCGGCATCGGCGTCGGCAATTCCCCGTTTGAAGTGAACACTTTTAAAAAGAAATATAAGATAGGTTTTCCGCTGATTTCCGACGCGGATTTTAAAATTCATAAAATTGTCGGTGAAGTTCGTACGCCATACTTTGTGGTGGTGAAGTTAAGCGGCCCCAAAAAGCTGGACGTGGTTTATTCCAGACTGGGTGCGCATGAAAATATCGAAGCGTTTTTAGCCGAGGTGGTCAAACTGGCTGATATTAAATAGGAGGCGGTTATGAGAAGACAAATTCTTGTTGCGATATTTATTGCCGGATTTTTTGCATCAAACGCTTTTGCTCTGTCCGAAGCTTATAAGGGAAACATATATTCAGTGGGTAAGCTCAAGGCTGTGGACAGTGTTTTAAAGGTGAAAGTTGGCCAGAAAGCGCCGGACTTTACGCTCAAGGCCATCAGTGGCAAAAAAGTTTCCCTGAAAGATTTCAGAGGCAAAAAAAATGTCGTACTTTCCTTCATTCCCGCCGCCTGGACGCCGGTTTGTTCCGATCAGTGGCCTGGCTATAATATCGTTCAGGATCTGTTTGAAGAGAATAATGCAGTGCTGCTGGGTATTTCCGTGGATAACATACCGACGCTATATTCCTGGACCAACCAGATGGGCAAGCTGTGGTTTAATGTCCTTTCCGATTTCTGGCCACACGGAGCCGTCGCTTCCCGATACGGCATTTTGCGTTCCGACGGCACGGCGGAGCGGGCGATCATCATCATCGATAAAAAGGGTGTCATCCGCTATATCGACATTCATGATATTAATGAACGTCCGCCTTTGGAAAGCATTATCCGTCAACTCGAGAAAATGCGTTAGCCGTTCATCGTTCTTGCTGATGCCGGTTTGTCCAAAAAGCAGTCCGGAGGTATTATCCTAATTCTCTGGCCGATTTCGTTCATTATCGGCGATATTTGAATTCAAGTGGTCTGTAATTTTCCTTGACAGGGGTAGTCAATTGCGATACGCGTTCATGACTGTAAGTCACAATTGTTCATGTTGGCGATAGTTTCTTGTTTTTACATTAACTTGTAAAGTGCGGTCTTGATGAGAGCGCGACAGGAGGATGTGCTGCGCTAAGAAATCATAAAGATTAATAGCGCTCAGTCAGGTTCTGGAAATATTAAGCAGCGTGTCCATATTAATGTGTCTTCGTCTTATTGGAGAGGAGAATTGGCTTTGAGCTCGGAAGAAAGAAGAAATAAAGAAAAGGAAAATCGGAAAAATTCTATTTTAAAGGCAGCGCGCAAGCTGTTTTTTGAGCGCGGCTTTAAATCCGTTACCGTGGACCTCATTGCCGCCAAAGCGGAGGTGAGCAAGGGTTCCATCTATCTTTATTTTGACAGCAAAGAAGAAATATACACACAGATATTGATTTCGGCCAATATCGAGCGCCATAAAGAAGTAGAAAATTTCATAAAACAGGATGGAACAGCCTCGGAACTCCTCGTAACTTTCGCCCGCGACTATGTGAATTTCTTCCTGGATAATACTGAATTGTTTAGGATTCTGATGACCTTCATGCTCCACGCGGACAACATGAACCTGACTGAAGAGCAAAACACGCAATTGATTCATACGACCAATGAAAATATCCGCACGATTTCCGAGATTCTCCAGAAGGGTGTGGATGCGGGTGAGTTTGTCTCAAATATTGATAGCCGTCAGGTGCAAAACGCAATCTGGGGATTGCTCAACGGCGTTATTTCTCTTTATATGTTCACGGGGGCGCCCGAAAAACGTCCTGAAAGAATCCATACAACTATCAGAGATAGCCTCAACGTCTTCATTAAGGGGATAAAGGCTTAAGCTGTTTTTTAAAGGGTGTTTATTTTCCGTTCTGCCGGATTAATTTCTGAAAATCATGATCAGCGTTGTACAGGAGTTTTTCTACGTCTTTTTCCAGTTTCTCAAAGCGGTCAATGATCGTCCGGGCTTGCGATGTCAATTGCATAGACTTATCGTGTATGCCAATGTCCACCAGTTTCATTCCCAACCTCTCTTCCGAGGCTTTTAATCTTCCCCATGCCGCGCGGTAGGACATTTCCAGCTTTTTTGCTGCGGCATTGAGGCTGCGCTGTTCATCGATCGCTTTGAGAATAGCGTCTCGTCCCTTGCCGAAAACAACCTTCCCGTTTTTTTCTATCCAGATTTTGTACTTGATTTCCATCAGGAAAATCCCCCTCAAGCTTGCATGATTCTGTTTATAGGCAATGATAGTTAAATGTCAATTAAATTCATCAAGAGTGCTTCTTGCGGTTGACGTTTCATCTTTATGCAAAACATAGTGGTTTTTTTAAAGGCATTATGTTAATAAAAGCATAAAGAAAATGGAGACAATGCAGTTATGAGGAAACAGTGGATTGTTGTGCTGGTTTTGATCATGTTGGCGAGCCCTTTATATGCTTTCGCGCAGGACAAAGTTTCCGTGGCTGTCGCGGCAAATTTTATATCCGCCTTCAAGGAAATCGCCGCGGACTTTGAGGAGAAAACGGGAGTAAAAGTTGAAGCCACTTTTGCTTCTACCGGAAGTTTATATGGCCAGATTAAAAACGGAGCTCCTTATGATATTTTTCTGTCCGCCGATGAAGAGCGCCCGGCTCTTCTGGAAAAAGAAGGATGGACGGAAGGGGCGTTTATTTATGCCCGTGGAAAAGTCATTTTATGGTCGGCCGATAAAGCTTTTTGCAAAGCTGCGACCTGGCAGGAGGCTCTGAAAAATAATCCAATTAAAAGGATCGCCATCGCCAATCCTGTGACAGCGCCGTACGGGGCGTCAGCTAAAGCAGCGCTGCAGAGAGCTGCGCTGTGGGATGCCGTGCAATTCAAACTGGTCCATGCCCAGGACATTGCCCAATCGTTTCAGTATGCGGCAACCGGGGCGGTTGACGCGGGTTTTTGTTCAATGTCCGCGATGACAACGCAGCAGGGACAAAGCGGATGTTATTATACCGTTGCCGAAGCGCCAGTAATTACACAGTTTGCCTGCGTTTCGAAAAAAGCTAAAAACCCGGTCTGCGCCGAACTTTTTGCGACCTTTTTAATGTCAGACCACGCGAATAAAATAAAAAAGAAGTATGGTTATCATTAAATGGATTATCTCGCGCTTTATGTGACACTAAAACTGGCTCTCGTTACGACGGTTATATTAACGGTGATTGCCGCGCCGATTGCTTATCTGCTTGCTTACACCCGTTTTCCGGGGAAATCGTTGCTGGAAGCACTGGTCTATCTGCCGATGGCCCTGCCGCCAACGGTCATCGGCTTTTACCTGATTATCGTCATGAGCCCGAAAGGATTTATCGGGCATGCTTGGGAATCACTTACCGGCGGATCGTTGTTGTTCACTTTTCTGGGTATCACCATCGCGTCCATCATATATTCGATTCCCTTTGCTGTTCAGCCGATGAAGGCGGCCTTTTCCAAAATAGACCGTCGCCTGCTGGAAAATGCCTATGTGCTCGGTTTGTCGAGGCGGGCGACATTTTTACGGGTAATCATTCCCAACTCTTTGAGCGGCATTGCCGCCGCCGCTGTTTTAGTTTTTCTGCACTCGATCGGGGCGTTCGGCGTTTTGCTGATGGTCGGCGGCAGTATTCCGGGAGAAACAAAAGTCGCATCCATCGCCATTTATGAAGCTGTGGAGACCATGAATTACCACGCTGCGGGCATGATTGCCCTTAGTTTCATCCCGATCAGTTACGCCTTTTTATTATTGATTAACAAGCTCAATGAGGATTCTCAAACATGACCATTGCCGCTTCTCTCAAAAAGAGATTGAAATATTTTGATGTGGACGTATCATTTTCCTGTGCGTCAAAGAGCATGATGGTGATGATTGGTCCATCGGGCGGCGGTAAGACCACTATCATCCGCATGCTGGCGGGGCTTACAACGCCGGATGAAGGCCAGGTGATCTTTGGCGATGAGGTCTGGTTTGATTCTGCCCGCCGTGTCAATGTTACGCCACAGAAACGCCGTCTGGGTTATGTGTTTCAGGATTATAATCTTTTTCCGCATCTTAATCTTCTGGACAACGCGGCGTTCGCCGCAGTTGATAAGAAAGAAGTCGATGGGCTGTTTGATCTTTTTAAAATCAGCCATTTGCGGAAACGCAAGCCGCACATGGTTTCCGGCGGCGAGCGTCAGCGCTGCGCGATCTGCCAGGCGCTGGCCCGGCATCCCAGGTTGCTGCTGCTCGACGAACCGTTTTCCGCACTGGATGTGATCACGCGCCGGGGGCTGCGTGAAGAGTTGAAAGATCTAAAAGGGAAACTTTCCTGTCCCATTATTTACGTCACGCATGATATTAATGAAGCCCTGTTTCTGGCGGATGAAATTCTGCCGGTGGTCGAGGGAAAAAACGACGACGGTTGGATGCAGCGCACCATCACGCGTGAACCGGGGACGGGAACAACAGCCAAGGGAGCGCGCGAACCACGCCTGTCACTGGTATATTAGGGGAGATTTATGAATATTTGTACCTATTCCTATGAAGAGTATCTTCATCTGGTGAAGTCTTTCCATGGCAATCTCGCGCCCGGTTTGATCATTGGCGGCTTTATTGTTGATCTGGCCATGAAGCATCTGCCGGAAGGTGAATTTTTTGATGCGGTCTGCGAAACGCCGGTTTGTCTGCCCGATGCCGTCCAGATTCTGACCCCCTGCACCATCGGCAACGGATGGCTTTCCATTGTCAACTTCGGCCGGTTTGCCGTTACCCTGTATGAAAAATATACAGGCCATGGTGTGAGGGTTTATCTGGACACGGAAAAACTGAATACCTGGCCGGAAGTGCGCGACTGGTATCTTAAAAAGAAAAAAAAGAACGAACAAAACGCTGATCTGCTGATGGTCCAGATTAAAGAGGCCGGGCACGGACTGCTCAGCATCCAGCACGTGCAGGTTGAACCGGAGAAAGTTCGCCGCAAGAAAATGGGCCCGGTGGGTGTTTGTCCCGTTTGTGGTGAAGCCTATCCGTCAAAGGATGGTGATAAGTGCCGCAACTGCCAGGGTGAAACGCCTTATACAGATGTGGTTTCCGTCAATGCACAGAAACAATAATTAACATGCTCAAAACAGGAACAATTTTAAATCGTCTTTACGAACAACTCGAGCCGGCCGCAAAAAACCGGCGGATCGCCGATCTGCGCGTAGGCTTGAGTTACGTGGGGGTGAAGCTGGATAATAATGCATTGGGACTGGCCGCCGCGCTGTCGGACGTCGGATCCAGGGGATGCACGGTTTTATCTGATGCCGGAAGATATGCAGGTTCCCCGGCGGCAGATCAGTTACAATATCTGAAGAGTGGTAAAAACGTTTTGCAGCGGGCGATTGGTCTGGCCACAGCCAATGCGCTGATCGAGCATGTCAGCGGGACAACCGAAGACCGTGAGGCCACTACGTATTTTAATCTTCAGCCGGGAGAGAAGGTAGTGATGGTCGGGCTGTTTTCACCGCTTGTGGATCGTATCCGCGCCACGGGTGCTATTCTAACCGTGATTGAAAAAAATCCGGAGCGCCTGGAATTACTTTTACAACAGGAAAAACAACAAACCCTCAAAGATTGTAATGTCGCGATCATCACAGCCACGACACTTCTGAATAATACCTTCGAGGAGATCACCACTGCTTTGGGCTCGCCGCGTTTGGTTGCTCTTGTGGGGCCATCCACACCGCTTATGCCGGACATTTTTCAAGGCACCCCTGTTACGCACCTGGGTGGTGCGGTTGTCGCCGATCCTGCGCGGGTCTTGCAGATCATTTCCGAAGGCGGCGGAACTCCCGCCCTGCGGCTATATCTACGTTTTGTTAATCTTATGGTTGGGAACTAATAATATAGAGTGCTGTCAAGAGGATTTAAAGGGGAAGTGATGCACCTCCCCCTGTTTTTTTGTTTAGGAATCTGTCAATGGAAGGGAACTACGCTGGCCGGTCCGTCATTTCGTATTCACCGTTCAGGGCGATGACGCAGGTCTGCCAGATCTTTTCATACTGTGCGGGATCGGGGACAGACATGATCAGCATGATCTCCCTGCAGTATGCCCGCTGCGTGTCGTTTGTCGTGAACTTCCCGTAGATCTGGAGGCCAAAGGCGGAGAAGTCCCGAACCATGAAGTCGAAGATCTGGTTGATGATATTCTTGTCGAGATTGTCGATCTTCGCCTGTTCCAGGATGAGTTGGCCATAGACCACGATGGAGAACATCTCGCCCACGGCCAGGGAGAAGGACGGATCCATTTCCTGGACCTTGTCCGGAAAGGCTTTTTCCAGCATCTCCCGGAAGAGGCCGATCTGCGAGATGAACACAGCGACGTTCGGAAGGTCCTTGAATTCATCGAAGACGGGCCGGTAGTCCTGGAACTGGACCTTGCCCAGACCACTGGCCGTACCTTGATTGAAAAGGAACAGGTCGTCGGTCTGATCGAAAACAGATCCGACGGGGGCATAGTCTTTGGGGTTGAAGAAATAGCTCTTGATGAACTTCCGGATGAGCTGGACATTCACATGGACGGTTCCTTCGAGCTTGGCCGGCCCCTTGATGTCGCTTGCGGCCGTGGAGAAGAAGGTGTCCCGCTCAAATCCCTTGGCGGCGATGACATCCCACAGCATGGCGATGACTTCCTCGGATTGCGTGGTGACCTTCATCTTGCTCGTGGGATTGAAAAGAAGATAACGGCGGTCGTCAGCCGTGGCGTTGCGGAAGTAGTCCGTGGCGCGGCGCTGGTAGAGCTTCATGCCCATGAGACGCAGCCAGGCCTCCATGAAATTATTCTTCACGTGGGGCATGTCCGTAACGCGGAGGCCATAGAGGATGCGATTCGCGGCATGGTTGATGGCCTCATAGAAGGCATGTTCGCAGGCGCCGATGGAGGCCGGACCGATGTTGAACTTGCCGACATTCACCGTGTTCAGGGCTGAATCCCAGGCCGACGGGCCCCGGCTGAGGATGTCCTCTTCCGTGATGGGATAGTCGTTCAGGGCGAACTGGGCGACGTATTCCTGGTGGGAGATGACGTTGCGCTTCAGTTCAAAGGCCTTATTGTGGAAGTTGGTGACAAAGAAGCAGTAGTCGTCAGAGCCGTCCCGGATCTTGCCCAGGGTGGAGACCATCTCCGCCTCGTTGCCGTTGCCGATATAATATTTCTCGCCCCGGGCCAGCCAGCCGCCCTTGTCATCGGGGAAGAGACTTGTCTCCGTGGAGTAGATGTCCGCCCCGTGAGTCCGTTCCGAAAGACCGAAGGCGAAGATGGCCCCGTCCTTTAGATGAGCCGCCGCCTTCTTCTTGGCGGTCTCGTTGCCGCTCATCCAGATGGGGCCGAGGCCGAGAATGGTCACCTGAAAGCAGTACCAGTAGCCGAAGCCGTAAAAGGCCAGCAGTTCACTGAATTCACTGTTTCTGGCGGTGTCCCAGCGGCAGTCGGGATGGTCGGCGTATTGCTTCGGTGTCAGCAGTTTGTAGAAGATCTGCTCCTTTTTTAGAAAATCGAGGAACTCCCGGTACCAGATACGGCTCCAGTAGTCCTCCGTGAGCTTGGTTTTACCCATTCGGTTTTCGAAAAAATCGACGGTCTTATCCATGATGGCCTTCGACCCCTCGTCGGCCATCAAACTCTTGTACTTTTTAGGCTGTAACAGATGATTCATGTTCGCGTTCCTTTCCTGGTCGTTTTTTGTTTGGAAACGTTTTACAAAAGTCCGCCCTGATTATAAATTTAGAGGTTCTCCGGGTTGCAGGCAGGGATCAGCAGCTTTGCCTCGTAGGCCTGCCTTTCCAGCTCTTCACGGAAATCGGGATGGGCAATGGAGATCATGGCCTTGACCCGATCGGGAACCGATCGCATATAGAGGTCTGCCACGCCGTACTCGGTGACGATGTACATCACGTCGGATCGGGGCGTTGTGACCACGGTGCCCGGTGTCATATTGAGCACGATTCTGGACGTAAGGGTTCCGTCTTTTTTCGTTGAGGTGGATTTCAAGGCGATGAAGGATTTTCCGCCCTTCGACGCGGCGGCGCCCCTGACAAAGTCAAGCTGGCCACCGGTGGCACTGTAGGGGGTGTGGCCAATGGTTTCCGATGCCACCTGACCGGTGAGGTCCACGGTGAGTCCTGCATTGATGGAGCACAGGTTGTCGTTCTGTTTGATGACATCCAGATGATTTGCTATGGCAATGGGCATGGTCATGATGGTCGGGTTGTTGTCCACGAAATCAAGCAGTCGCTTCGTGCCGATGATGAGACCACCTACGACGATCTTGCCCGGGTACAGGGTCTTTTTCCTTCCGGTGATCACGCCTAGTTCGGCGAGCTCTGCCACGGCGTCACTCAGGATTTCCGCATGGACACCCAGATCTTTCTTGTCATGAAGGAAATAGGCTACGGCATTGGGGATGCCACCGATACCCAGTTGGATGGTGGCGCCGTCCGGGATATGCGCGGCGATGTTCTCGCCGATCCTTTTCTCCACATCCGTAATCGTGATCTCGGGCACGGGAACGAGGTCATGATCGGCCTCTACAATATAATCCACTTCGTCCACGTGGACAAGGTTATCGATTCCGTGAATCCAAGGGGTTTTGGTGTTGACCTGCACGATGACCTTCTTGCATTTGTCGATGGCGTATCGTCCATAGACAGCGCCACACGGCCCCAGATTCATGTAGCCGCGCTTGTCGGGCGGGGTGACTTCCAGCAGGGCGACATCGGAATAGCCGGCGCGATCCAGGGCGATAGAACTCTTCGAGAGGTGCATCGGAAAGGGAACAACATTTCCCTGCGAATGAAACATTCTCTCCAAGGGCCCGAAGTATCCGCTGTAATAGGTGATGTGACCGGCGTAATCACCCTGCACAAAGGCGAAGGGGTAGGTCATGAGGTTACTTGCGATCTTTACCTTGTGAAGCTCTTCCTTGCGCGCAGCGAGTGCGTTCAGAATGTCAATGGGCATGCTGTTGACGGGGAGCAGAATAATTTTATCCCCCGATTTGATAACCGCTGCCGCTTCCTGCGCCGTTACGCGTTTTTTCTCATAGTCCGCTTTCCAGTTTGTGATGCTCATGATGCTTCTCCTGTTTCTTTATTTTAAGTCGGCCAGCTGGCCGACTTTTAAGTACGTTATTTGCGATTCAATGTTTTTTGTCAAGGGGAATTTGATACACTTGTCCTGGTATTTGTTATTAGAGGGGAAAGGACTTTATGAAATAGGATCATGCGGGTAAAGGTTATTTGTCTTCCATCAGGGATTTCATGATTTCCGCTTTCTTTTCATCGCTGAAGATGGCCGATATGATTCTGACCGCATCCTTCTGCGGTGCGGTATTGATTTCCAGGAGGTCCTGCATGCACCACCCATCCATCGTACAAATAAAAAAGAAAGCAAGAAGCCTCGTCCAGGAAGAATTCGGGACATCAAAGGCGATGGAAAAGCCTTCAGCAATGTCTTTGACCCAATCGGCATACTTCGCCTGATAACTGACCATCAATTCCTGGTTGCCGAGCATGGCCTCATGAGCCAGATAGAGATGAAGCCTGTTTTCGCTTTTTTTCTCCAGGCGTTCTTTAAGGCCCGCGATAATGGCCGCCCGCAACTGACTTTTGTCCAGTTTACCCGCCCGATATTGTTGCATGATCGTTCTGGAGATGCGGAAATCTTCGTCGACAACACTATAGAGGATAGAATCCTTGGTTTTGAAATAATAATACAAAGAGCCTTTGCTGATGCCGGCGCCATCGGCAATGACTTGAAGGGTGGTATTGGATACCCCCAGCTCGGCAATGGCCTTTTGCGCGGCAGCAATAATTTTTGCACGAATATCAAATTGTGAATCGCCCATGACTGCTTTACCTTTCTCTGTTCTTCATCGTTTTGTGTAGTAACCGCTCTCTATAAAAAAAACAACCCCACATGTCAACCATTGTCTGATGAGTGTCTTCTCCTAAAATGAAATCATACTTTTTTCTCCCATTTTCTTTGATTGACTAAAAGTCATTCTCGCTGGAAGCCGCAGAGACAAGCTTTGTAGCGCTCCGATTTTATTGATTTTTTATATTATGTCAAATATGGCATAAATGCCCAGAATTATTCATATTTTTGCGTTGACAACGGTTGGCATTGAATATATAGAGAAAACGCAGTTAAAGTTTTATTTTCTAGAAAAACGCCGTGCTCTTTTGCCTTGGTTTTTCTTATCAGCTTTTCCCTGGAAATGATTGAAGAATGGAAATGGCTGTATTTTGAAGGTTAAAGATCATGAAAAGAATATGTATAAATTCTGAGGAAAGGAGAAGGAATTCATGAACGTCAGCAGAAGAGGTTTCTTAAAGATTTCCAGCGCTGTCGTGGCCGTCAGCGGATTAGGCATCAGCCTGAGGCCGGTATCCGCACATGCCCAAGAGCTGAAAATCAAATACGCCAAAGAAACCACCACCGTTTGTCCTTACTGTTCCGTGGGATGCAGCATTATCGTATCCGTGCGCGATGGTAAGGTCGTCAACACAGAGGGGGATCCCGATAGCCCCATCAACAAAGGTTCTCTGTGCAGTAAGGGCGGCTCCATCTACCAGATGGCCGTCAACGAGAATCGCCTGGGCAAACCACTTTACCGAGCCCCTTTTGCCACTGCATGGAAAGAAGTGGAGTGGGAATGGGCATTGGAGAAGATCGCCGAAAACGTCAAGAAAAGCCGGGATGCAAGTTTCAAAAAAACCAATAGCAAAGGTGAAGTTGTCAACCGTACAGAGGGCATTGCCTCGGTCGGCAGTGCAGCCATGGACCTTGAAGAGTGCTTCACGTATCAAAAATTCTTAAGGGGGTTGGGCCTTGTTTATATAGAACATCAGGCCCGTATTTGACACAGTCCAACTGTACCGGCTCTGGCAGAGTCGTTCGGACGTGGCGCAATGACCAATCACTGGGTCGATTTTAAAAACAGTGATGTAATTTTGATTATGGGCAGTAACCCTGCTTCCAATCACCCTGTCGCCTTCAAGTGGATTCAGGAAGCAGTTGATAAAAGGGGTGCTAAGGTCATTTGTGTTGACCCCCGCTTTACGCAATCAGCGGCCAAAGCACATCTTTACGCCCCTCTTCGTTCAGGAACGGATATCGCTTTCCTGGGCGGCATGATTAAGTACATTCTCGACAACAAGCTTTATTTTGAAGAGTATATCAAGCATTACACAAATGTTTCGTTCCTTGTAAATCCCGAGCTCAAAATGCCGGGACAAAATAAAGGCGTATTTTCCGGTTTGACAAACGGCAAGTATGAAAAAGACACATGGTCTTATCAAACGGATGCCGCTGGCGTTATTAAAAAAGACAAAAGCCTCCAAGACCCGAACTGTGTTTTCCAGCTTTTGAAAAAACACTATTCACGCTACACGCCGGAACTCGTTTCCAGAATCACCGGAACCCCCCAGGACAAATTGGTTGAAGTTTATAAGCTCTATGGGTCGACCGGTAAGCCGGACAAGGCGGGTGTAGAGCTATACGCGATGGGCTGGACGCAGCACACAGTCGGCGTGCAGAATGTTCGTACGATGGCGATCATTCAGTTGCTTCTGGGCAATATGGGCATCGCGGGCGGTGGCGTCGCAGCGATGAGAGGAGAGTCCAACGTTCAGGGGTCCACCGACCACGGCCTGTTGTTCCACATCTGGCCCGGTTATATCGGAGCGCCGACAGCCTCACTCACGACGCTCAAAGACTTCAACGAAAAACGCACACCCAAAACCAAAGAAAAAGATTCGCTAAACTGGTGGAAGAATTTCCCGAAGTATTCGGCAAGTTTCCTGCGTTCCATGTATGGAAGTAATCTGAAAATAGAGGATGCATATCAGATTATGCCGAAGCTCGATGATGGGGGAAATTATTCCTGGCTGATGATCTTCGATCAGATGTATAAGGAAAAATTTACAGGCTTCTTTGCCTGGGGCATGAACCCCGCTTGCAGCGGCGCCCATTCTAACAAAACCCGCCAGGCACTGACTAAACTTGACTGGATGGTCAATGTCAATTTGTTCGATAACGAAACCGGCTCTTTCTGGCGCGGTCCCGGCATGGATCCCACCAAAATCAAAACGGAAGTCTTCATGTTGCCTTGCGCGGCGTCCATCGAAAAAGAAGGCAGTGTCGCCAACAGCGGTCGCTGGATGCAGTGGCGATATAAAGCAGTCAATCCGCCGGGAGTGGCGATGCCTGACGGCGATATCATGAGCGAGATCTTCTTTAAAGTGAAAGATCTCTACGAGAAAAAAGGCGGTCCTAACAAGGAAGCCTTAACGCTTCTCACCTGGCCCTACGGCAAAAAAATCGGTCGTGAATTTCACTATGATCCTCGGGCAGTCGCCGCTGAAATCAACGGCTTCTTCCTCCAGGATATGAAAGTGGAAAATCCGACCAAAAAGGGCGAATTCCGCGAATTCAAAAAGGGAGATCCCGTTCCGACGTTTGCCTGGTTGCAGGATGACGGTTCTACATCATCGGGTTGCTGGGTCTATTGCGGATCCGTTGGCGAAAAAGGCAATCTGTCCATGCGTCGCGGCACAGCCGACCCTACAGGTCTCGGTCTATACTCTGATTGGTCCTGGTCCTGGCCGGTCAACCGCCGCATTATTTACAACGGAGCATCCGTTAATCTTGAGGGCAAGGCTTGGGATCCGTCACGCGCCGTTATTAAATGGAACGGTGAAAAGTGGACAGGCGATGTTCCGGACGGAGTGGGCGACCCCGGCAAAGGGAGACCGCCTTTCATCATGAAGCCGGACGGCGTTGCCAGTGTTTTTGGACCCGGACTGGCGGATGGTCCTTTCCCCGAGCATTACGAACCGCTGGAGTGCCCGGTAGAGAAAAACCTGATGTCACCGCAGAAAAACAATCCGGCGATCAAACGTTTCGACAAGAAGGGTGTGGGCTCCGATCTGGACGTTTATTCCGGCGTGGAGAGTTGCGATCCCCGTTTCCCGTTTGTTTGCAGCACCTATCGCGTCAGTGAACACTGGCAGACGGGTGTCCTGACCCGCTGGTGTCCGTGGCTGTCCGAAATGCAACCCGGCATGTTTGTGGAAATCGGTATGGAGTTGGCTAAAGAAAAAGGTATTAATAACGGAGATAAATGCATTGTAAGTTCGCCTCGCGGAGAAGTGGAGTGCGCGGCGATCGTTACGCCTCGTATCAAACCATTCGACATTGATGGGAACAAGATTCATCAAGTCGGCATTCCCTGGCATTACGGATGGATTACGAACAAAGACCGGGCTTACAGCCCTGGCGACAAGAAGGCGGAAGTGTTCACCCAGGGTGATGCGGCCAATCTTCTGACGTCAACGATTGGTGATCCCAACACCATGATCCCCGAGAGTAAAGCATTCATGGTGAATGTCGTGAAGAAGGGGGTGAAGTAAGATGACCGAGAAAATTAAATTATATGACGATTCAAAATGTACCGCCTGCCGCGGCTGCCAGCTCGCCTGCAAACAATGGAATGCGCTGAAATCCTCGCAGACGGAAAATAGAGGTACCTACCAGAATCCGCCTTCGCTTGCGCCCAACACGTTCATGCTCATTCATTTTCAAGATTATGTGGATGACAAGGGCAATATCAAATGGCTATTCCGCAAAGAAGCCTGCATGCATTGTACCGATGCGGCTTGTGTTACCGTTTGTCCCAGCGGCGCTCTGTACTATAACAAAGAGACCAAAACCGTCGGCCTTGATCATGGAAAGTGCATCGGCTGCAAGGAATGCGTTGCGGCCTGTCCATTTGAAATTCCGCGCTATGAGTCGAGAACGGACAAAGTCTATAAATGCGACATGTGCGAAAGCCGGATTACCAATAACCTGGAGCCGGCCTGTGTCAAGGCCTGTCCCACCGGCGCATTGAAATGGGGCTTGAAGGAAAACATCCTGAAGACCGCATCCAAACGCGCTAAAGACTTGGGCGGTGATGCGGCCACCTATGGTGATAAATATGTCGGCGGCACGCATTTTATGTACGTGCTCAAAGAAAAACCGGCCATTTACGCCAACATCCATAAAGATCCAAGCATACCATGGTCTGTCACCATCTGGAAGGGTTGGTTAAAACCCCTGAGCCTGCTGGCCGCAGGCGGTGTACTGGGCGGAGCGTTCTTCCATTATATGATTCACGGGCCGAAAACGCCTGATGCGCCAAATGATGGAAATGATGCCGGAACAACAGAAGGGGGGAAATAACCATGCAAAAAGGATTAATACAAGTAACGGACAGCTATGAAAGAATTGTGCACTGGATGCTCGCCATCTCCTGTTTGTGTTTATGTGTGACGGGATTAGGGATGATGTTCCAGTCGTTCAACTTTCTGGGTATCATTGTAGGCGGATTGAAGAACTTGAAACTGATTCACAACTTTACGGGTTTGATTTTCGCCGCATCACTTATTTTAGCCATTCGCATGTGGTGGAAGGAAGCGGGCGTGTTTGTTTTCCCGGAAGATCTGGACTGGATCAAGACCGCCGGCGGTTACCTGTGGCATGTGGATAAAGTTCCTGAAACGGGCAAATACAACCCCGGCCAGAAGCTGTTCTTTTTGACCGTGGCGGGCTGCGGTGTGCTCATGCTTATTACGGGATTGATCATGTGGTTCCCCGAGGCACTGCCGATAAGCTTGGTACGCTGGATGTATCCGCTGCATGCTTTGGGATTTGTGGTCATCTTCGCGTTCTTCTTCGTCCACCTGTATCTGGGCACCATTGGTAATCCCGGAA
Source organism: Smithellaceae bacterium (assembly GCA_030690945.1). Lineage (GTDB taxonomy): Bacteria > Desulfobacterota > Syntrophia > Syntrophales > Smithellaceae > UBA8904. The sequence continues at coordinate 6,154 of JAUYFM010000006.1, read as the reverse complement.
CCGTTCCGGCGATGATTACCGGCTGGATGGACAGAGCCGTTTTGAAAAAGCAGCATCCGGGCTGGCTCAAAGAGATGGAGCATAATGGCACATTGATTGTTTCCGGCGAGGAAAAGAAAACGTCGCATCATGCGTAACTGAAAGTAACCTAAATCAAAAAGGCCTGGAGAGAAATCTCCGGGCCTTTTTATTGGTGATCCATGCCGTTAGTTCAGCTTGCGCAATTCCCGCTTCAGGACCTTTCCGACGGGGCTTTTCGGAAGCTCCTTTAAAAACGCAATCGTTTTGGGAGCTTTGAACCGGGGCAGCGTTTTCAGACAGTGATTAATCAGTTCCTCCTCCGAGGCTACCGCGCCGGCGTGCAGCACAACGAAGGCCTTCACCTCCTCGCCGTAAAGGGCATCGGGAATCCCGACAACCGCCGCCTCCTGGACCGCCGGATGGGCGAACAGGACTTCTTCGACGGCGCCGGGCGAAATGTTTTCTCCGCCGCGAATGATGAGATCCTTTTTTCTTCCTGTAATAAAAAGCTCGCCATCTTCGTCCAGATGCCCCATATCCCCCGTATGCATCCAGCCATTTTTCAGGGCTTCAGTCGTTTCCTCGGCCTTATTCAGATATCCCTTCATGACATTCGGTCCCCGGACACAGATTTCTCCTTCCTGCCCGAAAGAGAGTGGCTGATCCTGTTCGTCGCGGATGCTGATTTCCACGTTCTTGATGGCGGAGCCGACGGAACCTTGTTTCCTGGTCTTTCCCTCCCGCTGGCGGGTGATGGTCGGGGACGTTTCCGTCATGCCGTAACCTTCATACAGGTCGCCGCTGAAGGTCCGTTCCACAGCCTTCAATGTTTCCAGACTCAGCGGCGCGGCGGCGCTGATCCAGCGATGGACGGACTTGAGATTATGCTTCTGGGGATTGTAGGTTTCGAGAAGTTTGATGAGCATGGTGGGAACGCCGACAAACTGGGTAACTTTGTTTTTTGTGATGCTTTCCAACACCAGATTGGGGTCGAACCATTTGTGGATAACAAGTCGGGCTCCGACGACATTGCATTCGTTGACCATGAGCATGCCGTAGATGTGATTCAGGGGCAGAGGCACCAGATAAACATCGTTTTGATCTGTCGGCCAGGACGGCATGCCGTCCATCAGATTGGAGCCGATATTCCGGTGGGAAAGCATAACCCCTTTGGGAAAACCTGTCGTGCCCGACGTATACATGAGAACGGCAAGATCATCGGCTTCCATGGCGGCCATGTCGAATGACGATGAATGGCCGGAGATGAGGGATGTGAAAGAAACCGCACCCGCCGGTAGTACTTCATCATCGGTAATGATCACCTGTTTGATCGTTTTCAGACCCTTGGCCGCCTCAGCGATTTTCGGGTAAAGTTCCAAATTGGTGATGACGGCCGCAGCCCGTGAATCCTCCAGGATATAACGAATCTCCCGCGCTGCCTGACCGAAGACAACGGGCAGAAAAACCGAGCCCGATTTGAAAATGCCCATGAAAGAAACGGGAACAGCCGGGCCATTCGGCAGGATAACGGCCACAATATCTCCGCGCTGGACGCCGAGCCCCAACAAACTGTTCGCCAGGGCATTCGACCACTCGAATAATGTCTTGTTGCTGAATTGCTTTACCAGACCTTTCTCTTCATAGGTTAGAAAGTTATATTCTCCGAATTTTTCAATGCTCTCTGCAGCATACCGCGCATAATTCCAGTTCATATTTCCTCCGATTGTCAGGGAGCGTTTCCCCAAGTTTTCACCAGTAATTTTTAAAAAAAACGATCTCCGTTTAAGAATCAGGTCCCTTCAAGTTGAAATCCTTTTTCCCGAAATAATCTCAGACAGGCCGCCGTGACAGCTTCAAAGATACTCCTTGCTGGTTCAGGCTTGCAGCCTGAACCATTTGTTAATGCTCCGGTTCAATCTGATCTGCAAGATTGAACCGGCCTTGGGGTCACCCGACCCGGCGTGATGCCTTTTGTCATGCCCGAGTGCTTTTGTCGGGCATCCATAATTTCATGCCGTTACAAACTGGATTCCCGCCCAGGAGCATCGCGGGAATGACAGAATTGGGAGTTATTCAAATACCTCTTTCCCTCAGAACCTTTACAGCAGAAACGTCTCCACAGTCTCTGCCGTTATATAGCCTGTCCGGCAGCCGGGGTAGGCTGTTAGAAAGCTTTTGGGAATACGCGGCGGCCGGGTGGCGCGCCATTTGAATTCCCAGGCGCTTAAGACGCCGTCCCGCTCTTCCAGGTAATCAATCTCCTGCTGCGCATGGGTCCGCCAAAACCAGTGGTTGGCATCTCTTCCGGCATAATGGTTGGCCTTCAGCCGTTCCGCCACGAGAAAATTCTCCCACAGCGCGCCCGTGTCCTGGCGCAAGTGCAGAGGGTTGAAGTTCCTGATGACGGCATTGCGAATGCCTGTGTCCCAGAAATACACCTTGCGGTTTTTCTTCAGCTCATTTCTCAGATTGCGGCAAAACGACGGGAGCCGGAACAGGACGTAGGCCTTCTCCAGCAAATCGATGTAGCGTTCCACGGTCTCCTTGTCGGCGCCAATGAGTTGCCCGAGTTCCTGATACGAAACTTCCGAGCCAATCTGCAGCGCCAGCACCTGTACCATGCGCTCCAGCAGGGCCGGCTTTTTAACGATCCCCAGCGCAAAGATGTCCTTGTACAGATAACTCTCCGCGAGCAGGGACAACAGCTCCCGCTCTTCGCCGGGACGGGTTACCGGTTCGGGATACAGACCGAAGACCAGACGGTGCTCCAAAAGCCGTTTTTCCTCCAGCATGCCATGATGCGCCGCCAGTTCTCCGAACGAGAAAGGATAGAGATGATATTCGTATTTCCTGCCCGTCAACGGCTCACTGGTGACGCCCGCAAGCTCGAAGGCCGAGGAGCCGGTGGCGATAATCTGGATGTCCGGCAGAGTGTCGGCGCAGAGCTTTAGAGTGATGCCGATGTTGGCAATGCGCTGCGCTTCGTCTATGATGACCAGCCGCTTGCCGCCGAGGAGTGATTTGAGACGCGTTGACGTGGCCTCGGCAAGAAGTCCGCGGATATCGGGTTCGTCGCCGCTCAGCCAGAGAGGATCCATGCCTGACTTTTCAGCCACAGCGTGCATGAGGGTAGTCTTTCCCGATTGTCTCGGACCAAACACCAGGATAACCTTGCCTTGGCCAATCCGCTCCGCAATGCGATGTTCGATGAGCCTGGATACATTTTTCTGAGTTTTCATGCGAGCATTTTACGTTAATTGTTCGGTTTTGTCCACGCAATTTATGTTACAGACGCTGGACTTTTCCTTAAACCTTTTTCTCGCTACCTCACCGATTTCCCCTTTGCTGGTTCAGGCTTGCAGCCCTCTATCTAATAGCCCTTCTCCTTAAAAAGCCTCAGACACGCGGCCACGACCTCGGGGTCGTACTTCTTGCCGCTATTCGTTGATATGTTTTCCAGAGCGTCACTTAGAGGGCAGGCTCTCCGGTAGCTCCTGTGGGTGGTCAACTCTTCGAGGGCATGGGCAACAGCCAGAATCCTGGCTTCGATGAGAATGGCTTCTCCCTTGATTCCTTTGGGGAATCCCGAGCCGTCATAACACTCCCGATGCTGGAGGACGATGTAGGCCAGCGGCCACATACATTCGATTTTTTTCAACGTATCATAAGCGGCCCCGGGATAGGTCTGATACATGGCTAATTTGTAGCCTTCCAGACGTTCAGCTTCCTTAAGAATATCAGCGGGTATATTGACCATCCCGATGTCATAGATGGCCGAGGCCAACTCGATCCCCTCCACCTGAAAATCTGTTAACCCCATCTCCCGGGCAATGGCTATTGCCAATCTCGATATCCGATCATGATGGCCCGGGGTATAAGGCCCTCTCAGTTCGATCGTTTCTGCGATCGCCTCGATCGTCCCCTTCATCGATTCGTATATTCTGGCGTGGTTCTTCTGCAGATTCAGTTCGATGCCTTGCCTGTTCAGGGCCAGTTCGATGGTGGCCTGCAACTGCTTTTTTTCTACAGGCTTCAGGATGTATCCCGATGGACCGGTGAGCTTTGCCCGTCCGAAGGTCTTGTCGTCGGCATAGGCGGTCAGGTAAACCACTGGCGTGCCGGAGAGCGCCGTGATCTTTTCTGCCGCCTGTATCCCATCCATTTTTCCGGCCAAAACGATGTCCATCAGCACCAGGTCGGGATGGAGTTCCGCGACCTTCGCCACGGCCTCCTCTCCTGAGTAAGCGGTGGCAACCACATCGTAGTCCAGATCGGTCAGTTGCCGGGCAAGGTCTCGGGCAACGATCCTTTCGTCCTCGACGATCATGATCTTTTTCTTTTCCATTTGCCTGCCCTTCCTTGCTGTCATATTCAAGTCCCTTCCAGTTTGAACCCCTTTTCCCGAAATAATCTCAGACAGGCATCTACGACAGCTTCGTCGTAAAAGATACCTTTGTTCTTTTCGATTTCACTCAGAGCTGCATCAATGCCCAGGCCGGGACGATAGGGTCGGTGAGAGGCCATGGCTTCCACCACGTCGGCAACAGAAAGAATACGGGCCTCGATGAGAATTTCTTCCCCCTTCAGATTTCTGGGATAGCCGGAGCCATCCATCCGCTCATGGTGCTGGTAAACAATTTGTGCCAGGGGCCAGGGAGATTCAATATCCTTGAGCATCTCGTATCCCCGCCGCGCGTGTTCCTTTATCAGAGAAAACTCAAGGTTTGTCAGCTTGGTAGGCTTCGACAATATCTCCGCAGGAATAGATAATTTCCCGATATCATGGATGGACCCAGCCATGCGGAGTCCCTCGATTGTATTCTGAGGTAATTCCATCTCGGTGGCTATAGCCCGGGCAAGGTCTGCCGAACGGATTTGATGACCGGCCGTGTAGGGGTCTCTGGACTCAACGACGGATACCATGACTTGAATGGTTGTGCCTACTGCCTTCCTGAGACTTTCAAGGGTATCTTGGAGTTGTTTCTCCGCATGCCTGTGCTCGGTAATGTCCTGGAGAAGTGTGTAGATAAAATTGCGATTACTCAACTGAATTGTCTTTGCCCACACATGCACATTTCTGATCTCGCCGCTCTTGGTGCGATGCTGGGTTTCGAAATCGTCAATCCCACCTTGAATTATTTTTTGTATATGCTTTGCTGTTTCCTCTGGTGTTTCCAACACTTCGTAGTCAGAGACTCTCAGAGCAGCAAATTCCTCACGGGTGTAGCCCAATTGCTTACGTGCTGTTTCATTCGACTCGATGGTCTTTCCTGTTTCAGTGTCTATCAGAAGAATGCCGTTCGGTGATTGCTCGAATAATGTGCGATAGCGTTCTTCTGCATTCCGGCACGCCTCCTCGGCCTGTTTACGTTCAGTGATATTTCTCATTATGCCGCGAAACCCTATCGGTTGACCGGATGTATTTCTTATGAGAGATACAGAGGACTGAATATATAGTTTTGTTCCATCTTTCCCAATAATTTCATAGTCGATTCCTCTCGATGGTTCACCTGTCCTGAAGACTTTATTGAAGGCTTGATACGATATTTGACTGTTTTCCTTGTCGGTATATTGACGGTTATTCATGCCCATCATTTCAGAGCGGGTATATCCGACCATTCGGCAAACCGAGTCATTAAAAAAGGTAAAGTTACCGGCAATATCAACCTCGAAGTAGCCATCCTCGATGTTCTCAAGAATTGTGCGGTATCGTTCCTCACTTTCCTGCAGTGCATCTTCCGCCTGCTTACGTTTGGTGATGTCCTGCAACGTCTCAATGGCGGCTATTAATTTCCCATTATCATCGCGTATAGGCGCGGCATCAAAGACTATATACCTGTTTTTACCGCCGAGATTGGGATACCAGCCTTCAGCGCGGATTCCGTCGGATATCAGATCGGACTTCGCGTAGACTTTGTAAAAGTTTGTCATCTCGTTAACTTTATCATCAATAATTACATCAATGACGCAGGGACGGGGATGATCATAGAAAGCCTTCCAGTGATCACTGGTGCCCAGCAAATCCTCTGATTTTATTCCAGTGAGGTCTTCGCATGCCCCGTTCCAGTAAAGCACTTTATGTTCCGCGTTGACGACAAAAGTTGCTACAGCGGAACTTTGAACTATGGATTTC
>JAUYFM010000060.1 GCA_030690945.1 Smithellaceae bacterium | reverse complement strand
TTACCAACTTCTTTAGCAGGATTTGTCCGGCTCAGGGTGGTCAATGTTCGGTTATCACTACCTCCCAATACTGATCAATTTTCGGTTATCACAACTACCTTAGCCAGGCAGTTATGGCGGCAGTGCTCAATACCAGTCTTTCTACAATTCAGAAGTGGGAGATCGGTGATAAGCATCCTGCCGGTCCTTCTCTTAAGCTATTGAGCATTCTTGATCGCAAAGGTCTTGAAGCGCTGCGCTGACCTTGCGGATGGAAAAGGGTGGGCTTTAGAAGTTTTGGGTTATGGGTTTTGAGTTTTAAGTTAAAAAAGTTATGAGTTTTGGGCTTTAGAAGTTTTGGGTTTTGAGTTTTGAGTTTTGAGTTAAAAGAGAAGAAAGAAGAAAGAGATAGTTAAGAGAAGAACAAAGAAATAGTTTTAGGTTTTGGGTTTTGAGTTAAAAAAGATTGGAGACGAAAGTTTTGGCATGGCTGAGAGTTTGATAAAAGATAAAAGTTATTGCTTTGCATTGGAAATTATTGGGCTGTATAAAACTTTATTAAAACAAAACATTGTCATAACCTTTCAGGTCACACGTTCCCGCGACGTCTTGGGCGGGAATCCACAAACCCAACAAAAAAACTGGATGCCCGACAGAAAACCTCGGGCATGACAACTGAGACGATATGCGGAGAAATTCAGTACAAAAAACAAGTGCGATAAAAATAGTCTGCGAAGGAGCTTTGTTGAATACAAAAAGACCATTGATAAAAACCATTTGGAAATAGCTACCTAAATCATCGTAATAACTATTGTTTCACATATTGTTAATTGTATTGACAATATGTGAAATACCGTGTAGTATACACCCCATGATACTGAGAACAGCACAAGAAACCCTTCTTCGTCTGGCAAAAGGTTTCCCCATAGTTGCCATTACCGGGCCACGTCAATCCGGTAAGACCACTCTGGCAAAGCTGATCTTTCCGCAAAAACCATATCTGTCGCTGGAAGATCCTGATGTTAGATCTACTGCTGAAAGCGATCCGCGTGGTCTCCTTGCCGGTTTTCCCAACGGTGCGATACTGGATGAAGTTCAGCGTGCGCCGCAACTTTTCTCTTATCTTCAGACAAAAGTTGATGAGCAAATTATACCCGGTATGTTTGTGCTAACAGGCTCTCAGCAATTTGGGCTTCTTTCAGGTATTACTCAATCTCTGGCGGGTCGAGTCGGGTTGATCCACTTGCTCCCTTTTGATACAAGTGAACTTTCCTCTGCCGGTCAACTTCCGGAGTCTCTCGAAGAGCTGCTCAGACGTGGATTGTATCCACCACTTTACGACCGCAACATCCTTCCCAGCGACTGGTTTTCCGGTTACATCGCAACCTATGTCGAACGGGATGCGCGACAATTGATAAACGTCCGCGATCTCTCCGCATTCCAACGCTTTGTCAAGATGTGTGCCGCTCGCACCGGTCAAATTCTTAATTTGTCATCACTCGCTTCCGATTGTGGCATTACGCATAATACCGCTGCATCGTGGATATCGGTACTGGAGGCAAGTTATCTTATCTATTTGCTCCGCCCGCATCATAGAAACTTCAATAAAAGATTGATTAAATCGCCCAAATTATATTTCTTAGATGTCGGTTTGGCGGCCTGGCTGTTGGGAATTCACACACCGGAACAGCTTCGATTTCATGCACAGCGTGGCGCGCTATTTGAGACTTTTGTAATGACCGAATTTTTAAAAAGTAGATTCAACAATGGGTTGCCATCAAATCTTTTTTATTGGAGAGATAGTAAAGGGCTGGAAATTGATCTGATACTGGAAGATGGAGATAGGCTCAATGCAATTGAAATTAAATCCGGACAGACAATTGCTCCGGACTTCTTTTCCTCACTAAAGCTTTGGGGCAAGCTGGCCGGGCAGGCGGATTTGCCGGCATGGCTTGTTTATGGCGGAGATAAAGCGCTGACCAACGAAAACATTTCAATTGTGCCGTGGAAGAATATCTATTCAACATTCTTCGAACGTAAATTCTTTACTTAAGGCTAAAAGGAGCTCAACCCCATGTGGAAAGTTCAACCACGAAGGCGGTCATGATTGTCCATTACGCCGGTTATCCATGTAACATGGAAGAAACCGTAATCTCCCCTCCCTCGATGGGAGGGGCAGGGGGAGGGTGAAAGCAAGGATTCCCCCTCCCCTCAATCCCCGCCCACCAGGGGCGGGGAAGTTCATTTCGAGCAATTTACCCGGTGCGTAGCTCCGGGTAAATTGCTCGAAATGACAAACGAAGATTGCGACACAGTCTCTTTCGACGGAATGACAAAATTGTTGGTTTTATGTGGTTGTGCAAAGGTCTCGTAACGAGAGAACAAATCTGTGCCGTTATCTTGAATTGCTTGAATTTGTTTGACTTGGGGTGCCTGCCGTAGTATAACTAAACTAATTAGAACGTCTATGCCTATTAAGAGATCAAATATGTTGCTTAATATTAATTTGCCCCTACCATTGCCAGTTGAAAGAGCAATCAAGAAGCTTGGGGCGGACTTGTCTTTGGCGCGACGCCGTCGCAACATGACTCAGGCCATGCTTGCCGAGCGGCTTGGTACGTCCGTCATGACTGTGCGCCGGATGGAGGACGGTCATCCAGGAACTGCCCTGCAGTACCTGGCGCGTGCCCTGCAAGTGTTTGGGGAGTTGGACAAGCTGGGCGGCCTGCTGGATTCTGCTCAAGATACCGTAGGACTCATGCTGATGGATGAGCGGGTGCCGGTGCGGGTGCGCAAGCCCAAGCAAGGCAAAGGTGCATTGTGATGGCCACCGGCAAAAGCACAGTTAATGTACAGAAGGCTCAGCTCGACGTTTGCATTGGCAAAGAAGGTCTGCCTGTGGGAGAGCTCGCCTACGTCAAAGACGGTGCCCGCGAGTACTCGGTCTTTGCTTACGGCCAAGACTGGCTGCGTCATCCGTCCCGGTTTCAGGTCTCGCCTGACCTGATCCTCGCGCCCGGGCACCAGGTGCGTAAACCACCAACTAAAGATGACTCGCGATTCTTTCTGGCGCTTGCCGACACAGAGCCCGATGCCTGGGGTCGGCGAGTTATTGCTCGTGCACACGCCAAAGAGCGCAAAAAAGTCCCCACGCTCAGGGCGTTGACAGAGTTGGACTATTTGTGCGCTGTGGACGATTTTAGTCGCATCGGCGCACTGCGGTTGCGCAGCGACAAGGGTGATTTCCTGCGTACGGTTGAGCAAGGCATGCGTGCTACGGCGCCCTTGCTGGAGCTTGAGCGCATGTTCCATGCCAGTCGTGCAGTGGAGCGCAGCCGGGAGTCCGCGCAGGACCTGCGCTACCTCATGGGAAAGGGAACCTCGCTGGGCGGGATGCGCCCCAAGTGCACGGTCTTGAATGATGACGGAACGCTAGCCTTGGGTAAGTTTCCCAGCGTGAAAGACGAGCGCAGCGTCACCCGCGGCGAAGTGCTCGCGCTGCGTCTTGCCCGTCAGGCGGGTATCGAGACCGCGAACGCTCGTATCGTTATAGTCAAAGGTACCCCCATAGCGGTTATTAGTCGATTCGATCGCACCACTGACCATGGCAGGATTGCTTATCTGTCTGCGGCCTCGCTGCTACAGGCAAGCCGCAATGAAGAGCACTCCTATACCGAGGTGGTCGACGCCATGAGAACGGTGTGTGTTGAGGCGAAAGCGGACGCCCAACAACTGTGGCGACGACTGGTCTTCAACCACCTCATCACCAATGTTGACGACCATCTGCAGAATCTGGGCTTTTTGTACGTGGGCAATGGGCTGTGGCGGTTGGCTCCCGCCTTCGACCTCAACCCTTTCCCAGACAAGGACCGCGAGTCAAAAACCTGGCTCAGCGAGGATACCGGCCCCATCACGTCCATCGAGACCTTGATTGAAAAGGCAAGCTACTTTCACTTGGCAGAGCCCGAGGCCCTTGCTGTCTTGGTAGATGTCCATGGTGTCGTCACCGGCTGGCGTTCTTTAGCGCTGAGTGCTGAAGTGGGGCTAACCGCTAAAGAAGTCGAGGAATTTGCGCCTGCGTTTGAACATTCCGAGATGGACAGAGCCAAAGTACTGTTTTCAGTTAATCTCAGGCGATCACGGGTATGAACTCCAAAGCAAGCTTTGGAAAAAGATTCCGCAGCAAAAGCTGCGGGGGTATTGAGTACTTCTGGCCAGAGAATTTTCGGATCAATGATTTGGCAGTCGGTCTGGTAGAACGTGGTCACGAGAATTACTGGATCGGAAGCCCCCCTCTTGAGACTGTGTCGCAATCACAACTTCGTCTAATAACCCGGTGCGTAGCTCCGGGTAAATTGCTCGAAATGACAAAATTCAAAGGTCTTGAGTATTCTTTGGATCACCGGTCATTTTTGTTTGATTTGAAGATACTGGTTTTGACGGTTTTTAACATGCGATTATTTTCGCCTTGACAGTGGCTTGCGCTTTGGTAATACTATATTCAGTAAGAATAGGAAGGATAAAGTTATATAACGAGATCACATCAAAAGGTCAGGTCACCATTCCTCAGAATGTCCGTGAGCAAATGGGATTTCTGGCGAACACAGACCCGGTTGAATTTTTCGTCTCCGGCAACAAGGTGTTTCTTCAGAAAGCCGAGAGCGACGAAGGGCGTGGGAAGGATCTGATTGCCTGCATGAAAGGCAAAGGGACCGTGGCTTTGCGCAAAGATGAGATTCTGGCCATGACGAGGGAGTGATTAAGATTTAAGTAATTAAGGGGAAAATGGTTTTGGGTTTGGGTGAAAAAGTTCAGAAGAGATAGTGTGCCGAAAGAAACGATAAAATTATGCTTGACGTGTATGACTCCTTACATTATTCTATATTCGTAAGGAAAATAACACGCGGAGGACAACGATATGCAATCTCTCATTACGTCCAAATATCAAACAACTATTCCCAAAGCCATTCGCGAAAATCTCCGCCTTTCCGTAAAAGATGCGCTGGAATGGAAGCTGGAAAAGGGTAAAGTCACCCTCTATCTCGCAAAACAGAATTTCTTGAAGTACAGGAATGCCGTAAAAACCGGAGAGGGAGACATTGCCGGCGATATGGTCATTGCCCGGAATCTCCGCATGGAGAAATACCGGTGAGGCGATACGTCATTGACACGAATGCCCTGATTTCCTTCGTTACAGATCGGAACATGGAACAGCAGCAGAAAATTGCCCCACTGTTCGAAGCGGCGGCGCATGTGAAGGCGGTGATCTTCTGCCATCAGTATATTTTGACCGAGTTCATTTATGCGCTGGACAGAATTTACCATGTCCCCAAAGATGAGATCGGCAGGATGATTAAGGATTTTATCGAAATGCCGGGCATTGAAGTTGTTCAGGAAGTGGATTTTAATATAATCCTGTCATGGTGGCCCGACCCGATCCCCGATTTTGGTGATGCCCTTATTGCTGCGGTCGGTAAAACCAGAAGAGAATCGATGGTGGTGACTTTCGACCAAAAATTTGCCGTTAAGCTGAAGGCGCTCGGTATCAACATCCACTCGTTTGAAAAATAGGAGATAGCTCCCGATTACCAAAAACTTTTAAGGTATTTTCCATGTCATTAGATCTAATTCGGCATTGCCTTCAAATTATTGTAGGGGCGCAAAACTTTGCGCCCCTACATGGCATGAGAGCCCGAAAAACGACGCGTTCGGGGATAACCCAATAATACCAAGTTGCATTCAAAGGGTAACAAATCAATGTAGTCCGAACCTCGGGTCACGCGAGGTCACGCGAGCGGGGGACATTATGAATATAATGCCTCGAACATCTGATATTACGACACAGTCTCTCTTAGGGAGAGAGAATTAAGGAAGGCGCACCATCAATAAAATATTTGGTAACACATCGGGATTGGGCGCCCAGCAAATCAAATCTCTGGAACGTCTCTACCGCCGGGGCATCCCGCCGGAAAATATAATCAGCAACGATCTGGCACGAGAAATATCCTTTCTTTCCAGCACGCTCAACCGGCAAATCGGCTTGCTCATCAACCGCAAGGGTGAGATCAGCATGATTATCCTCGGGGATCACAAAGGCATTTTGATTCCCGATCTTGACGCTTTCCGCGCGGCATCCACCCGGTTTAAAGGCTTGAGGCTGATTCATACCCATCTCGCAGACGAGGAACTTTCTCCCGAAGACCTGACCGACTTATCACATCTGCGCCTGGATATGATCGGCGCGCTCCAGATGCTCGAAGACGGCTCCCCGGGCAAGCTTTTCTGGGCACATCTGATCCCGGAAAATCCCCAAGGTGATTACTGGCTGATCCATGAACCCCAGGAACCGCACCGGCTTGATCTGAATTTTTTATCTTTCATTGCCGCACTGGAAGATGAATTCGCCAGACAGCAGAAGACGCGCAAAATTGACGCGGCGGAAAAAGCCATTCTTGTACGGGTGGAAAAAAATCCACTCGCCGGCGCACAAGCCTCCATCGATGAGCTGCGGCAACTGGCCGAGACCTGCGGCGTTGCTGTATTTGACACACAGATTCAATACCGCCCGCAACCTGATCCGAAATATCTGGTCGGCCGGGGCAGGCTATCGGCCATTGATTTGCGGGCCACACAAATCGGCGCGAATCTGCTGATTTTCGATCATGAGCTGACGCCGGCGCAGGTGCGTTCCATCGGCAATTTCACCGGCCTGAAGATTATCGATCGCACTCAGGTGATCCTGGATATCTTCGCAAAGCGCGCCCACAGCCGCGAAGGAAAAATTCAGGTGGAGCTGGCCCAGCTCAAATATCTGCTGCCGCGCCTGATGCACAAGGACACGTCGCTCTCCCGGCTGGCGGGCGGTATCGGCGGCTTAGGCCCCGGTGAAACCAAACTGGAAATCGACCGCCGGCGGATTCGCGAACGCATCCATCGTCTGGAAAAAGATTTGAAGTCTATCACCAAATCGCGCGGTCAGCGGCGCGGCCGGCGCGAAAGATCCGGTCTGCCGGTCATTTCGATTGTCGGCTACACCAACGCAGGCAAATCCACGCTGCTCAATACGCTGACGAAAAGCGCCGTGCTGGTGGAAGACAAGCTCTTTGCCACGCTGGATACCAAAAGCGCCAGACTTAGTTTTCCGCACGATACCGAAGCCATCATCACCGATACGGTTGGTTTTATCCGCAATCTGCCGCAGGAACTGTTCAGCGCATTTCGGGCGACCCTTGACGAGCTTCAGGAAGCGGACTTGCTTGTGCATGTGATTGACATCAGCAATGATCAGTTCGAGGAGCAGATAGCGGCTGTTGAAAACATCCTTGAAGAGCTGGACATCTCCGATAAACCAACCATAAGGGTTTTGAATAAGGCAGACCGCTTTCACGACAAAGAAGTCCTGCAATCCCTCTGCAAGCGATTTAACGCGGTGGCCGCTTCAGCTTTGGACAGAACATCTCTTTTTGGACTTTTAGAAAAAATTGAATCCATCCTGCCCAATACAAACTTTGCAGGACGGGCATTTTGTGCTAGGGAAGAAGAGACGTGAAGCGTGAAGCGTGAAGCGTGAAACGTGAAACGTGAAGCGTGAAGCGTGAAGCGTGAAGCGTGAAGCGTGAAGCGTGAAGCGTGAAGCGTGAAGCGTGAAGCGTGAAGCGTGAAGCGTGAAGTGCGAAGCGTGAAGCGTGAAACGTGAAACGTGAAGCGGGAAGCGTGAAGCGGGAAGCGTGAAACGTGAAGCGGGAAGTGCGAAAGATGAAGATGATTAGAGAATACTTTTTAACGGGAGGATGCTCATGAAACTGTTGCGTACGGTGTTGATTCTTGTCGCAATTTTGTTTTCGACCACTGGCATGGCTGCCGAGAAGTTACTCACTGTCGTGCATACCAACGACATGCATTCTCATTTTCAGGGATTCTCACCGGAAATCGACTATCAACCCTTCAATGTCAATGCCGATAAGACCCTTGGCGGCTGGGCGCGCATTGCGACAGTCATTCAAAATACAAAAAAAGAAAGAACCAATCCCGTCCTGGTCGTCGATGCGGGCGATTATACGATGGGCTCACTCTTCCATATGTTGATTCGCGAAGAAGCCTTTGAACTGCGCCTGCTTAAGGCAATGGGCTACGATGCCGTCACGCTGGGCAACCATGAGTTTGATCTCAAGCCCGCGGGACTGGCCGCCATTCTAAAAACAGCCAAAGCCAAAGGCGGCATGCCCCAAATCGTTCTGGCCAACCCCATCTTTGACCGCAAACAGCCTGTCCTGTCTCAGCTTGAAGACACTTTTGCCGAAACGGGCGTGAAGCCCTATACCATTTTGCAGCGCGACGGCCTGAAAATCGGCATCTTCGGCATTATCGGCAAGGATGCCGTTGAAGTATCGCCTTTTGCCAAACCGCTGACCTTCCGCGATCCCGTTGAAACGGCGCGCGACATGGTCGATGTGCTGCGCAGCAAAGAAAAAGTGGATATTGTCATTTGCCTGTCGCACGGCGGACTGCGGGCCAACCCCAAAAAATCGGAAGACATCATCCTGGCGGAAAAAATCCCGGGCATTGATGTTATTATCAGCGGACATACGCACGCAAAACTGGATCAGCCGATTACCGTGGGCTCCACGCTGATTGTTCAGGCCTGGTGCTACGGCAGGCAGGTGGGCGTGCTGGATTTGGTTTTAAACGACGGCAAGGTCAGCTTAAAAAAATACACGCCCATCGTCATTAACAGTGCCATTGCGGGTGATAAGCCAATTCAGTCCATAATCGATTCATTTAAAAAAACCGTCGATTCGCGGCTGCTGGGGGCTCTGAATCTTTCTTATGATAAAGTGATTGCGGAAACAAAATGGGATTTAACAAACACCGCCGAGGAGTCACCACTGGGCAATCTGCTGGCCGATGCCATCCGCTGGACAGTCAATCAGGCGGATTCGGATCCAAACGATCCATCAAGCCGCGTGGCGGTCGCCGTCGAATCCAACGGCGTCATCCGTGACAATCTTTTGGCGGGGAAGACCGGAAAGATCACCGTAGGCGATTTATTCCGCACCATTCCTCTGGGCATCGGCGCCGACGACACCATGGGTTATCCGCTGATCAGCTTCTATCTTTATGGCCATGAAATCAAAAGGGCACTGGAAATTCTGACCAGCGTGAGGCCGCTTAAAAATGATGACTACTATTTGCAAATCTCCGGCTTACACTTCACCTATAACCCGCACCGGATGATTTTCGACCGCGTGACCCAGATTGAGATAGGCGACGAAAAAACAGGTTTTGCGCCGCTTGACTACGATCAATCCAATAAAAAGCTCTACCGGGTGGCGGCCAATATCTACAATGCGACTTTTTTAAAAATGGTTGGTAAATTCACCTATTCCCTGTTAGACATCGTGCCCAAAGATAAAAGCGGCGCGCCCGTTGAAAAGCTGTCGGCCGCATTGATAGACGGTAACAAATCGCAGCCGGGCATTCAGGAACTTAAACAATGGCAGGGCGTGATTCAATATGTCCGGTCTTTCCCGGATACGGACGGCAACGGCATTCCGGATATCCCGGAAAAATATCAAGGCAAGCTCGGGCGCATTGTGGAAAAGCCAAGTTGGAATCCCGTCAATTTGGTATCGCGGGCAACGACACCAACGCTTGTTGCGCTGGCAGGTCTGCTCATTGTTGTGTTATTGATTGTGGCAATTGTGGTGGTTATAAGAAAAAAGAGGCTGACCCCCTGAAGGGGGCGCGAGGCCGAAGGTAAGGTTGATGCCCCTGCGGGGCACACGAGGCTGAAGACTGACCCCCTAATCACCTAATAACCTGAAGGTTACTCGAGGTGACTCGAGGGGGCGCGAGACTGAAGGCTGAAGGTAAGTGCCCCTTGCGGGGCATATAGAAATAATGAGATAGAGCAGCATGCGGGATCACACGAAATTAAAGGCATTTGAGTTGGCGGATGAGTTAGTGCTTTTAGTTTATGGTTTGACGGCTAGTGTCTCGTCAATCAAGAAATGTCATTTCGACCGCAGGGAGAAATCTAAGATTTCTCAGTCGTTATGACTCCTTCGAAATGACAGAGTATCGTTGACAGGACACTCGCTTCCCGAAAGAAGAGTTATATGGACTGACTTCTCAAATAGGGCGAGCAGCGATTTCAGTTCCTTCTAATATCGTGGAAGGTTGCGCGCGTGACACGCCAGGCAGATTACCTGAGGTTCCTTCACAGGGCATTCGGCTCATTAAGAAAGTTGCATTATCAAATAGGCCTATCAAAGCGCTTAGGCTTTTTGAACGAGAGGGATTTGTTAATTATTGAACCAAAAGTGATGAACTCGTAAAAAGTCATATTTTGTCATAACCTTTCAGGTCACGCGTTTCGAGGAGCGAAGCGACGAGAAATCTTCAATTATTTCAAGATTTCTCCCTTCGGTCGAAATGACATAATGTGTATTTTCCGCCTTTTTACGAGTTCACCAAAAGTTACTGAAACTGAAAAAGTGCTGAACGGCTTGATCAAAGCTTTGAGGAAAGACTGAATTTCTTTTTTTACCTTCAGTCTCGCGTGCCCCGCAGGGGCATCAGCTTTACCTTCGGCCTTCAGTCTCGCGCCCCCTCGAGTCACCTTTAGGTGAGCAAGGGGGTCAGCCTATCAACCTGAGGTATTATTTTAAATGAACAAAGAATTTATTGAAATCCGCTGGCACGGACGGGGCGGGCAGGGCGCCATCACGGCGGCCAAGATTGTTGCCGGGGCGGCCTTCGCAGAAGGTTATGCGGGTGTGGTCATGGCGCCAACCTTCGGCACCGAACGCAGAGGCGCACCGGTCATGACATCGCTGAAGATCTCCAGGACGAAAATTTATGATTTGTCGCCCATCGAAACCCCGGACATCGTCGTTGTCCTCGACCACCTGCTGCTCAAAGAAGCGGATGTCACCCACGGCCTCAAACCCGGCGGAATCATCGTTTTAAACACACCCATGGCTTTTGAGTCCTATCACTTCAAAAATTTTAAGCTGGCCACCGCGGACATTACGGCTATCTCTGTTGAAGCAGGCCTTCCTCACGGTATGGTCAACACCGGGATCATCGGATCGCTGGAAAAAGCCACAAAGCTCCTGGGAATCGATATCCTGATTAAAGGCATTGAAGAGGAATTTCGCACACGAAAGCCCGAAAAGAACTCACTGGCGGCCAAAATTGCCTATGAGCGAACTGTGGCGGGAGGTTGAAAATGGGCACCAGAAATTACAAAAGAAAAACATCACACAGTGAAAACGGGCCGGGAGACGGCGGAAGGACCGGTTCATGGAGAGTAGAGCGGCCTATATTGGATAAGAGCCTCTGCATTCCCTGTAAAAGAAATAAAGAAGCCTGCTTCATCTGCTGGCTGTTTTGTCCGGAGATTGTCATCTCCCGGACGATCCCGCCAAAGATCGACCTGGAATACTGCAAGGGCTGCGGCATCTGCGCCGAAGAGTGCCCCACCAAGGCCATCATCATGGTCGATGAAGCTGAATTTTCAAAAGAAGACAAGGAGTAGACGCCATGCATATTATAGAAGACGGAAACGCAGCAGCAGCTTTGGGCGTCAAGCTTTGCCGCGCCAATGTGATTGCGGCCTATCCCATCACCCCCCAGACCCCGCTTACGGAAAAGCTTTCCGAATATGTTGAATCAGGCGAGATGAAGGCCGAATATATTCCCGTCGAGAGCGAGCATTCCGCCATGGCCGTCTGCATCGCCGCCTCATCGGCCGGCGCCCGGGCGTTTACCGCCACCAGCGCCAACGGATTACTCTACATGCATGAGCAGGTTCAGTGGGCGGCAGGCGCCAGGCTTCCCATTGTCATGTGCGTGGTCAACCGAGCGGTCGGCGCGCCCTGGAATGTCTGGAACGATCAGCAGGACTCGATTTCCCAGCGCGACACCGGATGGATTCAGATGTATTGCGCAGACCACCAGCAAATCATCGACTCGGTCATCAAGGCCTTCTGGCTGGCGGAAAAGGTGAGTATTCCGATCATGGTTTGCTATGATGGGTTTCTCCTTTCTCACACATTCATGCCGTTTGATCTGCCGGATCAGGAAAAGGTCGATGCGTTTCTGCCGCCGTTTAGACCTGCGTATGCGCTTAATCCTGACGAGCCGGCCAGTCTCAATACCGTGACCCTGCCGGACGTGCGCATAGACGTCCACGGTGAGTTGGCCCACGGCTATATGGAGATCCGGTATCTGCTCCAGGAAGAACTCAGAGCATCGCTTGCCGTTGCCGCGGAAGCAGATAAAAGGTTTACCGAAATATTCGGCCGGGGCGGCGATCCGTATATCGAACCTTATCGTTGCGACGACGCGGACCATATTGCGGTTGGTCTCGGGTCATTAACATATCAGTTAAGGGTTTCCGTTGATGCGTTAAGAAAAGAAGGCATCAAAGTGGGCGTTATGGGTATTCGCTTTTACCGGCCCTTCCCGGATGAGGCGATTGCCAATGCGCTGAAAGGGAAAAAAGGCGTTATCGTTTTTGAAAAGGCGCTCAGTTACGGTTATGAAGGCGCGCTGGCCTCGGATTTAAAATCCGCGCTTTATGAACACTTAGCCGGCACAGGTCGTCTGCCGCTGGTTCAGAATTTTATAGCCGGAATCGGCGGCCGCGAAATCCGGACGGACGATTTGACACAAACCCTCCGGGCTGCGACCCAGAGCAGGATTGCAAAAGAGCCCACCTGGATAGGGCTTAAGTTATAGGAGAATCACATGCAGGCCAAGACAACCATTTTAAGTTTACCAACAGAAGAATTTGTTCATCCGGGAACAAGGGCATGCACCGGCTGCGGCCTGGCTATCGCCTACCGGGTGGGTCTTAAAGCCCTGGGCAAAAACACCATTCTGGTTGTGCCGCCAAGCTGCCTTACCGTGCTTCAGGGCCTTTTCCCGGTTGCCTCGACCAAACTCCCCTGCCTGAATGTAACCTTTGCATCAACAGCCGCCGCAGCTACCGGAATCCTTGCCACCTTGAAATCGCAGGGCAAGACGAACATCCAGGTAGCCGCCTGGGCAGGCGACGGCGGAACAAGCGATATCGGCTTGCAGGCCTTATCGGGCGCGGCAGAACGGGGTGAGAACTTCATCTACCTGTGTTACGACAACGAAGGATATATGAACACCGGTGTTCAGCGCTCGGGCACCACGCCGATCGGCGCTATAACCGCCAACACACCATTCAAGGGGAAGCTGCAGCAAAAGAAAGACGTCCCGGCCATCATGGCGGCGCATCACTTAAGCTATGTTGCCACCTGCTCCGCCGCCTACCCGCTGGACCTTTACGATAAAATAGTCAAGTGCAAGGATATGCCGGGCACCAAATATTTCCATATCCACATCCCCTGCCCGCCCGGATGGGGCTACGATCCACGATACGGCATCAAGGTCGGAAGGCTCGCCGTGGAAACCGGATATTATGACCTCTACGAAATCGTCAATGGTGAGTTCAAATTGACGGCAGCATCCGAAAAGCTTGTAGAGAAACGCAAGTTGGTGCCGGTGCGTGAATACTTTCGCGCGCAGTCCCGCTTCAAGATTCTGACCGATGAACAGATCGCCGACATTCAGAATCAAATCGATGCGAAGTGGGCAGCATATTACAAGAAAGACGAGTAGAGACAGCTCTGTAGCCGACATCCAACAAAAACAAAACCCCCGGTTTTGCCGGGGGTAGATGAACAAACCTGTATCTTAATTCCTTAAATCTTAAAACTGTTTTTATTTCAGTGCCTCACATTTTCCGCACGCGCAACCTTCAACAAAGTTAGTAAAAGTATTTTCAAATCAAAAAAGAATGACCTGTGATTCAAATAATACTCGTCAAATTTCACCTTTTTCGGAATCGGAATATCGTCCCGGCCATTGATTTGCGCCCAGCCCGTGATCCCTGGAACCAATCGATGAACCCCGCGTTTCGTCCGTAAAGCAATCAGATCATCCTGATTGAACAACGCAGGCCGTGGACCCACAAAACTCATATCCCCCTTTAAAACACTCC
>JAUYFM010000059.1 GCA_030690945.1 Smithellaceae bacterium | reverse complement strand
AAACGATAAATATGGAACGTCAGAAACAGTGCTTTCCTAGTCGCGCCCCGCGCGGGCGCGTGGATTGAAACGCATAAATTGGCATGGCATATGCAATGAATAAAGTCGCGCCCCGCGCGGGCGCGTGGATTGAAACAAAATCTTCTGTGGTTTGCTGGGTTCGATGTGCTGTCGCGCCCCGCGCGGGCGCGTGGATTGAAACTCAGTCCTGGAGTGTGCTTGGTAGTCCGAGCGTCGTCGCGCCCCGCGCGGGCGCGTGGATTGAAACGGCAAAATATCAGGGATGACATAGGCGAGGAACGGCGTCGCGCCCCGCGCGGGCGCGTGGATTGAAACAGTGAAGGGCGAAATCATCAAAGAACTGACAGAGTCGCGCCCCGCGCGGGCGCGTGGATTGAAACAAACCAGAAGGAATAAAAAGAATAAAAGGGTTGGCGTCGCGCCCCGCGCGGGCGCGTGGATTGAAACTTTACTCATTTCCCGTTCCTTTCCCTTAGCCAACGTCGCGCCCCGCGCGGGCGCGTGGATTGAAACTTTTTAATTTTGTTATCATGTCGCGTCCTTTCGTGTCGCGCCCCGCGCGGGCGCGTGGATTGAAACGAGGTTGGAGAGGGGGCGGAGTTGCTTTTCCGGGGTCGCGCCCCGCGCGGGCGCGTGGATTGAAACTGGCGTTAGTACCTTCACACCGCTCGGTATGCCAGTCGCGCCCCGCGCGGGCGCGTGGATTGAAACCCGTTTGAAGATCCACCCAAAGGCCCGTGGTATCGTCGCGCCCCGCGCGGGCGCGTGGATTGAAACTTGATTTTAGTATTTCATCGAGCAGACGAGATTGTCGCGCCCCGCGTGGGCGCGTGGATTGAAACCTTTTGGGCGGGAAGACCCCGCCCCTACGTTGTGATGTCGCGCCCCGCGCGGGCGCGTGGATTGAAACGGTTATTCTATTGATAGTGTCACGTATTGGCACGTCGCGTCCAGCTTGCCCCCATTGAAGGCTAATAGGCGTGCTCGGGGAGCCCGCCCTACGGTTATCGTTGCCCCTATGCGGGGCATGTGGATTGAAACTGACGGAACCTATTTACGGGGGCGTTCGGGTGATAAAGGGTCGGCGGGAAACGCTCATACTTCAAGACCTGCCCTAGTTACTCAAATTTGCAATCAACATTAAAATAGGATAATAGAATCTCCAGATTAGCAGAATACCAAGATAAATGAGTGTTCGATGGCACATCACAATACGATCAAGGCTAACAGTTACAACAGTCTGACTCAGAGATTAAACATATTTCCACAGGGTGCTCCGCCTACAGAGCTACTATTCAAAATCCTCAAAATTCTTTTTTCTGAAAGGGAAGCCAAGCTTGTTTCTCTCCTTCCCATCAAATCTTTTACGGATAAGAAAGCAGCCGCAATCTGGAAACTTAACCTCAGTGATGCCAGGATTGTCTTAAGCGATCTCGCTGACCGTGGAATTCTTCTCGATTATGAGGAAGAAGGGAACACCACCTGTGTTCTACCTCCTCCCATGGCGGGATTTTTGAATTCTTTTAGCTTTGATAAAATATTCGAGTAGATAGTTAGAGCGACATAATGTACGGCTTATGAAGAGGGTTACGGAAAAAAGGCCCATGAGGCTTAGGCGCATTAACCTAGTGTCTCGTCAATCAGGAAATGTCATTTCGACCGCAGGGAGAAATCTAAGATTTCTCAGTCGTTATGACTCCTTCGAAATGACAGAGTATCGTTGACAGGACACTAGCCGTATCTTTAATTTTGAAAAGTAAAGGAGGCAAAAAATGTGGAAGCATCTTTGTTTCAAACTCTCTTTCTTTCTGGTTTTGTTCCTTTTGCTGGGGGCTGCTAATCCTTCCGACGATCGCCGGGAAACCGGCGAATTGAAAAGCTATCAGGGCAAGGAGCTGGGATCGGTCAATGATTTCCGTGAAAACTCCATTGGCGGTGTCCGAAAAGTCGATCTGAAAAAATACCGGCTGCGCGTCGACGGTTTGGTCAAAAAACCGCTCTCCTACAGCTATCAGGAGCTAAAAACTTTTCCGCGCCAGAAAAAATTAGTTACGACTCATTGCGTCGAAGGATGGCAGGTCACTGTTTTGTGGGAAGGCATTCCCTTCAGTGAATTGATCAGCCGCGTCGGCGTAGATCCAAAAGTGAATACAATTATATTTCACGGCGTGGACGGCTACACCACTTCATTGGAATTTAAAACCGTGGCCGACAAAAATATGCTGCTTGCGGATTCGGCCAACGGCATTCCCCTTCCGGCAAAGCTCGGGTTTCCTTTTATTCTGGTGGCCGAGGAAAAATGGGGTTACAAATGGGCCCGCTGGATAGAACGAATTCAGTTTTCCGATAAGGCTAATTTCCGCGGTTACTGGGAGCAGAGGGGCTATAATCAAAAAGGCGATATTTCCGGCCCGGAACTGGAAGATGATATCCGTAAGAAAAAATAAGGAAGTGGTTATCAAGTATTGATTAATGTTCTTGACACATTTAGGGCATTCTCATATATACTACTAATTAAATACAGTGCTTATGGATATTAGCCCTCCTGATATTCCAAGCAATCATCATTACAGAATGAATATTTGAGCAGTATATATGAATCAGCAATTTACCGATTTGATCCTTGCCGCCATCAAACAAAGATTCTCCGACCTGCACATTACCGGGGGATTCCCTCTGATTTTCCGCAGGGACGGGCTTATCCACTTTGATAACAGCATCAAATGGTCGTACTCGCAAATAGATGCTATGATCAAGGACATGCTGAGCGAAAGACAACTCCAGACTCTCCGGAAAAGATGGTCTGTCGATTTCGCTCTTTCTTTTAATCAAGTGCGTGTAAGAATCAATGCATTTTATACCACACGTGGACTGAGCATGGCCATCCGCCTTTTGCCGGCAACCATTCCCGAGGTTGTCTCCCTCAATCTTCATCCTTCCCTCAATCAGATTATGGAACTGGATGCCGGCCTTATCCTTGTCTGCGGCAGCACCGGTTCCGGCAAAACAACCACCATCGCGGCCATTCTCGAAGAGATAAACCGCAACAGAGCCTCACACATTATAACGATAGAAGATCCTATTGAATACCGCTTCAAATCTAAAAAGTCTTTTATCGAGCAGCGTGAAGTGGGAGTCCATGTGCCTTCTTTCAATCAGGGGCTTCTTGATTCCCTGAGAGAAAATCCCGATGTCATTTTCGTAGGTGAGCTCAGAGAACCGGATACCATTCGGCTGACTCTCAACGCAGCTGCGTCCGGACACCTCGTCTTTGCCACAATGCATGCCACTGATGCGGAAGATGCGATATACCGCATCAACAACTGTGTCGTCGCTGAAAACCAGGATGTTATCCGATATCAGTTTGCTTCTGCGCTTTCCTGGTTGATTGTTCAGCAACTCACCTTTGTCAAAAAAGCCGGTTTTCGTGTTCCCATGCTTTCCATCCTGAAGTCAATACCTTCCGTCCAGAGCACTATCCGCGACAACAAACTGACTCAACTGGAAACAATCATGCTGACCAGCCGCAATGAGGGTATGTTCACGATGAAACTATATGAAAATGAATTTCTCAATAACCGTGCCTCGTTTGTTCATCCGCATAAAAGTTTTGGGACGGGGGCGGATTCATCCAACGAGCCCGACTATGTATCATCTTTAATCGACCCGAACGCCGTGCAGGACGTAGTTTACAGGTCCTCTGCGGCTGACGCGTTAAAACCGGCTGTCAATCAGAACCTGCACGCCGCAGACGAAAATGATCTCAGTTACGTGATTCTGGAAGATCAAGACGTGGACCTCAAAGACATTCTTGCCCAATTCGATGAATCAAAGGAATAATTCAAAAAAAATGGCCAGAAATAAGCCTGGCTTTATATCATTTCAGGCCCTGCTCATCACCGGATGCGCGCGGTAAATAGATGTTGAAGGTTGTTCCCTGTTCCGTTTCACTGTAAGCATTGATAAAACCATTGTTTTGCTTGACGATGCCGTAAACGGTGGACAGCCCCAATCCCCTGCCTTTGCCCAACTCTTTGGTGGTGAAAAAAGGTTCAAAAATATGTTGCAGGGTTTCTTTATCCATGCCCATTCCGTTGTCTCTGAAAGACAGGCGGACGTACTGGCCGGGTGTGGAACCGATGTTGTTTTCACAGCAGGAGGCGTCCAGAACGGCATTGGTAGTTTCAATAGTAATATTGCCTCCGCCGGGCATCGCGTCGCGGGCGTTCACCGCCAGATTGATGAGAATCTGTTCAATCTGTGATGGATCGAACATGATCGTCCAGAGATTATCTTCCTGAAGAACCTTCAGCTCGATATCCTCACCGATGAGACTGATCAGCGCTTTTTGGGCATGGGAGACCAGTTCATTGAGGTCAATGATTTTAGGCTCGATGATCTGTTTGCGGGAAAAAGTCAGCAGTTGGGTGGTGATGTCGCGGGAGCGGATGGCCGCTTTTTCAATTTCCGCAATATCCTTCAAGACGGGATGCTGTTTGTCCAGACGCAATTTGGCCAGGTCCGCATATCCCAGGATGACGCTGAGCATATTGTTGAAATCATGCGCCACGCCGCCAGCCAGGCGCCCAACGATCTCTGTCAGATTGATTGATCTTTGACTGACCGATGAGAGCCTTTCATCAGTTTTCTGCAATAGAGTATTGACGGCGTCTGCGATGAGGCCCAGATCGTCGTCTTCTGACGCAAAATCAAGTTTTTTGGAATAATTGCCGGCAGCGGCCTTTTTAAGGGAGTCCAGAATTTTTTCGACGCGATCTTTCTCAGGTTTTGAAGTCATCGTTTGGCCTCCATTTTTCAATTCAATCCTACCTGATTTATAGCGCCGGCTCAAGTTTTAAATAATATTTTATATCGGCTGAAAATGGTTGAAATATAAACGGCCGATTGCATCGCCTGCCCAACTGTGGTAAGCCTCCCGCTCCATTTAAATCTGCAAAGGAATAGACATGAACTCACTCCGACATGAAAAGATTGCCTGGGAACTCAATATTACGGCTAAGCAAGTAGCTGATACCGCCGCGATGATTACCGAAGGGGCGACAGTGCCCTTCATTGCCCGCTATCGCAAGGAAGTTACCGGAACGCTGGATGAAGTTATCATCACGGCCATTCGCGACCGGTTGCGTGAACTGGAGGAACTGGAGAATCGGCGCGACGCCATTGTGAAATCTCTGACCCAACGCAATTTGCTGACTCCGGAATTGGAAACCAAAGTTGCCGCCGCTGAAACATTATCCATTCTGGAAGATATTTATTTGCCGTTTCGCCCCAAGCGACGAACGCGGGCAATCATTGCCCGGGAGAAGGGGCTGGAAGATTTGGCGATTAAAATATTTGCTCAGGAAGATCTTGATCTTGCCATTGAAGCCGCCCTGTTTATCAGCGAAGAAAAGGGCGTGGCGACGGTGGATGATGCTCTGGCTGGGGCGCGGGATATTATCGCCGAATGGGTGAACGAAGATGCGGGCGCGCGGTCGAAAATGCGTGATCTGTTTTGGAACAAAGGCGTTATCCGCTCAAAGGTCTTGCCGGATAAACTTGCGTCAGGCATCAAATACAAAGACTATTATGATTGGGAAGAGCCGGTCGCGACTGCGCCGTCCCACCGGGTGTTGGCGATGCGCCGCGGTGAACGCGAAGAGTTTCTGACGCTACGCATGACGCCGCCGGATGAAGAGGCTCTGCGAATATTGGAAGAGTTGTTTGTTCACGGGATAAACGAAGCGGTAGGTCAGGTAAAGCTTGCGGTGCACGACAGTTACAAGCGCCTGCTTTCGCTTTCCATGGAAACGGAAACCCGCATGGAGACCAGGAAACGAGCCGATGAAATCGCGATCCGCGTGTTTGCTGATAACTTACGTCAGTTGCTCCTGGCGCCGCCCATGGGGCAAAAAGCCGTGCTGGCCATTGATCCCGGTTTCCGCACCGGCTGCAAGACGGTTTGTCTGGATCGGCAGGGAAAGCTTCTCCATCATGAAACTATTTTCCCGCTCATGTCGGAAAAAGCGCGTGAAGAGGCCGGCCGGACGATCGGGACCTTGTGCGAGAGGTTCAAGGTCGAAGCTATTTCCGTCGGCAATGGCACGGCGGGGCGCGAGACGGAAAGCTTCCTTCGGGGTCTGAGTCTGCCCAAAGAAATTATGGTGGTCATGGTCAATGAAAGCGGGGCGTCAGTTTATTCCGCGTCGGAAGCGGCAAGGGCCGAATTTCCCGACCAGGATATCACCGTTCGCGGGGCTGTTTCCATTGGCCGGCGTCTGATGGATCCGCTGGCGGAACTGGTTAAAATCGAGCCGAAAGCCATTGGCGTGGGCCAGTATCAGCATGATGTGGATCAGGGGTTATTGCAGCAGTGCCTGGATGATGTCGTGGTCAGCTGCGTCAATGCCGTGGGTGTCGAGGTGAATACGGCCAGCGTCCAGCTTCTGTCATATGTGTCCGGTCTGGGCGCAGCGCTCGCGGATAACATTGTCTTGCATCGTAACGAAAACGGTCCGTTTCCAACACGTGATGCGCTCAAAGGCGTGAAACGTCTCGGGGCCAAGGCCTTTGAGCAGGCCGCCGGTTTTCTACGCGTGCGCGGAAGCGCCAATCCGCTGGACGCCGGCGCTGTTCATCCGGAAAGTTACACAATTGTCGAAAAAATGGCAACGGATCAGGGCTGCTCCGTTGTGGATCTGATAGCGGATGAAGCAAGGAGACAGAAGGTTGTTCTGACCGATTATGTGTCCGATAAGGTCGGCCTGCCCACTTTAAAAGATATTATGGCGGAACTCGCCAAGCCGGGGCGCGACCCGAGGCGGCAATTTGAAAATGTTGTTTTTGCCGAAGGCATCGATAAGATCACGGATTTGATTCTTGGCATGAGGCTGACCGGCGTTGTTACCAATATCACGGCGTTTGGCGCTTTTGTCGATATCGGGGTTCACCAGGACGGCCTGGTTCATTTAAGCGAGATGGCTGACCGGTATGTGAAAACTCCAGCGGATGTGGTGAAGGTCAACCAGAAAGTCGAAGTGACGGTGCTGGCGATAGATGCCGAGCGCAAGCGGATTTCTCTGTCCATGAAAAAAACGCCAGGTGAAAAAAATAAAACGGAACAAACTGAACCGGCCAAACCCACCGCCGGAGAACAAAAAATAACACCGCAGCGGCCTGAAAAGCGGCAGGAAAAAAAGAAGGACAGGGAAGCGTCCAAACCTTTTAATAATCCCTTTGCCGAAGCCCTGAAAAAAAGGAACACTTAAAACTAAAAAAAGCCGGAGCTTTTTTGCTCCGGCTTTTTTAAAAGATTATTTCTTCTTTGCGGCCTTTTTTACGGCTGCCTTTTTCGGTGCGACTTTCTTCACGGCAACTTTCTTCGCCGCTGCCTTTTTGGGAACGGCTTTCTTTACGACAGCCTTCTTAACGGTGGGTTTCTTCGCGACAGCTTTTTTCGGAGCCGCTTTCTTCACCGCTACCTTCTTGGTCGCCGGTTTGGCTGCGGGTTTTGTTGCAATAGCTTTCTTTACTGCCTTAGCGACTGCTTTAACCACAGTGACTGCCTTTTTCACAGGCGCTGCGTTTCTTAAAGCAGCCTGAGCTGCGGCAAGCCTCGCAATGGGCACCCGAAAAGGCGAGCAGCTGACATAATTCAATCCGCATAAATGGCAGAACTCGATGGAGCTTGGATCACCGCCATGCTCACCGCAGATGCCAACCTTCAATTTGGGATTGACGCCTCTGCCTTTGGCGACGGCCATTTGAATGAGCTGGCCGACGCCGCCGCGATCCAGAACTCGGAAGGGATCGACCGGCAGGATTTTCTTGTCCACGTAATCCGGCAGGAATTTGCCCGCGTCGTCACGGCTGTAGCCGAAGGTCATCTGGGTCAGGTCGTTGGTGCCAAAGGAGAAAAATTCCGCTTCTTTCGCGATTTCATCGGCGGTGACGGCGGCGCGCGGCACTTCAATCATTGTGCCGACGGAATAATTAACTTTCACGCCTGTTTCCGCCATAACCTTTTTGGCGGTGGCGATAATGATTTCTTTTTGTGAAACCAGTTCCTTCACAATGCCGACCAGGGGAACCATGACTTCGGGACGGGCGTCCACGCCTTCTTTGGTCAGTTGGCAGGCCGCTTCAAAAATTGCGCGTGCCTGCATTTCGGTGATTTCGGGATAGGTGATACCCAGGCGGCAGCCGCGATGCCCCAGCATGGGGTTGAATTCATGCAGTGAATTAACTTTGGCTTTAACGGCATCAACGGAAATGCCCATCTCTGCGGCCATGGCGCGCTGGCTTTCTTCTTCGTGCGGGACAAATTCGTGCAGCGGCGGATCAAGCAGACGGATGGTGACGCCGTATCCTTCCATCGCTTTGAGAATGCCGTAGAAATCTTCACGCTGCATCGGGAGAAGTTTGGCCAGTGCGTTTTTCCGGCCTTCAACGTTATCAGACAGGATCATTTCGCGCACGGCTTTGATGCGGTCGCCTTCAAAGAACATATGTTCCGTGCGGCAAAGACCGATGCCCTGTGCGCCGAAGTTGCGGGCGACGGCGGCATCGTGCGGTGAATCAGCGTTGGTGCGCACGGCCAGTTTCTTGGCTTCATCCGCCCATTGCATGATGGTTCCGAAATAGCCGGAGAGTTCCGCAGGCCGAGTCTTTACTTCGCCCAGCATCACTTCTCCGGTGGAGCCGTCCAGAGAGATGTAGTCTCCTTCTTTCACGAGAGCATCTTTAAATTTGATTTCTTTTCGGGCATAGCTGATTTGAATTTCTCCACAGCCGGAAACGCAGCATTTGCCCATGCCTCGGGCGACAACCGCCGCGTGCGATGTCATGCCGCCGCGCTGGGTGAGGATGCCCTGAGCGGCACTCATCCCTTTGAGGTCTTCGGGAGATGTTTCAATGCGCACAAGAACAACTTTCTCGCCGCGCAGATGCCACTCTTCCGCGTCGTCGGCGTTGAAGACGACTTTGCCGGTGCCTGCGCCGGGAGATGCCGGAAGGCCTTTGGCGATGACGCTGCGGGCGGCTTCGGGATCAAATGTCGGGTGCAGCAGTTGGTCCAGAGATGCCGGATCAATGCGCAGGAGAGCCGTCTTTTTGTCGATTAATTTTTCAGCAACCATATCGACAGCAATTTTCACAGCGGCTGCCGCGGTGCGCTTGCCGTTTCTGGTTTGCAGCATCCAGAGTTTTTCGTCCTGAATGGTGAATTCGATGTCCTGCATGTCTTTGTAATGATGCTCGAGCTTGGTATAAACATTGACCAGATCTTTGTAAGCGGCGGGCATGTATTCTTCGAGAGACGGGAATGAAGATGCCCGGTCACTCTCTGCAACGTTATTGTCTTTGGCCCAGCGGCGTGACCCTTCAATAGTAACCTGCTGCGGCGTGCGAATGCCGGCGACAACGTCTTCGCCCTGTGCGTTGATCAGGTATTCGCCGTAAAATGCTTTTTCGCCCGTGGCCGGATCGCGCGTGAAGGCAACGCCGGTTGAGCATCGTTTGCCCATGTTGCCGAAAACCATGGCCTGGACGTTGACGGCTGTACCCCAGTTATCATCGTAGCCGTTCATTTTGCGGTACAGGACGGCGCGCGCTGTGTCCCATGACATGAATACCGCACCGATTGCGCCCCAGAGCTGTTCTTTGGGATCAGAAGGAAATTCTTTGCCGAGTTTGGAAACGATCAGTTGCTTGTAGCGGCTGACCAGTTCTTTCAAGTCGGCCACGGTCAGGTCGAGGTCGGCTTTGGCGCCTTTCTCGGCTTTGAGTTCCTCCATGACTTCTTCGAACGGATCATGCGCATCTTTGTCTTCCGGTTTTAAGCCCATCACGACGTCGCCGTACATCTGTATGAAACGGCGGTAGGAATCCCAGCCGAACCTCTCGTTACCGGATTTGCGAATGATGCCTTCGACGGTTTCATCATTGAGGCCCAGGTTGAGAACGGTGTCCATCATGCCCGGCATCGAGACGCGCGCGCCGGAGCGAACGGATAAAAGAAGAGGATTGGTCGGATCGCCGAATTTTGCTCCCATAGAGCTTTCGACTTTTTTCAATGCTGCTACGACTTCTTTTTCCAGGCCTGCGGGATAGTGCTTGTTGTTTTTGTAAAATTCGACGCAGACTTCGGTGGTGATCGTGAATCCCGAAGGGACCGGAATTCCCTGTTTTGACATTACGGCCAGGTTTGCGCCTTTGCCGCCGAGAAGGTTTTTCATGTCGGCTGTGCCTTCATTGATTCCCTTCCCGAATGTGTAAATACGTTTTGCCATATCTCTATCTCCTTTAAGAAAGAATTAATTTAGCCGTAACCATAACAACTAAGTTTAATAATTGAAATAGTGGATGCTGTAAAGTATTTTTTCTCCCCCAAAGTAAAAACCCCCGCCATGGAAAGAGCGGGGGCTTTTACTTTGGGTACTATATAAATAGAGGGAAGGGTTTAACTGATCAGGGTTTTAAGCGCATCGACAACCGGCGCCGTGAAAAGAGCAACCAGAATTGTATAAAGAGCGAAAGAACCGATCGCTTCACTTAAATATAGTTTATCGTATTTACGTTTCAAAGACACAATAATTAATCCACCGATAATCAGGCAACCAAAATGGAAGAAGGGGAAACCGGCATCTCCGGTGGCGTTGAACTGAGCAAAGCTGAAAGTAGCTGTGATCAGAACAATAAAACCAACCAAAAGTCCTGTCTGCATAATTTTTTTCATGATGATTATCCTCCTTAAATCTTTGAAAGCTTAGTTGCTATTTAAAAGTAAGGTAATGAAATAAGTATGCCAAATAATGAGATTATGAAAAAAAATTATGAAGTATTTGAAATCATGAGTAAATTATCAAACATTCCAACATTTGATTGTGACGGACAGGATTTAAAGGAATGGATGATTTAAAGAAACGTTAAATTCTACCCAAAAAACGAATAAAATATTTAATCCCGCTGTTGCGGGACGAGCGTTCATTCTCCGTGAGCTTGCTCGCGATATAATGATGTTCATTTCATGCCTCGACAGCTTGCTCGCGAGGTGGTTGATTCACTGGCTAAAATTGACCGGTGCTTTACCATTAATTAGCATTATGCTACAAGTGTATAATCATGAAAGAGAAGATGAACCGCAAAAACATACCTTTCCAGCACAAACATTCGTTTTCCGGTCGGAAATCCAAGAGGCCGGAGCCGACATCTCATTTGAAACCGGAAATCGCCTCTTCGCTCAAAAGCGTTCTGGCGCAGATTGGCAAACCCCATCCCACCCCTTTTGTGCCGGATGATTATCAGGTGCAGGCCCTTGCGGCCATTAAGCAAAATGATTGCCTGGTGATTGCGCCCACCGGCGCCGGTAAAACCTGGATCGCGCGCGAGGCCATTTTGTCGGTGATGCAAAAGGGCGGACACGCCTGGTACGCCTCCCCGCTCAAAGCGCTTTCCAATTCCAAGTGGGTGGAGTTCGGTTTGCATTTTGATCCCGAAAACGTCGGGATTATCACCGGCGACACCAAGGAAAATACCGAAGCCCCGATTATTGTCGGCACGACGGAGATTTTGCGCAATCAGCTCTATGACGCCATGCAAAAGGGTTGTGATCTAAATTGTGATCTGGTTATTCTGGACGAAGCCCATTTTCTGGGCGATGCCGACCGCGGCGTGGTCTGGGAAGAAATTATGATCTATCTGCCGGTGCGGGTGAACCTGCTTTTGTTGTCGGCGACCATCGGCAACGGCGACGAGATTGCTGCGTGGCTTTCCTCCATCCGTAAAAAAAACTGCACGGTGATTCGCGAAGAAAAACGCCCCGTGCCGCTTTATCCGCTGTTTCTGCATCCGTCCGGCTGCCTGCACCCTTTTCTGGATGGCAAGAAAACCGCGCACATTGTTTCGGAGTTTTTAAAAAAAGAAAAATTCAGCCACCGGGGAAGCCGTCGGCCGCCGGATTACGCGGGGATTATCAGGGTGCTGGAGCGATTTGATTTGTTACCGGCCATTTTCTTTTTGAAGTCACGCTCAGAATGTGACGCGGCGCTTACGTCCCGGTCGGCGCTTACACCCCTGAAAAATTCCCAGGCGTATGCCGATGATTTATATGATCTGCTGGATCGTTTTCCGTCGCTTGGCAGTCACCGGCAGATCAAGGCGCTGCGGTCAGCGGGACTGGCCGCGCATCACGGTGGACAATTACCGGCATGGAAACTGCTGGTTGAGGAAATGATGAACCGGGGACATCTGCGGGTAATTTTTGCCACCTCCACTATCGCAGCAGGAGTGAACTTCCCCGCCCGCACTATCGTCTTGTTTAATTCCGACTTATTCAACGGTCATGATTTTGCGCCGCTGTCCACGACCGCATTCCGGCAGATGACAGGTCGGGCAGGAAGGCGCGGTCAGGATAAAATCGGCTTTATGCTGGCGGTGAGTGGCCGGTTTATGGATTTGGGACACATCAGGAAAATGCTGTTTGGCGCTCCGGAAGATATTTTAAGTCAGCTGAAAAATGACTTTGCGATGGTTCTTAATCTATTATTGTCCCAGACGCCGGCCGATGTGAAGAAAATATATGAAAGATCATTTGCCGCCTGGCAGCAAAATAGTATGGACGGACATACCTCTTCCGCCGCAGCGCTGTTGTGGAAGGATTTTATCTTGCATCTGGAATTTTTGCAGCGGGAAGGTTTTGTTGACCCTACGGGCAAGCTGACTGAGGATGGTCGCTGGGCGGCGCGCCTGCGGCTGGATCATCCGCTACTGGTCGCTTGCTGCCTCCGGGAAAATGCGTTTCCCGAGGACAATGACAGGTTGCTTGCGGCAGTCGTTGCGGTATTTGCCTATGATCGTGACGATGAAATACAATTGGCCACCAAAGACCTGCCGCACAAGCTGATGGCGGCGTTGCGCAAAATGCTTCTGGCCGTGAAGCCGCTTTCACGTCGATTGGAGGCGGCGGGTTTTGTCAGCGCGAAGCTTTTTACGTCGGCGGGCGTGGCGATGTACAACTGGGCGCAGGGACGCAACTGGGATGATGTCATCAAACTCACCGGAATTGCTGAAGGCGACATGGCTTCGCTCATTATGCGCACGGCGGATAATTTGCGGCAGATCGCTTCGCTCAAAGACACGCATCCGGAAGTAGCCGCCTGCGCGTACCGCGCAAGGGAGGCGATATTGAGGGAGCCGGTGTTGTTTTTGTAGGGAACGGTCGCGACCGTTCCCTACCATTGTAAAACTCCATACGGAATTTGGGGACATTCAATCTATATGCTAAAAAAAATATCGATCATTCTTATTTTTGTATTTTTGCTGTTTACCTCTTATCCCTGTTTTGCTTCGGAGATGCGGGTGACAGAGCTTCGTATTGGCAGCTTTCAATCCAATCTTCTGCAAGGGATCAATAAAACTTTTAATAGCGATGAGAGCGATGCCGAGGCCTGTCTGAAAAAGGCCGTGGAGTTGGAACCCGATAATCCGACCGGGTATGCCTTAGAAGCGATGCTGCATCTATTTGCTTACGAAATGTGTTTCACGCTTGAACAACGTCAAAAAGAAAAAGACGCGATTTTGTATTTTTCAGAAGAAGCGCTTGCCCGGGGAGAAAAAAGGATTGCCAAACATCCTAAAGACAGCCAGGCCTATCTCGCCATGGCCTTGGCCAAGATCGCCAAAGTTTACTGGGCCATTAAAGAAAAACGATATCTGGTCATGGCTCAGGAAACGGCGAATATCTGGGGTTATCTGGAGACGGCCAAATCCCTTGATCCCAATAATTATGATGTCGATTTTCTCATGGGCCTCCTGCATTATCATATTGATCATTTTCCAGGCATGACCGGTTTCTTGTCTTCCCTGTTGATTACGGAGGGCAACAGGGAAAAGGGCCTTCAGGAAATACAGACAGCGGCGCAAAAAGGATATCTTTTGCGTGAAATGGCTCGGGCCGAACTGGTTTCGGTTTATCTGAACTATGAAAAACAACCGACCAAAGCGTTACCCATTCTTCAGGATTTGAGGAATAAATTTCCAAATAATTATAATTTCCATTTTACCTATGGTGTGGCCATGCTGGAGCTGCGCCGGTTTGCCGAGGCCGAGGCCATTGCCTCACAAATAGAGAAGAATATCCGTGCCGGGACGCCACCCTTTGTTCCTCAGCTTCAACCACGCTATTATCAACTAATGGGACGAATACATTTTAAGCGGGGTGAATATGGAAGATCAGAGTCATATTTTCAAAAAGCTATTCAGGACAAATCTTTTTATAATATGCGCACACAGGCTCGGTCCCTGCTGTATCTAGGGATGATTCATGATATCCGTCAGGAACGCAGATACGCAGAGGACTATTATCAGCGGGTGTTGAAACTTGAAGGCGCCGAGGGGTCGGCAAAGGTTGATGCCAAAGGATATCTTAAAACTGCTTACCGGGTAAATGGCAAGTGAAGCGTCAGGGGGCGCTGTGTGTAACAACATGTCATTGCCCGGCTTGATGCGTGCCCTCGTGTGACCTCGTGTGACCTTCAGGTCATCAGGTCATCAGGGTAACGGGCAATCCAGAAATCATTATATGGTTATCAGAATTTTATGGAAAAATTTTCGTTGATTACAGATTTCATCCCCTCCGGCGATCAGCCGCAGGCTATTCATGAATTGTCGCGCGGATTACAAGAGGGCCGACAACATCAGGTACTTCTGGGCGTTACCGGTTCCGGTAAAACCTTTACCATTGCTAATGTCATTGAGCGCGCCGGACGTTCAGCGCTGGTTATTGCGCATAATAAAACGCTGGCTGCGCAACTGTATGAAGAATTCAAAGGCCTCTTTCCAGATAATGCCGTGGAATACTTTGTCAGCTATTACGACTACTATCAGCCCGAAGCTTATCTGCCGACCACCGATACCTACATTGAAAAGGATTCCGCGATTAACGAGGAAATCGACAAGCTGCGCCATGCGGCGACGCACGCGCTTCTGACGCGCCGGGATGTCATTATTGTGGCCAGCGTCTCCTGCATCTACGGTCTGGGTTCACCCGAATCGTATCTGGGCATGATTGTGCAATTGGAAGTGGGGAAGGATATTTCCCGCGAGGACATGCTGCACCGGCTGATTGAAATCCAGTATGAACGAAACGATATTGACTTTCACCGCGGTACATTCCGAGTGCGAGGCGATGTCGTGGAAATCTTTCCACCTTACGAAGACGAGCAAGCGTTGCGCGTGGAATTTTTCGGCGATACGATTGAGGCGATTTATTGGATTGACCCGCTGCGCGGCAGAAAACTCGGTTCGCTTACCAAAACCGCCGTTTATCCCAGCAGTCACTATGTGACCACACGGGATAATCTCAAAAGAGCGACCGCTGACATCCGCGCGGAACTAGCTCTTACCCTGGCCAGATATAAAGAGCATAATATGTTGCTGGAAGCGCAACGTCTGGAACAGCGCACAAACTTTGATCTGGAAATGATGGAAGAAATGGGCTACTGCCAGGGCATTGAAAATTATTCGCGCCATCTGACCGGCCGCAAACCCGGCGAGCCGCCGCCAACGCTCATGGAATATCTGCCCAAAGACGCTTTAATCATTATTGATGAAAGCCACGCCACGCTGCCGCAGCTGGGTGGCATGTATCGCGGGGATAGATCGCGTAAGGAAACACTCGTGAAGTACGGGTTCAGGCTACCCTCTGCTCTGGATAACCGCCCATTGCGATTTGAAGAATACGAAGCGCTGCCCAATCAGAGAATCTATGTTTCGGCAACACCGGCCGTCTATGAAATGGAAAAGGCGCACGGCATCCGCGTGGAACAAATTATTCGTCCCACAGGGTTGATGGACCCCGAAATAGAAATCAAACCCGCGCAGCATCAGGTGGATGATCTGCTTGAAGAAATACGCCTGCGGGTTAAGAAAGAGGAAAGAGTTTTGGTGACCACTTTGACCAAACGCATGGCGGAAAATTTAACCGATTATTACAGCGGCCTCGGCATCCGCGTGCGCTATCTGCATTCCGATATTCACACGCTGGAGCGAGTCAGCATTATTCGTGATTTACGCCGGGGCGAGTTCGACGTGCTGGTCGGCGTCAATCTTCTGCGTGAAGGTCTGGATATACCCGAAGTGTCGCTGGTAGCGATACTCGACGCGGACAAGGAAGGATTCCTGCGATCTGAACGATCGCTTATCCAGACCAGC
Organism: Smithellaceae bacterium; assembly: GCA_030690945.1. Taxonomy (GTDB): domain Bacteria; phylum Desulfobacterota; class Syntrophia; order Syntrophales; family Smithellaceae; genus UBA8904. Next base: position 45,628 of record JAUYFM010000059.1, on the reverse strand, counting down.
GGTCGCGCCGCGCGTAACGTCGGCGGCAAGGTCATCATGTATGCCGATAAAATCACCAAATCCATTCAGGCCTGTCTGGATGAAACCAAACGCCGCCGCATCATTCAGGCCGGATATAATGAAGAAAACAACATCACGCCCGAAACCATCAAAAAATCGATCAGTAATATTCTGGGTTCTATCTACGAAGCCGATTATATGACCGTGCCTACGGATGCCAAAGGCAGGGCCATTCCGGCCAGAGAAGAAGATCTGCCGGCGCTCATTAAAAATCTGACGGTGTCAATGAAGCAGGCGGCCAAGAATCTGGAATTCGAAAAAGCAGCCGGTCTCCGCGATGAAATTAAAGAGCTGAACAAGATTTTACTGGAGATGGGATAGTAAAATAAGTATTCGACAAATTTGAAGAATTGCGGTAAATTTTACCCGTAAATCAGAGAGATAAACAAGGAGAGTAATTTATGAAACGATATACGGCAGTCATTGAAAAATGTTCCGATACAGGTTTGTATGTCGGTTTTGTTCCAGGCTTTCCCGGAGCGCACACACAGGCTGAAACCCTGGACGAATTGCAAAAAAATCTCCAGGAAGTGATTGAGATGCTACTGGAAGATGGTGAACCAACGCTGGAGGCTGAATTTATTGGGACGCAAACTGTGATGGTGAATTGATATGGGCACTATTCCAATTCTCAGGCCCAGGGAAGTTATATCAATACTCGAAAAATTGGGATTCAAAGAAATTCGGCAAAAGGTTTCTCATAAACAATTTCGTCATTTAGACGGCAAATTCACAACCGTTCCATTTCATCAGGGGCGTGACATTTCCCCTATCTTGTTAAAGCAAATTGCCAAAGATATTCATCTAACCATCGAAGAGTTCTTGTCACATAAATAGTCCGTAGCACTTTGCCAGCTTAATGATCTTCAATTTCATTTCCTTGACCAGCCAGGCCGGTTTGATCAATCGCGCCTCATCACCAAAGGAAAGAAGCCAGGATATGAGTTCCGGCTCGGAGGAAGCCGTGAAAGTCAGGATAATCCTGTCGTCGTCTTTGCTTTTGATTTTTTGATCGGCGCTCCAGGTACGTTCCGTCACAAAGCGGGCAGACCAGCCGGTGAATTCCACTTCCGCCGTAAACACGTCATCCTTCATGACTCCAAAATTGCTATTGAAAACTTTTTCAAAATCAAAGTTTGCAGGCGGCTCGAAGGCTATATCTGTCAATTCAGCCGCCTGCATTCGATGAACCGCCAGCAGAGGATCGAATTTGGGTGAACGGTAAGCCTTCCCCGGTTCCTTGGCCTTTTGCGCGTGGAGATAGATCGCGTCGTGATAAGAAAAGAGCTTCAGCGGCTTGATATGGAAAGTCTTTGGCTTGGGCGCATCAAGGCCCTGATAGGTCAGTTTGCAGACCTTTTGTTTCTCCATCGCCTCAATCAATGTGTGAATGACTTGATGCTGCGGCTTGTAGTCAATGGTGCCGGGACGGAAAGAGGCAAAATGGCATTTGAAGATATTGTCCTTTTCCGGCAGGAGTGCGCGGCTCTTCAGCAAGGCGCGGGTGGCTTCCTCATAAAGTGGTTTCCCGATCAGATATTCCGTAAAATCCCGGCACATCTGCAATGTCCGTATTTCCGTTTCCGAAAGTGCCATCACAGGCAGACCGCTTGTCGGCCGTTTGACGCGATAATATTTTCTGTTTCCCTGGAAGGTTTCCTCAATATCCATACCATAGGACATTCTTATGTCATTGAGCAGCCTGATAATCGTCTGCTTTGAACAATTCTCCAATCGGGCCAGTTCCGTGAGCGATACACGTTCGCCTGAAAACATCAGCCGGACAAGCAGGCCAATCAGCTTCTGCCCATAACTCTTGTAAGAATCCAGTTTTTTAGCCATGTGGCACCTTCCTGATTTATTCTGAGTGGCATTATCGCATGTTATTGAAAACAGTCAATCATGAATCATGATAATCGTGTCGTAATATGGAACGATGATATGGAATACTTTATTTGCGTCTGGTGATCTCAATTGAACTGTTTGGAAAGGATGGATTGATTCGTTATCTTGGCATTGTTGAAAAAAGGCATGGCGGGCAGATCATTCTGGAGGGCTATGACGGGGAGAAAATAGCGAACGAAGATGATGAACGGACTGCCTTTGAAGCCTTTGAGATCGAAAACGTTATTGTGCTTGTTCCGGCCCCTGTCGATCACAAGCGTCTTGCTCAAATCGAAACGCTTGCCGGTCAGTCGATTCACGACCACCACACGACACTGGAGGGACTTGCCTGTTGAACTGGATTTCATCTTTTGAATTGCTTTTGATTCACGAAAAAGTGATCGAAGAAACGGGCGGCAATAAAGGCGTCTTAAACTTCGGCAATCTGAAAGCCGCCGTATCGAGGCCCTTTGCGGCCTTTGGCGATCAAGAACTATTCCCCGGTTTGATATCCAAAGTTGCCGCCCAGATCCACGCGATTTCCTCATATCATCCCTTTGTGGACGGCAACAAACGCACCGCGCTGGTTGCCGCCGACGTATGTCTTCGTCTCAACGGTTATCGTCTTGCAGATAAGAACGATGTTGAATCATTTTTCTGGAGCATCGCACGGGGGGAACAGTCGGTTGAGGATATTGAAGCATGGTTGATAAAACAGGAGAAGTCTCCCATTTCTTCCTACTACACAAAACACCGACCTTGAAGAAAATGCTTGAATTCGCATGGAAATAGAGCGTAATATTTTTTCCAAAAGGTGGGTGCAGTGAAAGGTGGACAGCTCCCTGAATCTGTAAATGGACATACTTTGAAATACATGCAAGTTCACAGACGTTACGAGAGAAGATTGATGTCATGATTGAATTCGAATGTGATGTTGCCAAAGCCACAACTAACCTACGAAAACATCGTGTTACTTTCAGCGAGGCAACCACCGTTTTATCAGTGCAAGGGAACTGACTCGAAAGGAGCGTGAAGCTTATGAAAACGAAATCCATAGACGGAAAAAATGATGAACTTCGTCCCGAATATGATCTTTCATCCCTGCTCAAAGAAGGTGTGCGAGGTAAATATGCCAAGCGTTATGCGCAAGGGACAAACCTGGTTTTGCTATCGCCTGACGTGGCAAAAGATTTCCCAAATGATGAAGCGGTGAACGAAGCGCTTCGATTAGTAATACAGCTTAAAAAGATTCCGGGCAGCGGCAAACGTCGGGCTATCGGGTCGTGAGATAAGTCAAATTAAAGGGTAACGGCTCCTCATGTTAGTGGCATGATTTTAAAATTGATTATTTTGGATTTTAGGTGAAACAAAAAGCGCAATGAGAATTTTCATTTGACATCTTCAATAATCAAGATGTATGAATTTAATTCATGCCGTGAATAAAAATACATTCCCCTGATATATAATGATCACGTTGAATCTCTCCGGGTTATATTCCCCGAAGCTTGCTTCGCTCCTTGCCATCTTGGATGCCCCGTAGCTTGCTGCGGGGTAGTTCATTTCTCTTTCAGGAAAATTATAAACATGTTAGTATTTTACATTGTTGTTGCCTGGAACTTTGCCCATCTCAATAATCCCTTTATCCGTAAAATTTTACGGTGGATTATCGAAGAAGAGAGTTATGAGTGTCCGGAGATATGTTCTCCTGATGAATTATTGGAGGTCATTGAAAAAGTTTACAAAGAACTTTCCGACCCCAGGCATCCGATATCCATCGCCATGGCCAGACAAAAGACCATCCCGGAAGTGCGGATCATCGAAGGGCTGGATAAATAGATTGCCACCCCCTGGTCAGGGGTCGCGCGGCTTCTGAGAGCCGCCTCCTAAGAAACATGAACGCGTCATTGCGACGCGTGCCCTTCAGGGTAGCATAGCGAAGCAATCTCGGGGTGGTTGGATTGCCACGCAGACCGAGGGTCTGCTCGCAATGACAGAAACTGTTTCTTCCGTTAATATCCAGTTCGATGAACTGGTAAAGTACTCGCAATGACAAATGAAAACATGAAGCAGAAAGGGGTTATATGCCAGGCAAATATGACAAAAATTTCACGAAACAAGGTTACGCCATGCATTACCGGAAGGGCATTGATGGTATTCCCTTCAAAAATTGCGTTCTTCAATTCAAGATAGAGCTTGCGGAAATATCGCCGGTGATCTGGCGGCGGATTCTGGTGCCTTCCGATTACAATTTCTGGGATTTGCATGTCGCCCTTCAAGATTCACTGGGGTGGCAAGATTATCATCTTCATCATTTTGCCATGAAGAAAAAGCGTAAAAGGGCAGAAGACCATATTGGCATACCTGATTTCGACAGGTATGATGACATGCAGGAGATTTTTCCGGGATGGGAAATTCCCATCCAATCTTATTTCTATGATTTGGGTGAGACCGCAACCTATACCTACGATTATGGTGATTTCTGGCAACACAGCCTTCAACTTGAAGGATACCTGTTCAAAGAGAAGAACATCAAATACCCGATTTGTGTTGATGGCGAAAGAGCTTGTCCGCCGGAAGATTGTGGCGGCGTGGATGGTTATCTTGAGTTGTTGAAGACATTATCCGACCCTGAAGATGAAGATCATGAAGCAATGAAAGACTGGGCCGGCAAGGATTGGAACCCTGAAAAGTTCGACAAGAATTCCATTCGGTTTGATAACCCATACAATCGGTGGAAAAAAGCCTTCCTGGGAAAATAAATGCATTGACAATCTATGATTAATTATTCATACAATTACACATTAAATAATAGATAGAGGGGTTTGATGATGTTGGTCGATACAGAAAGAATGATACCGGTTACCAAGCTGCAAAAAGAATTGACCAGGCGAATAAGGGATATTTCGGAAGGCGGTAGTCCTTTGTATATTCTGAAGAACAATGAAATGGAGGCGGTCATGCTTGCGCCCGCCGAATATGAGTATCTGATGAATTTGTCCGAGTTGATTGAACAGTATGAAATATCCGATGTCATCACCAAAAGAATGAAGAATTATAAGCGTTCGAAGAATATTCAATGGCAGGAATTGAAACAGCTATGAGCTATTCTATCGAATTTATTCCCGAGGCTGCTTCAGATTACAAATCTCTCGACGGAAGCGTTAAAAAGAAAGTCAATAAAAAGCTGGATGAATTATCGCAAAATCCGTTTCTTGGAGACCATCTGGGCAATAAATTCGACATCGATCTGACCGGATTTTATAAATTGTATGTGGATCATAAGAGGGTAAGGATTGTTTATCACCTGTTGGGTGACGCGGTTGAAGTCATCGAGGTGTGGGGCATCGGCAAAAGAGACAAAGAAGAAATTTATCGATTGATTGGTCATCGGTTAAAGAAAAAAGGCTGATGAGCGTAACTGATAATCCACCGATCACATAGCTATGCACTGTATTAGAAATAATATTCGTTATTCAAATCGGTATTTAAGGATTTTTCCCTCTCAGGCAAGGATGGTTCTGGTTTTGATCACATAAACCTGTTGCGTCTGATCGGCGGGAAATCCCAGGATGTGCTGGATAATGTCAATGGGGCGGACAGAGCCGGCCTGGGCATGGCGCAGGGTCGTGGTCACCTTTTTTTCTCCGGCGTTTAACGTTATTGCCTCGACAAAGGGGCGGATGTCACGGGTGACGGTTTTCCCCTTGGATTGCCTGGAAATTGGGAACGATTTTATGCCCAGAAATTTGTCGATGCTGTCTGCGATGTATTTCAGCTTTTGTTCGTCCACATCCTCAGGTAGCATCAGGTCGTAGGTAAAGCCATAAAGGGTCTTAGCCAGATCCTTTGCAATATATGAAAGCAATTGTATGTCCGTTATCTCCATGCCTTCGGGCAGGGCGGCGTTGATTTCGTTTTTCAATACATTCAAGTCATCCGGATACTCAAAGGCGGTGACGTCCATATATTCCTCCCGGCTGGCCATTCCCACCGAGGTGGCGGTGGCAAACGATATTTTCGGATGCGGATGAAAACCCGCCGAGTAGCAAAGCGAAAGGGAACTACGGCGCAGGGCGCGGGTGAGTGCCATCGCCAGTTCCAGATGGGATAAAAAGCGGGCGCGGCCGGTCTTGGTGAAGCTCAGACGATAGACTTTTTCAATGGTTGTCGTGGGTTTGTATGTTGCCTCTGTCGCCGCGGTTCTAATATCTCTGTCTGAAAAAATGTTTTTTGTGTCCGCCGAATCGCAGACGCCGCAGTCCTGGCAGGCGTCGTAGCGGCAATCCGGCGTGGCTTTTTGTTCGCCAGCTTTTTGTCTTTCCTCACTGAGAAAATCTCGGCTGACGCCGCAGTCGATATTGTCCCAGGGCAGGGGCTCTGTGGTAGATCGTTCACGCAAATAATCTTCAACATTAATCCCTGTTTCTGAAATGGCTTCCTGCCAAAGATCAAAGCGCAGTATTTCGATCCAGCCATCAAAACGGCAGCCTTTTTGGTAGGCGCACAAAAGCAGGTCTCCGATTTTTTCATCGCCTCTGGAAAACAGGCCTTCGAGCAGACTCATCCGGGCGTCATGCCATTTGACGGTGATATTGCGGTTCTTCATTCTTTGACGGATAAAATGCTGCTTGTCGTATGTTTCCTCAAGCGTTAGCTGCTTTTCCCACTGGAAGGGTGTGTGTGGCTTGGGGACGAAGGTCGAAAGGCTGATGGTGACCTGGCCGCGGTGACGGGCCGCGCGCAGCGCCTGATAACCCAGATCAATGATGCCGGCCAGATCGCTTTCTTCTTCGTGCGGCAGACCGATCATGAAATATAACTTGATGGATTTCCAGCCGGCGGCAAAAACTTTATCAACTGACGCCAGCAAATCGTCGGCGGTGTTGCCTTTGTTAATCACCTGACGCATTTTATCCGTTCCCGCTTCCGGCGCCAGAGTGAAACTGGTTTTGCGTGTGCGCTTGATTTCTTCGATCAGCGTTTCGCTCAGCGACTCGACGCGCAGCGACGGCAGGGCGAGGGCGACTCTTTCGGCATAATGTTTCTGCATGAGGTTTTGCATCAGCGGTTCGATGCAGCTGTAATCACCGGAACTGAGCGATAAAAGCGATATTTCGTCATGGCCGGTCGCCGCAAGCGCCTGGTCGGCCATGTCCGCAATGAGCTGTGCGTTTCTTTCACGGTAAGGACGCCAGAGCATGCCCGCCTGGCAAAACCGGCAGCCCCTTGTGCAGCCCCGGGCGATTTCCAGGACGATGCGGTCATGGACGGTTTGCATGAGCGGCACAACCGGTGCGACAGGATGAGGCCAGGCGTTAAGGTCAATAGCTTTTCGTTTTTTGATGCTTACATTTTTGCCGTGCACACGGGGAACGTAAATGCCGTCGATGCCCGCAAGTTTCGCAATCATTGCGTCTCTGGATAGTTTTTGTTTTTTACTGCCAGCTATGGCGGCGGTAATTTCCGCGACCACCTCTTCGCCTTCGCCAATGACGAAGGCATCGATGAAAGCGCTAAGCGGCGCGGGGTTGAATGAGCAGGGACCGCCCGCGATGATCAGGGGGTCATGGCCCCGGCGATCACTTGATCTGAGCGGGATTACACCCATATCCAACATATTGAGCATATTGGTGTAGGACAATTCATACTGAAGCGAAAAACCGATGATGTCAAAATCGGCCATTGCACTTGCGGATTCGAGCGACGTCAGGGGGAGATGGTGTAAACGCATCTGCTTTTCCCGATCGGGCCAGGGTGCAAAACAGCGTTCGGCTGCCACGTGGGGAAGCGCGTTTAAAACGGCATACAGGATTTGCAATCCCAGATGCGACATGCCTACTTCATAGGTGTCGGGAAAGGCCAGCAAGAAGCGCACATCGGGCTTTGCCTTGTGAATGGAGTTGACTTCCGCGCCGATATAGCGGCTGGGCTTTTCGGCGCCGGCTAACAGCGCATCGAGGATGTCTTGGGTCATTATTTGCTTTCCGTCTTGGGTTTGTGTAGCCTTGGTTATTCTGCTCGTTCCGGATAGGGAAAAGCCCGATACTTGAAGGGGTTGAGTCTGATGTCCTTGAGTTGCGACAATGCCATTTTTTTTGCGAAATTCGGGGAGGAAAGATAATTCAAAGAGTTGTTCTTAAATGTGTCCAGCAGTGCGACGCGGACAGACACTTCATCCTTGTCGTAAACAAAAGACCGTTCCATTGTGTGTTCGTAAGTCAACTCATTGCCCAAAGCATTTTTTACTGCAAAATAGTCGTCAGGCGAGGTAAAATAAGATTCCAGAACCTCGACTTTTACCTGAAAAGTCAATTCGACTTTCGTTGTGTCGGCGGCAATGCGCCGGGATGAATCAGTAACCGTTAGTTTCAGGCCGTTAGGCAGATTGATTGTTTCAATTACGTCCATTGATTTTCCGTACCCTGTTTTTTCATTTCCCAAAGATACCTAACATTTTTATTCTTGACCTGCAACGTCTATCCTTCTATAAGTAACTTATTGATTTCTGTAGTCGTGAAAGATTGAATGTTATGGAAGAATCCAATGCCATTTTATTGTTATCCTGCCCGGATCGCAAGGGGTTAGTCGCGAGACTTTCCAATTTTATTTTTCTAAACAATGGCAATATTGTCGCTGCCGATCAATATACCTCGAAACGGGGGGAGCATTTTTTCATGCGCATTGAATGGGAGCTGAATGGTTTCGCGCTCAGCCGGCAGGAAATTCCCATCGTGTTTGCTCCTCTAGCCCGCCAATACGACATGAAATGGACGTTACACTTTACCGATTACAGACCCCGAATGGCAATTTTTGTTTCGAGGCACCTGCATTGTCTGCATGATTTGATCCTGCGCCGGCACATGGGAGAACTGGACGCCAGTATTGAAACAGTGATCAGCAATCATACCGACGCAAGGGCCCTGGTTGAACAGTTTGGAATCAAATTCTTCCATTTCCCAATCACAGCGGACAGTAAAAACGAGCAGGAAAACAGGCAGTTGGCAATTTTACGGGACATGAGAATAGACTTGGTGGTACTGGCGCGCTATATGCAAATTTTGACGGGGGGCTTTATTGGAGAGTATGTTAATCGGATGATCAATATCCACCATTCCTTTCTGCCAGCATTTTCGGGGAGCAATCCTTATCAACAGGCTTACGATCGAGGCGTGAAGATTATCGGGGCGACGGCGCATTATACGACTGAACAGTTGGATGATGGCCCCATCATCGCTCAGGATGTTGTTAAAATAAGCCACCGCGACACCATTACTGATATCCGGACCAAGAGCAAGGATCTGGAGCGAATTGTGCTGGCGCGCGCGTTGCGCCTGCACCTGGACAATAAAATCATCGTGTATGGCGCCAAGACGGTGGTGTTTGAGTAAGAGAAATTGTTTTCATGTCCATGGAATTTCCCATGATGGTATTATGTCAACCGGATGCCGGTAAGTCCTGCGGCGCATGCTGCGGTCTTTACAATTACGTGGACAGTTCGCGCGAGGCTTTGACGAAGCGGCTCTCCGCCCGCACGAAACGATTTCGCGAACTGGTTCACGCGCCGGATGATATCCAGCGTTACGCGGAGGAGACTCTTGCCGTTGAAGATTTCAGGAAAAGATACGAGGTGATTTACTGCTGCGAGTATCTCGGTTTTCTTGATGATGACGAAAAGAAAGTCGGGTGTCTCGTGCATCCCCTGCAAAACGACGGCATGGATATGCGGACGGGATCATTTTACGGGCGGGACGTCTGCGCCGGACATCTGTGCCCCAGCCATCATTTTATTCCCCGTTCCCAGCAACTCATCTTGTTGAAAATCATCGATGACTGGTATCTCTATGGTTTGTGTCTGACAGACATTGATCTGGTCGTCACGTATTTTCGTCTGATTGCCGACCGGATCGGACAAGAGCTCAAACCGGACGTGTTTGATGAGCCCGCGTTGAAAGATGTGGCGCTGGAATACTTCCACTGGAAGACGACGTGGCCTTTCCGTTCACCTACGGCCAACCGGCTGGGCAAATATTATTTTGATGGATCGCAGTACATGATCAGTCACATCAACTACGAAAAATTCGGCAGGGAGATTTCGCCGCTCAATGCCATATTTCTCAGCCTGTCGTCGGAATTTCATGACGTGGCTGAACTCGAAGCAGCGGAAAATATGGTTTGGAACAACATAGAGACCTTCCTATCTTTGTATGACGACATCTTTTGATTTCTATTGACAGGCAGAAGACAACTTGAGTAATATCCGACAACAACTATATGGCAAGGAGGAGCGTTCCAATATGGCAGAGTTATCGAAGGAAATTCTCATCCATCGGTCTGATATAGCCAAACGCGTGCAGGAATTAGCCGATGAGATTTCCCGTGACTACGCCGGGAACGAAATCCTGATGGTCGGCGTTCTTAAGGGCGCTTTTATTTTTATGGCGGACTTGCTGCGGGCGATCTCCACTCCCTGCCATACGGATTTTATCCGGGCTGCCAGTTACGGCGCCGGATCTGACAGTTCTGGCCATATTGTGATTACCAAGAATGTGGAACTGGCCATTGAAGGCCGGGATGTTCTGATCGTTGAGGACATTGTCGATACTGGTTTGACGCTGCGGCATATCGTTGATACTTTAAGCCTTAGAAATCCGAAATCAATAAAAGTCTGTGCCTTTCTGGACAAACGAAAAAGAAGAAAAGTTCCCTTTGAAGCGGATTATGTCGGTTTTACCATGGATGATGGTTTTATCGTCGGATATGGATTGGATTACAGCGAACAGTATCGCTTTTTGCCCGATGTTTATGTGATTCAAACCGGGGTTGACCAGGAAGAAGAGGGTAATCCGTGATTATACAATGCAAGCAGTGCCGGACAAAATTCCGTTTTGATGATGCTCAAATGGAAGGTAACGGTTTATGGGTGCGTTGCAGCCTTTGCCAGCATGTTTTCTTTCAAGATAATCCATTAGAAATAAATGCGTCAACTGTCACGCCGCAATCGTCTCCTGCCTTTTCACAGGGAACCCCGCCGGAAAAAACAGCCGGCCGATTATCTTTTGAACCGGCAGGCACTGCTCTTGGCGGGAGTACTCTGGATGAAGATATAACCAGCTTTCTTGAGGAGGTCATGGTTCCCGAAAAGTCCGCAAGCGACGAATTGCGACCGAAATCCAAATCGGCGAAACAAGCGGGCATGAACCTTACGGAAATTGAGTTTTCACCGGCGTCTGAAAGCCTTGATGAGACAGGCGAACTCCAGAGGGCCTCTGCGGAAAAACCCATGCCCCCGGCTCGCAAAAAAAGCAGGTTATGGAAGATTGCGCTCTGGACTTTGACGATTCTGGCTATTATCGTGATACCGGTCATCGTATGTTTTGTCGTTTTTCCGCAGTTGAGCGAACGCTATGTACAGATTGCCCGTGAGTATGTCGACGTTTCCCAATATAAGGACGGTCGGTCTGTGGCAGGGCAGGTCAAGCTTCAGGATATCCGGCAGCGGGTGATTAATAATTATATTCTGGGTAATATCCGAATTGTCGAAGGGACAGCGGTCAATCAGGCGAATTTCTCTATCGCCCGCATACAGGTTAAGGCGGAGATGATGGACGCCTATGCGATTGTCCTGGGCGAGCGGGCAAGCTATGCGGGAAATGTTCTGACCGATGAAGATCTCACCAACCTGTCCGAAGAAGAAATTTTAAAAAGATTATCCTTACCGGGAGGCCGGGACAATTCCAATGAGCGGGTGATTTCCAACGGGCGAATTCCTTTTATGATTGTTTTCACCCGGGAGCCGCCGGGTTACATCAAAACAACGGTTATGATCTCCGGCGCGGAGCGGTTGCTTTAGGCAATGATGATCATCCCCAAACGTGACCTGTTTCAGTGTGAAAAAATTATAAAGTAAAGGTAGAATCATTTGAGATACGAAGGTAATATTTTCCGGCCCTTCAGCGAGGCCGCGAGCTACCTGCTTCAGTGCACTATCGGTTGTTCCCACAATCAATGCACATTTTGCGGTATGTATAAAGACGCGAAGTATCGCGTGCGACAGACCGCCGAGATTCTGGAAGATATCCGCATGGCCAAGGATTACTACGGCGATGTGGAAAAAGTATTCCTGTGCGACGGCGATGCGATTGCCATCGAGACGGACACCCTGCTTACAATTATCGATACGCTTTATTCGACTTTCCCCTCGCTGCGCCATATCGGCAGCTATGTAGGGCCGCAAAGCACTTTAACGAAATCAAAAGAGGAATTGCGCGCGCTAAGGAGAGCCGGTTTGACAAAAGCCTATATCGGTGTGGAAACCGGCGATGACGATCTGCTCAGGAAAATAAAAAAAGGCGTCGGGTATGATGAGATGCTTCAGGCCGGCCGACGGTTGGTGGAAACCGATATTAATTTATCCGTCATGGTTCTGCTGGGACTGGCTGGCCCGGGCGAGGCCTCCGTTCGTCACGCGCTCGCCACAGCCAAAATCTGTAATGAAATAAAACCCCAGTATCTGGCTGCCCTGACCGTCACGCCTGTGCCGGGTACAGTTCTCTACCGTCAGGTGCAGAAAGGTGAATTTCAGTTGCTGGATCCTTTTGAAACCCTGGTCGAGATGAAACAGATTTTTGAAAATATAACCATGGACAATCTGAAATTTGTCGGCACTCATGCTTCAAATTATCTACCCATTACCGGCACACTTCAAAAAGATAAACAAAAAATGATCGCTCTGGTGGATAAAGTTCTGGCCGGTCGGGATGAAAGACTGCTCCGGCCGGATCATCTGCGCGGTCTTTAATTTAATTTAAGAAATGAAAGGAGAATTATATGATCAAAAAAATGTGTTTATCCGTTGTTTTCATTTTCATCCTTGCCGCTCATGTTTTTGCCGCCGGTTTTGAGCCTGGGGTCAATGTGCGCGCAATCGAAAAGGACGGCACGGAGATTGTGGGTGTTATTGCTAATTACGAAAATGCTCCCGAAATATCATGCATTGATAAGTCCGGTTCATATTTCAAGTTGCCTTTAAGGGACATCAAGAGAATTTTTCCCGTTCCCGGGCAGGCCTATATGACAGGAGGAGGAACGAAGCTTTCAGTCTTAAGTTTTGAAATGCTCAATGGACAGACAATACTTGGCGGCATCAACTCTCATGGAATCGTTAAAATCGATATGGGTTATAAAGGCAAACGGAATCTATGGTTGACGGAGGACCGATATAAAGTGGTCGAAGTGGTTGAAGGTGGGAAAGCGGATTCGGATGGACAGATGAAAGTCAGGCTGATCAATGGGAAAATCATTTCAGTCCCTGTTCGGAAAGCTGAAGTTCACAGCATCATATTTGAATAATCAAGTTGTCTTGCCGTTATTGGCCATGAGTAGCGGCGAGACGGAACCGAGTTAGGATCAGCGCCCTAGTAATCCGATAAAGTGTCTATGTAAAGGCTTGTTGGCTGAAAGGAATTTGACTGTTTACTTCAGAATCGCGATTTAGAATTGGAATTACCAGCTAGTTCCCCTTGGTTTTAAGTAACTTTATGTCTCCTGGTCCGTCATTGCCGGTCGTCTGATCAGCATCATGCTTGATAAACAGATAATAAAGCCGCCCTTCGCGGTATGTTCCACCGGCAAGTTCACCAGCGCGGTCGCCAACGCCCATATATACATCGCATCTGCCCGCGGCCCGGATAGCGCCTCCTGTATCCTGATCCAGCGCGAACCCTACAGGCCTTTCCAGATCAACCGCGGCAAAGGTAAACATCGCCCTGGGATAAATACTCTTATCCGTTGCAATCGTTCTAAACGGCGTGACCGGCTCATTAATAGAACCTTTGGGGTCGCCTTTTTCGAACCTGAAGAAAACAAATCGGGGATTTTTGTTAATATACAGATCGACTTCATCAGGATGGGCCTTAAAATAATCAATCATGGCTTTAAGATTGATATTTTTTGAGGCAAGCTTTCCATCCGCTATCATTTTGTGCACGATACTCTCGTATTCCCAGCCATTATGAGCGTCATAGCCGATCGTATCGATCTGTCCACCCGGCATTCGAATTTTGGCCGAACCCTGTACATGCACGATATAAACATCAAACGCGTTGTCAAGCCATATAAGCTCATTGCCGGTAAGGATGTTGGAATTTTGTAAATCCTGCCTGCTTGGGTATTTTCGGATCCGGCCGTCGGGTCCCTTTTGGCCCAGAATCGTCCCGTCAGGGCCTTTTATCAGACCATCAGGCGACTTGTATAAAGGATACTTGAAGCGGTCTGTGCGTGTTAGCGAACCATCAAGAATCGGCGTATAATAGCCCGTAAACAAAACGGTTCCCTGACTATCGCAGCCGACCGAAATATACGTATCGAATCTTTCCCGCAAAACCTTGTTCAACTGCCTGGGCGACAACCCCGAAGCAACAAGTATTTTCAGTTCCCGCAGACTTCTTACCGCATGCTCATGGGTGATATCGCCGTAAGGATAGAACTTTTTGCTGGATGGTTTGGCCATGAAGTTCAGACTGTTGTTAATGGCTGCAAGCAGTCCATCCGTATCAGAGAAGGCCAGTGTGAAGTCGGGAATCTGGCTGGGATCGGTAATTTTTCGAAGGGCCAGTTCGCCCGGCGGCAAGGGACGAGTATAATCTTTTTGATATTCTTTGTGGTCAATCACAACAGCACTACGCTTTTGTTGGCAGCCCGACAAAACTAAAAAAGCAATGACCAATAACAAGCCGATAAAAGTAATTTTGATTTTCATAACGGAATCATAAGACAGTGAGACGTGTATGTCAAAAGAAATTTGATACAACCTAAGCCGGGAAGTGACAAACAACGCCCTTTGGGAATACCCATCCTTGGAGACAAACTTATGCAGGCGGGACTTGTTCGGATAGAGGTGCAGATATCAAACTATCTCGTGATGCCCTTCGCTGTCCGCCAGTTCGATCGAGATTTTCCGGAACTCTTCCTGAACTTCGAGAAACGCAACGATCACGACAGGATCAAAGAGCACCCCTTTCAGTTGAACGATAAGGGCGACGGCCTCTTCATGGGTGAAGGGGGGTTTGTATACCCGTTGGCAGATCAGGGCATCATAAACATCTGCCAGGGCCATGATTCTTCCGGAAATGGGGATTTCATCCCCTTTCAGCTTTTTCGGGTACCCGGTGCCGTCCCATTTCTCATGATGGGTATAGGCAATCTCTTTGGCAAGACGGAGAAATTCACTGTTTTTGCCGGTCCCGAATTTCTCTTCCGCCCGCTGAATTGCATCGCGGCCGTATGTGGTGTGTTTTTTCATCTCTTCAAATTCTTCCGGGGTCAGTTTGCCGGGCTTGAGGAGGATATGGTCCGGCACCCCCACCTTACCGATATCATGAAGGGTTGAAGATTTGTAGAGGTGTTCGATCGTCTCGCTGTCCAGGGCGGCGCTGTACTTGGGATGATCTGCCAGTTGACCGCATATGGCGGCAACATAGCGTTGGGTGCGGAGGATGTGTCCGCCGGTCTCACTGTCTCTGCATTCGGTTAAGGAAGCGAGGCACCGGATTGTGAAGTCCTGGGTGAGCATCAGTTCCTTGGCCCGCGCCTTTTTTTCCCGCTCTTCGCGCCAGTACTTAAGCAAGGTAACAAAGGAAAAATTGCTTCCCAGGGCAATAAGGGGGACGACCGGGGAGATGAAGATGCCCAGATCATGGAGCGCCCATCGAGAACCCTGCCAGAGACCTACAGCGCCGAGACCGAGAAAAAAAAGATTCCAGAGGGCGCCGGTCCGGAGGAGCAGGAGGGCAGAGAATAGTCCTGCGGCGATGACCAGCATCAGCTCCAACCCGGGAATCCAACTGGGCCTGGAGAAAAAAGATTTTTTGAGCATGTTGTCGATCACGGTGGCATGGACTTCAACCCCGGGAAAGACGGTATCGAAAGGGGTCGCGTGAAAATCCGTAATCCCTGCCGCCGATGTGCCGAGAAGAACGATCCGCCCCTGTATCTGATCTTTCTTCACCCCCCCTTCAAGAATGTCTGCCGCCGAAAAATATTGAAATGTCTTACCTTTGCCCCGGTAATGGATCAGCAGATTACCTTTGGCGTCCAAAGGGACCACCATATTATTCAGGCGCAGGGATTCAACGCCGCCGGGGGTGATTTTTAGATATGCCTGTTTGATCCCCTTTGCCTGGATCAGCGTTGCCAGGGCGAGGCTGGGGTAGGTTTTTCCGTTGTACTCCATGAGCAGCGGGACACGCCTTAAAACGCCGTCATCATCAGGGATAACGTTGAAAAATCCTGAAGAAACCGCATTTTCTACAAGGGGGCGGAGGTTGCAGATCACATCACGGGCCTGAAAGAGAACATGGCCCCGGCTCCCCGCCTCGCCGTCTTCCCTGATGACCGCAACGTTCAGAGGATGAAGCAGGCAGTCATTGAGGGAGGATTTTTGTTCGGGAAAGGTAAACTTGTATCCCAATACGCAAGGGCCCCGTGCAAGGGTTGTAGCGAGAGTCTTGTCGTTGTCCATTAGTGTAAGCGGCACATGTTCCGTCGGCACGGTGATGTTGAGATCGCGATAGATCTCCTTCTTTAGGATCGCAAAGGAGGTCCGGTCCGGTTCGGCGAACACCGTGTCGAGACCAATGCTTGCGGGTCCCAGCGCAATCAGTCTGTCCAGCAGCAGGGCAACGCGATACCGGGGCCATGGCCATTGGCCGTATTTGGCCAGACTTTTTTCATCAATGTCGATGATGGCGGGTGTGTCGGATATTCCGACCGTATCCGGTGGGCTGGACATCAGAATCGTATCGTAGGATTTACCGTCCAGGAAGCGAAAAAAAACGGGCTGATACAAATAGAGAAGGGCCAGCAGGACGGTGAAAAGGGCGCTGGCGATTGCGATGGCGGGACGGTCCTTTTCCGGTCTGTGGAGAATCGTTTTCCAGGTTGCGGGAATCGTCAACAGCGTGGTCTCCTCAGAGCTATCGTATCGTTACCTCGACCCGGCGATTTTTCGGTTCGGCAACCTCATCCTGTGTTTTGACAAGCAGATTGTCTTCCCCGTGCGAATCGATCGAAATGAGAATGGGATCAGCGCCCATTCCAATAAGGATCTCTTTTACCCGTTGCGCCCGCTTGAAGGAAATTTCATAGTTTATCTCTTTTGTCCCCACGGTGTCGGAGTGTCCGACGACACTGATATCGGATGATTTTCTCTTGGTTACGGTTGCGAGTATCTCCGGCAGCTTTTTTTCGGACTCTTCCGTCAAATCCGCACCCCCAGTTTTGAAGTTGAGAATATATGTGACCGGTTGTAACGGCTGCGCCGAGAGGGCCGCCCCGAAAATATTTTGAATCTCTTTTTCTTCCATCGGCCGGGACGGCGCCGGAGGCGTTGCGGAATCTTTGACTTCTGTCACATGCCACGGTTTGTCAATCAAAAGGGTTCCCCCTTGATTCTCAACCGCGATTTGACCTGTTTTGCCGTCCGGGTCGGGCACCAGGACGAAGATGTTTTTCTTCGGTGCGGAACAGGCCGTGAGGAAAAGCATCATTAAAATGGTGATGATGAAAATCTCTTTTGATTTCATGGCTTTTCCTCCGCATCACCCACCAGAATAGGCTTGGGTCCGTTTGATATTTTTTTATCATTCCCTTCGAGAGGTTTTGTATCGGGTGGTTCCTCTTCATCAATTCTTACGAGGAACTTTGTCCCACGAAAACCCACATTGCCCACAGGGGTGAGAAACCGCACCGACTTGGGGGAGAGTTTCGCAATCACGCCGGAAAGATAGGCCGCCGTGCCTTTGAGCATCCTGGTCACAATGGAAAGCTTTCCCTGGGCCGGAGAGAAGAGAAATTCCTCAATGATCAAGGCACTGTTTGGACCGAGCGACAGGAGGGTGTTGTCCCGGAAAATGATACCAAGCGATCCGTCCTTGCCGGTCCTTAAGGTGTCGCCCTGATAGAGCTTCGCATTCCTGTTCACGGGGAGCGCTTTATTTGCCCTCACAATCGATGCTGTTCCTGTGAAGGTCTTGACCCTGGCGACGTCACCGTCAGGTGTGGCGACAACGGGCTTTTTTACAATAGGCGCCGGCCGATCCACCGCGGGTGCGATGACAGCGGGCTTTTCTATGACCGGCAGCGGATGTTCGGCCATGTACTTCCGGGCGATTTCGCTGTCGGATTCTTTCGCTACGGTCTTATGGACTGTAGGGTACTCCGCCATATATTTTCTCGCGATTTCACTATCAGATGCGGCCATCGCGGAAGTACTTGCGAAAAGGAGCAATACGGATAACCGCATGACGCGCTCAAGGGGCGTGCCCTTTCGACTGGACGGCTGTCTGGGATGGAAGAGATTCCTCAAGGATTGTTTAAGTTTCATTGTTCTGCTCGACTTTAAATTATTTTTTGCCAATGTCATGGAGAACAAACCTTCTTATTTTTCATGGAAGTAGTATAGGAATTTCGGACTTGTCTGTCAACTAAAACTGTACAGGCATATTCATAAGATTTTGGATTAAAAGAGAAAGCTTTGTTCTATTTTAAATAGATAAACTTCTGGATGATTTCTCTGGAAATAACACCCGGTCTCAAGATTTCGGCAGGTTCGCAAGAGGCATCAATAATCGTGGAAGCAAGCAGACTGCTTGTTTTCCCCAGATCAACCACGGCATCGATTTTGTCGCCGATTTGCTGGATGACCTGATCCGCGTCCATGCATTCCGATGCGCCGGACAGATTCGCGCTGGTTGCAGTCAGAGGTTTCCCTGCCGCTTTAGCGATTTTACGGGCGGCGTCATGGCTGGACAGCCGAATGCCGATCTTGCCGGTGTTGGCCGTGAGGAGCGGCGATACGGAATCAGCGGATTCAAAAACGATGGTGAGCGGACCCGGCCAGAAAGCGTCCATCAACTTTCGGGCGGTGTCGGTGACTTTACGGACTAGCGGGTAAACGTCTTGGGCATTGCCGATGATTACCGAGATGGGATTGTTAAAATTCCGGCCTTTGATTTCGAAAATCCTGCGGATGGCTTCTTCGTTTGTGGCATCCACGCCCAGGCCGTAAATGGTTTCGGTGGGATAAGCAATAACGCCGCCGCGGGAAACGATCGCGGCGGCGCTGGTTATAACGTCTTCTTCGGAATGATCCGCGCTGACTTTCAGGATTTGAGGCATGAAAGATTTTCCTGTTTTTTCTCCACGTCTTTGGCCATCTTCGCTACATAAGCGGCGAGTTTGGCGCTCAGAGTTTTATCCTCCAGCGCCAGAAAACGTATGGCAAAAAGGGCGGCGTTTTTCGCCCCGGCTTTGCCGATGGCCATCGTTGCCACGGGAATGCCTCCCGGCATCTGGACCGTGGAGAGTAAAGCGTCAAGACCATGCAGAGATGTGGCGTCAATGGGAACGCCGATCACCGGTAAAAGCGTTTGCGAAGCAATCACACCGGCCAGATGCGCTGCGGCGCCCGCACCGACAATGATGACCTTCACGCCACGCGAGGCGGCTGTTTTGGTAAATTTTGTTGTCCTCTCCGGTGTACGATGCGCCGATGTCAGCATCAGCTCATAGCCGATGCCGAACTCTTCCAGAATTTTTGCCGCTTCGGTCATGATTGGCAAATCCGAGTCGCTGCCCATAACCACACTGACCACCACACTCTTTTTGGCGCTTTTTGCTTTCATGCAAGCTCCTTATTTTTACCTGTACATGTTATTGCTTAATAAATTTTCCCATCTTTAACGCATTGAATCGTACTTTGCAAGATGGTTTTAATCCCGCTGTTGCGGGACGAGCGTCAAGTCTCCGCAGCGAGCTCGCGATATAATGACGTTCATTTCATACCTCGACAGCTTGCTGCGAGGTGGTTGATTGAGACCCAAGCTTCAGAAACAGAGTGCACTGAAGCTTGCTGGCCGAATTATCCCCGAAGCGAAGCGTAGAGGGATTAATGACACATTATCAAGTAGTAGATTAAAGGCTGACCCCCTAGTGTCTCGTCAATCAAGAAATGTCATTTCGACCCCCATTCTGGGGGCAAGACCGCAGGGAGAAATCTAAGATTTCTCAGTCGTTATGACTCCTTCGAAATGACAGCATATCGTTGATGTGACACTAGGAGGGCGCGAGGCTGAAGTGTGCCATCAACACTCACTTTTTGTTGTGAAAATCAATATTTCACCCAAATCCAGTTGACATATGAATCTTCTCTTCATATACTCCCACAACAAAAAAATTGATGCCTTATCCATAACAAGGAGAGAAGTAGAAAATGAAACAGAATTTATACGAATATCTGGCCGGCAACGAGTATCCGGGCCGCGGCATATGCATCGGGAAAGAACCTAGCGGCAAGAAAGCCATGATTGCCTACTTTATCATGGGCCGCAGCGTCAACAGCCGTAACCGTGTGTTTGACCCCATTGACGGTGGCATCCGCACCCTGGCTGCCGACCCTTCCAAAATGACGGACCCGCACCTGATTATTTACAACCCCGTGCTGACTATGGGAAACACGACGATTGTGACTAACGGCGACCAGACTAATACCATCTACGATTTTATGGCCCAAAACAGTTTTCCTGGCTTCAATTTTGAAGCAGCGCTGAAAACCCGTACCTTTGAGGACGACGGACCCAACTGGACGCCCCGCATTTCCGGTGTGGTGGATATGCGCGCAGGCGGTTACAAGCTAAGTATTTTGAAGAGCGACAATGGCGATGAGAAGAGTGTGCAGCGCTTTACCTTCGAATATTCAGAGCCCCTGGCAGGCGTTGGTCACTTTATCAGTACCTACAAGTGCAACGGCAACCCGATTCCCAGTTTTACGGGCGAGCCTATTCGTGTCACCATCGACGAGGAAAATCCCAATGAATATGCAGGCAAATTGTGGGAAGCCCTGAACGAGGACAATAAAGTGAGTCTGTTTGTGCGCGCCATCGATCTTAAGACCGGAGGCTACGAAGACGTCATCATCAACAAATATAAAGCAGTGGAGGAATAATCAATGATCGAATTAGCCCTTAAATACGGCTGCAACCCCAACCAGAAGCCCGCCAGAATCTTTATGGCGGACGGCAGCAATCTGCCTGTTCAAGTATTAAACGGCAAGCCCGGCTACATCAACTTTTTGGATGCCTTAAACAGCTGGCAGATGGTGAAAGAGCTCAAAGAGAATACCGGCATGGTTGCCGCGGCCTCCTTTAAACATGTCTCTCCCGCCGGTGCGGCCTTGGGCTATCCTTTAGACGACGTCCTGCGCAAGATGTATCACATCGACGCCGGCATGCAGTTATCGGGGCTTGCCTGCGCCTATGCGCGCGCCCGCGGCGCCGATCGCATGAGCAGCTTTGGTGACTGGATTGCGCTTTCCGACGTGTGCGATGTGCCCACGGCGAAGATCATCAAAAATGAAGTCACCGACGGCATCATCGCTCCCGGCTATGAACCGGAAGCTCTGGAAATTCTGAAATCCAAAAAAGGCGGCAATTACAACGTGGTCTCCATCGACACCAACTATGTCCCCGTCTCGCTGGAGCACAAGCAGGTTTATGGCATTACCTTCGAGCAGGGCCGCAATGATCTGAAGATTGATAACCGCATGCTGGAAAACATGGTGACTAAGAATAAAACCCTGACGGACGCGCAGAAGCGCGACCTGGTGCTCGCTCTGATCACCCTGAAATACACGCAATCCAACAGCGTCTGCTACGTGCAGGACGGCCAGGTCATCGGCGTGGGCGCCGGTCAGCAGAGCCGCATCCACTGCACACGTCTGGCCGGCCAGAAGGCCGACAACTGGCAGCTGCGCCATATGCCCAAGGTGCTGGCTCTGCCTTTCCGCGACGATGTTGCCAAACCCAACCGCGATAATGCCATCGACGTTTACCTAGGCGATACCCCGGAAGACGCCATTGGCGAGGACGTTTGGACCGAAACCTTTACCCGGCGGCCCGAGCCTTTGACTGCGGCCGAGAAGAAGGCGTGGCTTGCCAAGGTCACCGGTGTCGCCCTCGGCAGCGACGCGTTCTTCCCCTTCGGCGACAACATTGAACGCGCGCACCGCAGCGGTGTGACCGCCATTGTCGAGGCCGGCGGTTCCATCCGCGACCAGCAGGTGATTGATACCTGCAACAAATACGGTATCGCCATGGCCTTTTGCGGACTGAGACTGTTCCACCATTAAATATACCAGGTCAAGGAAAAGAAGATCGGTTCCACTCAGATCGTTGAAGAGTAGTGCCACTTTTAGAGCATATAATGCTTGACATATTAATGAATATTGTGAAAATATTGAGTGTCCTTTAAGGAGACCTTTATGTTTGCACGAATCAAAAAGTCAGGCCGCAACGAATATCTCCAACTCGTCGAAAACCGGCGGGACAATAAAAAAATCAGCCAGCGGGTTGTCGCCACTATCGGCCGAATGGACGAACTTCAGGCAAACGGTAATATAGAGACCATCATCCGATCCCTCTCCCGGTTTGCCGGAAAGAATCTGCTGAATATTTCCACCGGAGAAAATAGCAACGTCCGGGCCACGGCAGAGCAGACCGGTTCCGCTCAGAACTTTGAAGGAAATAAAGGCAATCGCTCTCTCGAAGAGGGAAGCCGCCAAGGGGAAGAGCTGAAACACTCAATCGCAGGGAATGCGCATATTTACAAAACGATATGGGAAAGTTCTCTGGCTGGCATTTATATCTCGCAGAATGGAATTTTTCAGGCCGTCAGTCCCCTTGCGGTGTCATTTACAGGTTTTAGCTTGAAGGAACTTATTGGGAAAAATTCCGACAGTATGATCTTCCCCGCAGACCTGGATAACGTAAAGAGAAATGCAGGGGACATGCTCGGCGGCAAACGTTTATCTCCTTATGAGTTCAGAATTATCACAAAGCAGCAAAATATTTGCTGGATTATGGAAACGGTCACATCCACTATATTTCAAGGGAAACCGGCGATCTTGGGAAATTTCATAAACATTACGAAGCGAAAGATCGTCGAGAATAAATTGCAGGAATCCGATAATCTCTATCGCGCTATTTTTGAAACAACGGGGACGGCAACCATCATTATCGAGGATGATATGACCATATCGCTGCTCAATTCTGAATTTGAAAATATGACAGGATATCGCAGGGCAGAGTGGGAAGGGAAGAAGAAGTGGCCGGAGTATATTCCTGAAAAAGATCTCGTGCGTATGAAAAAAACCCATCGGCTCAGACGACTTGACCGTAATGCCGCACCCCGGAATTTTGAACACGACTTAATTGACAGCGGGGGCAAAATCAGAAACATGTTCCTGACGGCAGACATAATTCCGGGAACCAAAAAAAGCGTAGTCTCATTCACGGACATCACCGCATGGAAAGAGGCAGAGCAGGGGTTAAAAAACAGAGAACAGGAATTGCAGATCAAATCCCTCAATCTCGAGGAATTAAACACAGCCTTGAGAGTCCTGCTGAAGCAACGTGAGAAGGACCGGGAAGAACTCGAAGAAAAGGTGCTCACCAATGTGAAAGAATTCGTTCTCCCCTATGTGGAAAAAACTCGCAATGGCAAAGTGGACGAAAAATCTATGGCCTATCTCGGCATCCTTGAATCTAATCTGAAAGACATCATTGCCCCGTTTTCCCGAAAACTTTCTTCAAAATATATGAATCTCACGCCTAAAGAAATTCAGATTGCCAACTTTATCAAAGAAGGTAAAAACAGCAAAGAAATCGCCGACATCATGAATGTATCCAAAAGCGCGATTGATGTGCACCGGTATCGGTTAAGGACCAAGCTGGGACTGAACAATCAAAAAGCCAACCTGAAATCTCATCTCACTCAATACCTTTAGTATATTATATTAGATATAGTATAAATATAATATATCTTTAACATTGTCTTTTTCTGATCGGTAGTTTACGCTTTCACCATCGATCGGTCTTTCAACGATTGTCATCAGCTGACCGGCCGATGACGCTTAGTATTCTGCATCAAGGAAGAAGCGGAAATCATCAAGATGGATTGAGTTTCAGCGATAGCGTAAGTTTTGACTCTCTCCTGTACCCGACGGAAAGAGTCGCGTTGCGGCAATGGCAGCATCTCATATCAAATGTTTCGTCATTCCGCCAAACCATTTAAAGAAATGTATAGGAGGGCTGTATTTTGAAGAGTAAAATATTGAAAGCATTAGTGGTTATGGTGGTACTGGCTTTTGCCGCAGGCATCACCGGGGTCAAGCCAGGAGACGTAAACGCTGCCACGACCATTCGTGTCGGCTTTACTGTATCACCCACGCATTCCTATTCTGTGGCTGCAAAAACATTTAAACAGGATATCGAGTCTAAGACAAACGACGCTATTAAGGTAACCATCCATGGCGGCGGTGTCATGGGCGGAGAGCGCCAGATGGTGGAAGCCGTCGTGCGTGGCGATCTGGATATGGCCTGGAGTTCCGACATCGGTCTGGCGGCTGTCTACCCCGAGTTGGGATTCGTGAATCTGCCCTACCTGTTTAAAAATTATGCCGAGGTTGACGCCAAATATCGCAATGGCTGGATTGGCCAGTATGTTACCAAGTATATGGACGAGAAAGGTGTTAAGGTTCTTGCCATCGGTGAAAATGATTACCGCGGTCTGACCAATTCCAAAAGACCCATTACCAAAGGTGCGGATTTCAAAGGCTTGAAACTGAGAGTTCCGGAAGTGCCCATGTATATCGATTTCTATAAAGCGATGGGCGTGCTTCCCACCCCCATGGCCATCACCGAACTCACTACCGCCCTGCAGCAGGGGACTGTCGATGGTCAGGACAACGGCGCCATCATCACGTATGACCTGGGCATCCACCAGTTCCAGAAATATGCCACCAAGGCACAGCAGATTTACTCCGCGATGGAAATGTGTATGTCTAAAAAGGCCTGGGACAAGCTGACCCCGGATCAGCAGAAGATTGTTGCCGACGCCGCCAAGAAGGCAGCCGACATCCAGGTCAAAGTGAACCGCGAAAACGTCAGCAAGAACTATGCGGCCATGGCCAAGGCCGGCACGCAGGTGATTGAACCCACACCCGAACTGGTAAACGACCTGAAGGAAGTTGCGGCCAAGATCTGGGCTGATTCGAAGTATGAAAAAACTTATACCAAGGAAGTGATGGATCGGGTCCGGAAGGAAGCTGCCGGGAAAAAATAGCTGAAAACAGCCAACTGCTTTTGCCGGAGGGGTAGCCGGTGACGAAAACCCGTTTGCCCCTCCGCTAAAGAAAGCAACAAAGGAACCATCAAATGATTAAAATAATGGAAAAATTTGTCAATTCCCTGCGGGGGATCGAGTACTGGGTAACCGTGCCGCTCTTCGTGCTCATGCTGGTATTGATGATCATACAGGTCGTTTTCCGGTATATCCTTGAAATTCCCCTCTCCTTTTCCGAGGAACTATGCCGCTATCTGTTCGTGTGCTGCACCTTCCTGGGAGGCGCCATTGCTACAGCCGAACGCGGGCATATCGAAATTAATTTTACCGAACTGGCCATTGTCCGCTTTATTAAGAACCCAGCAGGACAAATGAAAGCCGGCATTTTCATGAATATCGTGCGCGACCTGGCTACCATCTTATGCCTGTCTCTGGTGGCCTATGAAACTTACATGCTGGTTGCGGATCAGTTCCGGATGGGGCAGGTTTCCACCGCGATGCTGATGCCGTTCTGGATTGTTACCGGGTCAATGTTCCTTGGCCTTACCTTGAGCATTCTGCACAGTGTGGCCTTGATTATCCTCAACCTGTCCGGTCGGGGTCCCATGGGGTATGAGTTCGCGGAAGGAGAAAAAACATCATGTATCTCGTAGGAATGTTCGTTTTATTATTTGTGCTCCTGGCTGTCCTGCGCATTCCCATCCCCTTTAGCGCCGGGTTGGCCGGCATCCTCTGTATGTTGCTGGGAGATATTCCACTGACGATTATTCCTGCCAGAATATTCAACAGCGTTGATTCTTTCGCCTTTTTGGCCATCCCCGCCTTCATCTACTCAGGAGATGTCATGGCCCTGGGCGGTATTACCACCGCGTTGATCACGTGGGTGCGGGCCCTGACGGGGCGGTTGAAAGGCAGCATCGGCGCCACAACCGTCATCACCTCGGCCTTGTTCGGCACTATTTCCGGTTCCTCCGTGGCCACCGTCAGCGCTATCGGCGGCATGATGCTGCCCGAAATGGTCAAAGCCGGCTACGATAAGAAATACGCCACCGCCCTGATCGCCGCTTCCGGATTTCTAGGTATTCTCATCCCCCCCAGCATTCCGGGAGTGGTTTACGCCCTGGCCGTTGGACTGCCCGTGGGAGATGTATGGCTCGCCACGGCCATTCCCGGTGTGCTTCTGACCATTTTCTACGTCATCTACAACCGCATTTTTTATGCTCACCAGGAAGTCCGGGATCCAGGCGATTTTAATGCCCTTGTCTATGTCCAGAAAGTCGTTAAAACGTCGGCCCGCGGTATGGTCGCTTTGCTGATGCCCATTATCATTTTTGTAGGGGTGTATGGCGGCATCATGACGCCAACGGAAGCCGGCGCCGTGGCCGTGGCTTACGGGCTGCTGGCCGGATGGGTTATCTATCCGCTAATCTTCAAGGATAAAGCCGAAGAAGGCCTCATCTCCATCACCAAGAAAAGCGCTGTGACCAGTGCAGCCATTATGCTTCTTATTGCCTTTGCGTCGATTCCCAGCGCCATGTTTACCTATGGCGACTGTGCCACCGCGGTCACCGACTGGCTGTTCAGCATTACCAAATCGCCGATCATCTTTCTGCTCATGGTCAATGGGGTCCTGCTCCTCGTCGGCATGTTCATGGAAACCAATACGAGTATTCTTTTGCTGGCCCCCATCCTGGCCCCGGCTGCTGTGGCCTACGGCGTGCACCCCATTCATTTCGCCGCCATTATGCTCCTCAATCTCGAGATCGGCATGATTACGCCGCCTTTTGCCTGCAATATTTTTGTTGCCTGCAGAGTTGCGAACCTGAGCATGGACAAAGTTTTAAAACCTATTTTGGGATTAATCGCCGTGTGCATTCCAACATTGCTCATTACGACCTATGTCCCGGCCGTGTCGCTGTTTTTTATAAAACTGATGGGGCACTAAGAAAGAGAAGGAGTATCGAATATGGCTGAAACAGCCTTAAAGGGAGAACTGGGCTTAAAAAGCGAATATAGAACCAAATTGGTTTCGACGGATGAAGCCGTCAAAGCCATTCAATCGGGAGATGTGATTCACTACGGCGCTTTTTGCGGAACGGTCTATGATCTGGATGAAGCGCTGGCCCGGCGAATTCATGAATTGCACGATTTAAAAACGATTGCCAGCATCTGGCCTTATGAACATAAACCCGCCGTTGTCCGGGCGGACCCCCATTCCGAACATTGCCGATGGCAGACCAGCCAGTTCAGCCCCGTCGAACGGCAGATGAACAAGGATGGCAATTGCTGGTACATTCCCGTGCAGTATCGGGAGCAGCTGAAATACTGGCGCCAGGATACGAAGATAGACGTGGCCATGCTCCAGGTCGCCCCGATGGATGAACATGGCCATTTCAACATCGGTCCCCAGGTCTCCGATTCCATGGCTGTTGTGGAGCGGGCCCGGGTCGTCATGGTAGAAGTCAATGAAAACATGCCCCGGGTATGCGGGGTTCACGGCTACAGCATGCATATCTCGGAGGTCGACTATGTAGTGGAAGGGGGTAACCGCCCGTTGCCCGAACGCCTGGCCAAAAAGCCTTCCGTCATTGACCGTGAAATCGCCCGGCACATTGTCCCTCTGATCCGGAACGGCAGCACCCTGCAATTGGGCATCGGCGGCCTTCCCAACTGTGTAGGCACCCTCATCGCCGAGTCCGACATCAAAGACCTGAGCGTCCATTCGGAGATGTTTGTGGATGCCTTTTTGAATCTCTACAAGGCGGGCAAGATCAGCGGCAAAAAGAACCTGGACCGGGGCAAGATGGTCTGGACCTTTTCCATGGGATCAAAGGAGCTTTATGCATTTATCGATCGAAACCCCATCCATCTCTGTTATCCAGTCGACTATGTCAACGAAATCTCCACCGTCGCCCGTCTGGACAACTTCGTGTCGATCAACAGTTGTCTGGAAGTGGATTTGTTTGGACAGGTTAACTCGGAATCGGTGGGTATGCAGCACATCGGCGGCAACGGCGGTCAACTGGATTTCGTCCTGGGGGCTTATATGTCCAAAGGCGGACAGAGTTTCCTCTGTACGCCTTCAACCCTTCGAACAAAAGACGGCAAGATCAGAACCTTGATTCGCGCCAGGCTTGATGCCGGGGCGGTTGTAACCATCCCGAGACAAGTAACGCACAATGTCGTAACCGAATATGGCGTTGCCTGCATGAAAGGAAAATCAACCTGGCAGCGTGCAGAGGCTCTTATCAATATTGCCCATCCGGATTTTCGAGATGAGCTGGTCCGTGAGGCTGAAAAAATGGGAATATGGAAAAACAGCAGCCGCGTCGGCTCATAAGCAGCAGCCGGTCATCGTTTACAATCACCGGTTATCAATTCCTTGCCCCTTTCATGGAGGCTTCAGGTGGTTGATCTGAAGGCTGAAGGCTTTCAAATATTTCCATCTGCAGCCTCCAGTTTTCGACCTTGATGCTTCAGTTGTTATCTTAAAAGGATTGAACTCATTATGGATAAGAATATTTCTTCAAAACAAATATTGAACGACATGATTTCCCGTCATTATAAAGAGGCGCTGGAAGCCAAGAAGTCGGGAGAACGGGTGGCTTGGGCGACGTCCATTGTCCCGCAGGAGCTTTTGGAAACGATGGACATCAAGGTTGTTTATCCGGAAAACCATGCCGCGGTCCTCGGAGCCAGAAAGGACGCCCCGGCATTTCTCCGGAATGCGGAAAATAACGGGTACTCAAACGATTTATGCTCTTACGCCAGAGTCAATATCGGCTATGCGAATCTGAAAGAGAGTGCAGCTGGAAATATTCCCATGCCGGATTTTATATTCTGCTGCAACAATATTTGCAACACAGTCATCAAGTGGTATGAAAACCTGGCCCGGGAGATGCGTATCCCCATGATTTTAATCGATACGCCTTTTAATCACACATTCGATGTCCCGGGGCATAGCGTCAAGTATATCCGAGAACAATTTAATCATGCCATCGGTCAGCTGGAACAGATAACCGGTAAAAAATTCGACCACGACCGCTTCAAGGAGGTCATGAAAATTTCTGCGGAGACGGCCCGGTGGTGGAAAAAGGCGACGGCCCTGGCGGCAGCACAACCTTCTCCTTTCAACGGATTTGATTTATTCAATTACATGGCGGTCATCGTGTGTATGAGGGGAAAACAGGAAGGATTGGACCTCTTCAAGCTTTGGGCGGAAGAACTGCAGGGGAAAATCGACCGTGGCGAAGGACCCTGGAAAGATCAGCCGGAAAAATACCGTGTCATGTGGGACGGGATCGCCTGCTGGCCGCACCTGGCGGATACGTCAAAAATACTGAGGAAAAACGGGATCAACCTGATCACCTCGACCTACCCCGACTCCTGGACCATCGTTTATGACAGCGATGATCTGGATGCCATGGCCAGGGCCTACAGTTCCAATTATGCCAACCGGAACCTGGCGTATGGGGCGGGGAATATTGTACAGATTGTGAAGGATTTCTCTTTGGACGGCATCATTTATCATTCCAATCGAAGCTGCAAGTTGATGGATTTCAGACAATACGAAGTGCAGCGTCAGGTCCAGGAGCAGACCGGCGTGGCATCCGTAATCTTTGACGGAGATCAGACCGATCCGGGGGCTTTCTCCCTGGCGCAATATGAGACAAGAATTCAGGCTCTTATGGAAATGATGGAACAAAGAAGAAATGAAAGGTTGAGCAGACGATGAATCGCATAGAGAAAATCATATCCGCATTAGAAGAAACAGCGAACCATCCGGCAAAAGCCGTGAAAGCGTCGATGAAAGAAACCGGGAAAAAGGCCGTCGGCTGTTTTCCCTACTATACGCCTGATGAAATCATTTATGCGGCAGGCCTGCTGCCTGTCGGCCTTTGGGGCGGACAGACGGACATTAAACTGGCGGATAAGTATCTGCAAAGCTTCTGCTGTTCCATCATGCGGATCAATGTCGAGCAGGGGATGAAAGGGATGTATGACTTTTTGTCTGCCGTCATTATCCCTGCCTATTGTGATACACTGAAATGTATCTGTGATAATTGGCATGTTGCCGTTCCCCAAACCTATTTGATTCCTATGGTGTATCCGCAACACAGAAAAATCGCCGCCGGAGTGGCCTATCTCATCGATGAATACAAAAGGGTGCAAAAAGAGCTTGAAACCATTGCCGGTAAAAAAATAACAGAGAAGGACCTTGAGGACAGCATCGCCCTTTATGAAGACTATCGAGAAACCATGCGGCATTTTACAGCGATCGTCAGCAGATATTCCAAAACGTTAAATGCGAAGACTCGCCATTTAATTATCAAGGCCGCCTATTTTATGGATAAAAGGCTCTATGCAATCAAAATTAAAGAACTCATGGAAGAATTGAAGAGACTTCCCGAAGAAAAACTTGATGGCATAAAAGTGGTCGTTACGGGAATTCTTGCAGAGACGGATGCGTTACTTGATGCCTTTGTCCAAAACAAAATAGTTTTTGTTGCCGACGATCTGGCTCATGAGTCAAGACAATTCAGAACGTCTGTCCGCAGTGAAGGAACGGCTCTCGAAAGGCTGGCCTACCGCATAGCGGATCATGACGGCTGCTCGCTCCTGTACGACGAGGAGAAGAAGCATGGGCAGTTGCTGATCGATCTCGTCCGGGAGAATCATGCCGACGGGGTGGTGGTCTGCATGATGAAATTCTGCAATCCCGAAGAATTTGACTACCCGATCTACAAAAAGGAACTTGAAGTCGCCGGGATACCAATGCTGTATCTGGAAATTGAACAAAAAATGGATTCGGCGGAACAGATCCGAACAAGGATTCAGAGCTTTGCGGAAATGATCAAATAGGAAGCAGTAGCAAATCTACGATCGGTCAGAAGAGGTAAAAATTGTTTTTAGGCATAGATATTGGATCGTCTTCATCAAAGGCTGTCATTATAAACGCGCAACTTAAAATATTGGGTAAGGCAGTGTTTAATACGGGAGCAGGAACTCAGGGGCCTGAAAAAGCGGTTGGAGCAGCCTTTCGGGAAGCAGGAATCTCCGGAGAAAAAATAAAGTTTTCCGTTGTAACAGGCTATGGGAGAATGACCTACGATAAGGCCGACAAACAGATCACGGAGATCACTTGTCATGCAAGAGGAGCCGCCCACATGATACCGTCGGCTAGAACGGTTATTGATATTGGTGGACAGGATGCAAAAGTCATCAGATTGGACAAAGACGGCAAAGTGGAAAATTTTGTCATGAATGAGAAGTGCGCTGCGGGAACGGGGCGGTTTCTCGAGGTTATGGCGCGGATTCTTGACTGCAGCATCGGAAATCT
Source organism: Smithellaceae bacterium (assembly GCA_030690945.1). Lineage (GTDB taxonomy): Bacteria > Desulfobacterota > Syntrophia > Syntrophales > Smithellaceae > UBA8904. The sequence continues at coordinate 14,169 of JAUYFM010000059.1, read as the reverse complement.
TTCCAGCCTCTCGGAAAATGCATCGGAAGAGATCATCATCAGCAATACTTGCACCGTTTTTGCAGAATCGGAGGTGATCTCGCAGCTTTCCTCAGGAGCCAAACGGGAAAATGTGGCCCAAGGCGCCCATAAAGCCGTTGCAAAAAGGGTGGCGGGCCTGGGCAGTCGAATAGGTTTAGCGCCTGATGTGGTTATGACAGGTGGCGTTGCGTTAAATAAAGGTGTTGTTGCCGCACTCGAAAAAGAAACAGGGCAAAAAATTACTGTCGTAGAAAATCCCCAAATCATCGGAGCGATAGGGGCCGCTCTTTACGCATGGGAAACGGCTTCCAAATTGTCGTGACATTTCTTTGTCTTATTGCTTAATAAATCTGTCCACCCTTAACCCACTTAAGTCGTTTTTGCCAGATGGTTTTTACCTTGACATATCAGGTGATAATCTTTAAAGCTTCAGCTACATATCCCTAAGGAGACGATCATGAAAAATAAATTAACAGCGGTTATTGAAACGGATAAAGGCACCATCCACCTGAAATTATTCACCGATCAAACACCGGTGACTGTGGGTAATTTTGTCAATTTGGCCCGGCGCGGATATTACAATAATCTGAAATTCCATCGTGTGATCCCCGATTTTATGATTCAGGGCGGTTGCCCCGCGGGCGACGGCCGCGGCGGACCCGGTTATAAATTTCAGGACGAATTTGTAAAGGAATTGCGCCATAGTAAGCCGGGAATTTTTTCCATGGCCAACGCCGGCCCGCAAACGAACGGCAGCCAGTTTTTCATCACGCACATACCCACGCCCTGGCTCGACGGCAAGCATACCGTGTTTGGCGAGGTGGTCAGCGACATTGATATGGAAATTGTCAATGCCATCGCGCAGGGTGACAAAATCCGCTCCATCACGATCGAAGGTGACATTTCGGACCTGATGGAAAGCGTCAAGCCCATGGTTGATAAGTGGAATGCCGCACTGGATGGGAGTTTCCCCAAGCTGCCGAAAGTTCCGTCATAAAACTTTCCAGATCGGTTGAAGACCGGAGAAACGATTGTGAGAAACGTGCAAATAACTCCTGCACGGGCGGTAGAGAAAGACGGCTCGATTAACTTCGGGACTTTTCGCACGCCGTTCAGGAATGCCAATATCCTGGATGCGCCGCTGTATTCTTTCCCCGTGCCCGGTTTCTGGAATAATTTTCGTCTGAAGGAATGGCAGCATTTCGGCATTATTACCCCGACGCATTATTTTGGTATGGTTATTTTTGACGCCAAATTTATGGGTGTTTCCTTTTTCTACGTCTATGACCGGTTAACAAACACGCGGTTTGAACATACACGGCAGACGGTCGGACGCTCTATAAAAGTGGCCGGGCAGGTTTATGATGACGTTTGCTTTTTGGACACAAAGGGTTACCACCTGCGATTTGAAAATAAATTGGATCAGGGTTTCCACCGGATTTTAATCAATATTGATAGTGATCAAGGCCGCCTTGCCGTGAAAGGTGAAATAATCGTTCATGAAGATTTGGGCGCAGTCGAGCCGCTGGTCCAGCTCTCGCCGATAACCCGCACACGCCCATTTTATACGCACAAAGCGGCTGTTCCTGCGTCGGGCAGCATCACCGTGGGTTCACAGGAAATTGTTCTGGAACGGAATTCAACCATTGCCCTGATCGATGAGCAAAAAACGTATTATCCTTATATCAGCTTCTGGAAGTGGTCCACAGCAGCAGTTTACCGTGATGACGGAAAAATTTTAGCCTTTAATCTCTGCCAGAATATGATTGACGATGATGAAGATTTTAATGAAAACTGCTTTTGGACGGACGGGAAAATTGATTGTCTCACGGCTGCGCGGTTTGACTTTGGCGATGTTCTGAAGCCCTGGAAAATGAAAACAACAGACGGCAGACTGGATTTGTCTTTTAGACCGTTGGGCGAGAGGGCCAATAAAATTAATATGGCCGGCATTATCCGTTCCGAATTTCATCAGCCCTTCGGCCTGTACAACGGCAGGTTTCAAGACGACCAGGGCGTTATCCATCTCATCAAAGATTTCTTCGGTTTGGCGGAATATCATGTGAAGAGGTATTAGGCTGTTGGTCTTTTAGGCGGAGGGGAAGGCACAGAGGCACAAAGCGGGGCCTGGTGAAAATGTCCCCTGCAGGTGCTTTAGTCTGGTGTATGATCAGTGGAGCGTCGCCCAGCGCCTGTGAACTTCATCTGATCCGCTTTATAATTCACATCTTGCGGCTGTCGTATGCCCAGTGCAAAAGCGCCTGACGCTGTTTGCGGCGGCAATTCAGATCGCCGGCGGGACAGTGTTTGCGTAGTTGGGCGATATGTCTTTGCATGGCTTTCCAGCGTTTAATTTGTCTTTCGTCGTCGGGGCAGCGTCTTCCCTGATAATAGCGGCAGTACCATTGAAACCAGCCGCGGGGGTCTTCAGGATAAATCCATCCTTTTTGTGTCCAGTAGGAGAGAGGCTTGGAAGCGTTCACGCCGAAGCAGTTGAGTTTCGGATCATGACGTTCGGCGCATAGTTTGGCTTTGGCATACCAGGAAGGGGGAAATTCGCTTCGGCAATCGGTCATATATTTTCCGCCGAAGACACCCATCTCCAGCATTTGTTTGGGCGTCAGTTCCGGCTGGAATTCGGGGCCGAAATCTCTACCGGCAGGCTTGGTGAGAAAATAACGATAGCCATTTTGCATCCGGTCATTAATGGTGATTTCTTTGTTATTCATTTTCGCCTGCGCCGAATAAGTACTTGTTGATACTCTTCAAACTGCTGTTCAAATGCGAAAAATATAATACTACGAGTGGCCATCCGGACGTGCCAGATTTTCAAAGGTGGTGAACTTTTCCAGAAAGGCGAGCTTCACGGATCCGGTAGGACCATTACGTTGTTTGCCGATGATGATTTCGGCAACGCCTTTGTCAGGATTATCATCGGACTTATTGTAAACTTCGTCCCGATAGATAAAGGCAATGACGTCCGCGTCCTGCTCGATGGCGCCTGATTCCCGCAAGTCAGCCATTTGCGGGCGGCGGTTGGGGCGATCTTCCACTTTCCGGTTGAGCTGTGATAGAGCGATCACCGGCACTTTGAGTTCCTTGGCCAGCGCTTTGAGCGAACGGCTGATTTCCGATATTTCCTGCTCGCGGGAATTTGAATAACCACCGGCTCGCATCAACTGAATGTAGTCCACGACAATCAAACCCAGGCCTTGATCGGCTTTCAAGCGGCGGGATTTGGCTTTCATTTCCAAGACGGTAATGGCGGGCGTATCGTCGATAAAAAGCGGTGCTTCAGAAAGTCTGCCTGCCGCCGTTGTCAGTTTCGGCCAGTCGGTTTCGCCTAAAAATCCTTTGCGCATTTTTTGCGAATCAACTTTTGCTTCCGAGGCGAGCATTCTGAAAGCCAGCTGCTCCTTGGACATTTCGAGTGAGAATATGGCCACGGGTGTTTGTGTTTCCAGCGCGGCAAATTGCGCAATATTGAGTGCGAACGCGGTTTTACCCATGCTGGGGCGTCCGGCGATGATAATCAGATCGGAATTTTGTAATCCGGATGTTATATCATCGATTTTTTCAAATCCGGTGGCCACACCGGTGATCAGTTCCTTTCGGGAGAAGAGGTCTTCGATCGCACGGAAGCTTTCCTTGACAATGTCTTTAATGGGATAAAAAGAGACCCGGACTTTATTTTCGGAAATTTCAAAAATGCTATGCTCGGCCTTATCCAGCACCTGATCAACATCAGAGCCTGCTTCATAGCAACTGTTGATAATCTCGGTGGCTGATCCGATCAGACCGCGTAAAATAGCTTTTTCTTTGACGATTTTGGCGTAATTGGCGACGTTGGCGGCCGACGGGACGTTATCAACCAATGATGCCAGATAAGCGGTGCCACCGACTGAATCCAGTATATTCCTGTCCTTAAGGGCATTGCTCAAGGTGATCAGATCAACCGGTTCGTTTTTATCGGCTAGTTGCTCGATAACGGAAAAAATTTTCCGGTGTGCTTCGTTGTAGAAGTCGCCTTTGTTGATAATTTCCTGCGCAGCATTGATCGAACCGTTATCCAACAGAATACTGCCCAGAATGGATTGTTCCGCTTCGATATTCTGCGGGGGAAGTTTATATAATGCCGGATCGATATCTTTCATTATTCTTCGCCGACAACATTTAATTTAATTTCCGTATCAATACCTGTGACCAGCTTGATCTTCACTTTAAACTCACCCAGTGATTTGATCTGTTCATTGTGGACGATCATTTTGCGGTCGATGTCGAAGCCTTTTTCCTGGAGAGCGACCTCAATATCCTTGGAGGTGACCGAACCGAATATTTTGTGTTGATCGCCTACTTTGCGGGATAATGTCAGGGTAACTTGACCCAAGCGGGCCGCCAGATCTTGAGCGCCGGCTTTTTCTTTTTGTGCTTTTTGCAGAATATTCTTTTTTTCGAATTCAAAGGCTTTTATGTTTTTATCGTCTGCCTCGATGGCCAGACCTTTCGGGATGAGCAAATTGCGGGCGTAACCGTCATTGACTTTAACCAAGTCTCCGGCCTTGCCTAAAGAAGGTACGTTTTGTTTTAAAATAACCTTCATAGAAAACCCCCTGTTAGCATTGAATGATGTTTAGTAAATTAATTAGTTGCCTGGTCTTTACGGAAATATTTGCGAAAGTCAATCCAAATGTCGAAGAATCCAACCGCTGCTATTGCTATCATAACAATTTGCTGAATCGCAATTAAAAAATAAAAAAGACAGCGGAAAAAAATCGAGATGTCTTTGCTCTGAAAAAAGAAGCTAACAATAGCAAGACCTTGCAGAAGATAAACGAAAGACGCAACCAGGAATATGTTGATGCCCAAAAAACTGATATGTGTTTGCGAAAGAAAGCTCAATCCGCCGCCGGCAATAAAAATCCAGACAAGCCAATTGGGCGCACGCCATTCGGACAATGCCGAAAGTTTGGGCAGGACAACGCCGCGTTTGTGCAGTAGTTTATTTCCCATCAGAGCATTAATCCAGATCATGAATAATATCGAGATGATGCAAAGGGCAGGGGATATTTTTGTAAAAAATTGGATGACCGTTGGCTTGCTGTTTTTAATGGCGTTGATTTCTTCGGGATTTAAAGGCAACCGGCTATAGAGCTGTATATTTGATTCAACGGCTTCCGTAATATGCTTTTCGAGTAACTGCCAGGGGCTCATGGAGAGCTGCATGCCGCCGTAAACAAAATAAAAAACAATTGCGCCCAGGATAACGAAAGCGGGAAGGAGTAGAACGATTTCAATTGAATAATTTTTCCGGGCTGTCTGGGCCATCAAAATACCAGCCAGCCCCGTCGTCGCCAGGGCAAATACCGGCAGAACCGTATGCATGAATGATAGGAGTATCACCATGGCGCAAAGTATAATAAGAAAAGCGACCAATACTTTCATCTGATCGTTAAGAAGGCACAGGACAAACAAAGCCAGCGGCAGGGTTATGAGAAACAACAGGCCGATGAAAGGTATCAGAGAGGCTGCTAAAAAAAATGCGATGATCAACAACAGCCGGAGAAACGGGCTATGAGGAGATAATAAATTCAATTTTGCCAAGAATAATAACCTGTGCTGAAGCTAGGTAATGTTATCCAAAAAATCAGTAATTACCTGTGGATATAATCAACGCCTGCCGGCTTCCATTTGTCGGAATAAAACCGGCCGGCGTTTGTGAAAACTGGTTTACCTGCCTTCCGCGGTAACAAAAGGCATGATGGCGATGGTGCGTGCGCGCTTGATTGCGACAGTCAGTTCTCTTTGATGACCGGCGCAATTTCCCGTGATTCTTCTGGGCATAATTTTACCGCGCTCCGTGACAAAATTATTGAGAATGACCGGGTTTTTATAATCAAGTTTAACATTGGAGTCCGTGCAGAAGCGACAGAATTTCTTTCTGTGGAAAAATTTCTTCTGGGGCGGACGTGATGGTCTTTCGCCGTTGGATATAGCCATGGTTATTCTCCTTTCGTAGTATTTTCTTCTCGAGTGATTGCTTTTATGAGCGTCGGCCTGTTGGGTTTTGCCTCGCCTGCCGGCTTTTCGTCTCTATTTGCTGCCGAATGATCGGTTTCTATGCGTATCGATGTGCGCTTCACTTCCACTACGGCAACTTCTGCATCCATACCCTCACGGGTGACAGCGCCTTCTTTAGCTATGGTCATAAATTTTAAAATCCGGTCGTCAATTTTAAAACTTCTTTCCATTTCGGCCACGATGGAACCGTCACCGGCGTAGTCGATGAAAAAATAAAATCCGTCTTTTTGTTTGTTGATTTCGTAGGCCAGGCGCCGTTTGCCCCATTTTTCAGCTTTGGCGACGACCCCTTTACGGTCGGTGATGATGTTGGAAGACCGATCAATAATTGCAGTGATCTCTTCTTCCGTCAAATCCGTTTTGACAATAGTGATAACTTCGTATCTTTTCAAAATTTCCTCCTTTTGGCTCTAAAGCCCCTGAATAAGTTCAGGAGCAAGGGGAGTCCATAAAAATTGTGATGGTGCCTTCTATACCAGGCTTAACAAGAAATCAAGAATTATTATGTTAGTTGTTGATGGCCTATGATTGTGTCAGTGCTTTGTTCATTTTACGGTTTCTCTTTGTACTCATTGGGTTTAATGATTACCTTGATCGATTCCCGGCCATCGGATACCAACTGAAAACCTTTAATAATATCAGTTAAGGCAAGCCGATGCGTGATCAGATCATCCACTACGATCTTGTCCGATTCAATCAGTTTTATCGCTTCGCTGATATCGGTAGGCCCGCAATAATAAGACGTGATGATGGTAATTTCCTTCATCCAGAAATCATTAATGGGAACGACAACCTTCTTGTCTGGTCCGGGAACGGCAAACAGGACAATCACGCCCCCCTTATCCACACATCTCCATGCCTGCTCTACTGCTGAATCGGCGGAGGCGCATAAAAATACGATGTCAGCCTTTTTACCATTTTCCACAATCAACCGCTCTGAAACATTATCTGCCGCGTTGATGATGATGTCGGCCTTCATATGTGCGGCAAATTCCAATTTCATTTTGTTAATGTCGGCGGCTATGACTTTACATCCTTTTGCCTTCGCCAGCTTTATGTGGAGCAGTCCGGCCATTCCACACCCGATGACCATTACAGATTGCCCCTTTTTTACACAGGCCTGCCGCTGTGCCCTGACGACGCAGGCCAGAGGTTCAATGAAGGTGCTTTGATCATAGGTAATATTTTCAGGCAGTAGATATGTTCCGCGCTCTACAAGAATCTCCGGAACCAGAATGTGTTCGGCAAAACCACCGGGAAGCCGTTCCTTAACCTCTGTGCATTGGGGGTAGTGTCCGTTTTCACAATAAAAACATTTTCCGCAAGGTACTTTAGGAGCGATAAAGACCCGGTCGCCAGGGTGATATTTCTTTACGGAATCGCCGACCGTAACAACCTGCGCGCCTATTTCATGACCCTGGACCAGCGGCGCTCTCGGGAGCCGGTACCATTCGACGATATCGCTGCCGCAGATGCCGCAGGAAATAACCTTGACCAGCATCTCTTTGGGGCCGGGTATCGGAGTCGGTATCTCTTCAATCCGGATATCTTTGTTATTATACCAGTAGGCAACTTTCATTTATTCTTCAAGGTGTTATAAAGATCAAAAGCTTTTGCCGGAGTCTCGTTGTCATGGACGACGGCCCGTACCGCCTGAATCATGGCAATCGGCGCCTCGGACTGGAAAATGTTACGCCCCATATCAACACCGGCGGCGCCCTTCTGAACCGCATTATAGGCCATGGTCAGGGCGTCAAGTTCCGGTATTTTCTTGCCGCCGGCCATCACGACCGGCACAGGGCAGGATGCCGTGACGGTCTCAAAATCTTCATCTATATAGTAAGTTTTGATATAGTGGGCGCCAAGTTCAGCGCATATCCTGCAAGCCAGCCGGAAATATTTCGCGTCCCGGGCCATATCCTTGCCTACCGCTGTCACAGCAAGGGTAGGAATGCCGTAACGATTGCCGATATCAACCATCCTGGTCATGTTGATGATCGACTGCCTTTCATATTCGCCGCCGATAAAGACCTGAACAGCCATGGCACAGACATTTAAACGGATAGATTCTTCGATATCAACAGCAATATCTTCATTGGACAACTCTTTGAGAATGCTGGCACCCCCGGAAACCCGAAGCACAATGGATTGAGAAGTGGAAGGCGGTATAACGCTACGGAGAATCCCCCGGGTCACCATAAGGGTGTCCGCGTAAGGTACTAGAGGAAGGATGTTGATATCGACTCGTTCCAGACCGGTAGTGGGTCCCTGGAAATAACCGTGATCGATGGCCAGCATAACCGTTCGGCCGGAGGCGGGATTAAATATCCGCGCCAGTCTGTTTTTCATTCCCCAATCCAGAGAATTTGAACCTTTGAGAAAAAAACCTTGTGTCTGCTGAGGCATATCGCAATGAAACACCTTTGCTTCCTTGATTCCATCCGCATCCGGCATCTTTTGTGTTCTCCTTTTCTATCTTGAAGTTTCCTTAAGGAAGTCTGTTTTTTGTTCTCTCCATTATTTTTCTGTGGGGGGCGGTGATTTTAGTCCTGATTCGTCTTTATGGTTTGATTTTGCGTATACCCATAAATATCAAGCCTTGCTCTTTTTCATCTTCCGCTTTGGACTTTTTTGTTCTTAAAAAACGATGTCGTTGTATATTGTGAAAAGTATAAAATGTCAAATGTCAAATGTTCTCTATGCGCGGATAACGACCGGTACTCAATGATTGACGGATTTTAGGAACTATGCGACATTACAATCCATAATGGTTGAAACCAAGCATACCTGATATGTGTATGCGATCCATAAAGCAAAGATGAGGAACTTCTGGCCCGTGAACGTGAGCGTCGCAGGACGATTGACTCGTAAAACAGAGAGGAACAGACGATGGCAGCACACATTAAGGTAAAACAAGCGGCAACTAAACCTCTGGGTGAAGAAATGGAATTCTTCAGGCAGTACAATGAAGCGCTGTTTAATAAACTTGAAAAGAAAATGTTGGATCTGGAGGCGGACAATCAGAAGTTGCGGATATTGGATGAAGAGTTGCGGGCGAACGAATTCCGCATTAAGTCTATTAGCAATAACCTTCCTGACGGAATGATTTATCAGGTCATTGTTAAGGCCGACGGCACAAGAAAATTCACCTATGTTAGCGATTCAGTAAAACAATTGCACGGCATATCACCTGAAGAAGCCATGGCTGATGCTACTCGAATATACGGCAGAGTCCATAAAGACGATGTTGCCTTATTCAAGAAAGCTGAAAATGAAGCATTCAAAACCTTATCAACTTTCAACGTGGAAGTACGGGTGAAAGACCCCTCAGGAGGAATAAGGTGGTCTTCCCTGTCATCAACACCCATATTAATGGAAGATGGTTCCATCTGCTGGGATGGGATTGAGCTTATCATCACCGATCGTAAACAGGTCGAAAATTCCCTCAAGGAAAGCGAGGAAAAGTACCGTTCAATCATTGAGCAAATGGTGGACGGATATTTTGAGGTTGACCTTGCCGGTAATTATACCTTCGTTTAATGATGCGGAGAGCAATATTATCGGATATTCCAGAGAGGAATGCATTGGAATGAATAACCGGCAGTATCAAGATGAGAAAAACGCTCAAAAAACAAATCAAATATTCAAAAGGCTCTACAAAACTGGTGAACCCATCAAGTCACTAGAGGCCGAAATTATCAGAAAGAACGGGACAAAAGGTTTTAACGAAGCTTCAGCATCTCTTATCAAAGATGCCAAAGGCAAGCCGATCGGATTTCGGGGGTTTACCCGGGATATTACGGAGCGTAAACGGACGGAGGAACAGCTTCGACAGGCTGAAAAAAACTACCGGACCGTTTTTGAGAATGCTCAGGAGGGGATTTACCGAGCAACGCCTGAAGGGAGATTCATCATGGTCAATCAGGCCATGGCACGAATACTGGGATACGATTCCCCAGAGGAACTGATAGAAGGCATTACCGATATCGCCCATCAAATCTATGTCCATCCTGAAGAACGCAGAAACGTCATAGAGTTTATAGAACGGCAGGGCTTCGCAAAGAACGATGAACTTCAGTGGTACAGGAAGGATGGAAGCAAGGTCTGGGTATATCGGACCATGCAGGTGGTTCTTGATGAGAACAGGCAACTCCTATATGTTGATGGGATTATTGAAGACATCACGGACCGAAAAGAGAGTGTTGATCGCCTGAGAAAGGCCCTTGGAGGAACTGTTCGGGCCATCGCCTCGTTGGTTGAAACGAGAGACCCCTATACAGCAGGCCATCAAAACCGTGTGGCCGATCTTGCTCGTACCATCGCCAGAGAGATGGGACTCTCCGGTGAGCGGATAGAAGGTCTCCGTATGGCCGGCATTATCCATGACATTGGAAAAGTTTCCGTTCCTTCTGAGATCCTCAGCACGCCAAAGAGATTGACAGACCTGGAGTTCAGCCTGATTAAAACTCATGTTCAATCCGGGTATGATATTCTGAAGGACATTGAATTTCCCTGGCCTGTTGCGCGGATGGTCCTTGAGCATCATGAACGGATGAACGGGTCCGGGTATCCCAATGGTTTGACCGGAGACAACATTCTCGTGGAGTCCCGGATTCTGTCGGTAGCCGATGTGGTGGAAGCCATGGCGACACACCGTCCATATCGGCCTTCTTTGGGGCTTGATGCAGCTTTGGAAGAGATTACCAGGAACAAGGGTCTTCTCTATGATACGGATGCAGTGAATGCCTGCCTGCGCATTTTCAAGGAGAAGGGTTATAAAATCATTTAGTAATCAGAATATACGCAAGACGACTACACCGCTCTCCAAAGACTGGACAGGACATAAGGTGCATTATGACGCTTTCATCAGGGCATATCTTTGGACGAATGACAAGAATAAGCCCACTATTACTAGCGGACTTATGCACTTCTTTGGGTGTTGCTGGATGATGAATTGGTGGGCGTGGGCGATGAGGGAGTCATCGAAGAATTCATTTCCAGAAATGGAACTGATTATGGCGCTGTTGAGGCTTCCTGGAAAACAAATATCAAACAGGTAAAATCCAAACTGAAAGACAAATCGGCAATTCTTGTTTTTGATGACGAGACTGAAACCACGAATGTTTTTTTGGCTGATGATCCTATTCTGAAGAAGCTCGATAATGGAGACAATCATGATGAAAATAGATGAAAGAAAGATCTCTGAGAAAGAAGTCTATCGACTTTGGTGGGACTATTTAGAGAGAAGTGATAAATATAAAGTTTACTGCGATTCTGTAAGAAAAGTCATATGTGATGTGCGCAAAAAGAAGGGCAAAGAATATCTGATAAAAAATATGCGACATATATTATCGAAAGAATCGCGTAAGGAAAATAAATTCATAAGGCAACTTTTCGAGTCAGGACTTCCTATGGAGGAACGAGGTATTATTGCAGCCGTGATAGTGAAAGATATGGAGCGCAACTGGTTGTCATTTGGGGATATATATGTTGGTTCATTCGATGATTGGTGGAAAGAGCAAGAAAAGATAAACTTCTCCGTCCCAATGATTGTCTTGAATGACCTGAATGCCCACAAAAAGTTTCCTTATTTTTTGGAAGAATGCGAACTAATCAAAAAAGAGAGAGGAAAAAATCCAGAACCAAAAGAAATAATCAAAATCCTGACTGAAGAAGAAAATAATTATCTCTTCATTGCAATACCCATGGTTGGAAAAATTACAATGGATGATATTTCCAAAAAAATAGCAGACGTTCGAGCAAAGTGGAAAAAGGATGATAAGTTCATCTCGTCAAATTTCTATTTTAGGAGATTTTATATGCCTGTCAGTCGTGTCCGCTTTGATGAACTTAAGCGATACCTGGGAATATATGATCGGAAACAAATGGGATTAAGTATAAAACAGATTATTGCAGAGATTGACCCTTATAAAAGGTGTAATGATGTCGATGTCCAGAGAGTGTTCCGCAGCGATCTACGGAAAGCAAAGAAGATCATTAGCAATGTCGAATCAGGATTTTTCCCGGAAATACCACCCGGTCTGTAGCAATAACCGGATGAATAAAGCCCCTTTCCTTATTTATCACGGGGTAATAAACAAACAATCGTAAAGCATCACTGAGAGCCACTGTCGATGCTTATCTCTCTTCTTTCATTTGTTTTTATCCCCTTGTATACTGCAACCAAAATCACATGAAAGGAGGTGTATTTGAATATGATTACAGAAACCACAAAAATATTAAGTGAAGAGGATGTATTAAAGTTTCTTGAACAAGATAGTGTGAAAAGTATAGGCCACAAGTTAGTTTGGGAGAGAGTTCTTGAACACGTAAAAAATGGAGAGATCATCACGTTTGACTATAAAACAGAGGAGCTCCACTGGTTTAATGACCTAGTACATACATAAGCATGATGTTTAATTTTTCATGAGAAGTGTTATCATTAACAACAGCATATTACTGCAACGAATTTTACTGAATGGAGGATAAGATCATGAGAAAATGCGGGAATTCAGTTACTAAAGAAAGATTCAAGTTTTGGGATTCTCTTTTAGATAAATCTGATGAAAAAACGAACCTATTTAAAAATATTTCAGTTGTAGCAAAGCGGAATGGAATCCATACAGGGATAGGTAAATCAGGTGTTAGTCTTGGCTATGTTGGTACTGCTGATAAAACATGGGTGCAATGCACTATCAATATTAGAGGCCGCGTCGAGGAAACAGAAAAAATATATCAGGAACTACTTTCTGTGAGTTCGGACATTAACAAAAAATATCCAGAGCTAAAAATCGTATGGAAACCGGTAGAAAAAGATCCGATCAATAGCCGTTTGATTTTATCTTACTCTGATAAAGGAGGTATAGGTGATAAAGATAAGTGGGATGAAATACAAGATGACCTAGTCTACAGAATGATTAAGTTCGAAAAAATCTTCAAGGACTGGATACGCGATTATAAAGTATAGAACTGAATATTCAAGTTGCTGGCTCAGGATTAACTATTGCTGTTTTTGCTGTTTTGCACATTGACTAAGACCTTTTGGTCTAGCGGTAAAATTCAGATTATTGTTATATGCTTGACCAAAACATGTATCGTAATTAATGGAGAATGATTATGAATAATAAAATTAAATGCCCTAATTGTGGACATAGTTTTGATGTGGAAAAAGCAATTTCCGGACAACTTGAAGCCCACTTTAAAAGTGAGTATGAAAAAAAGATTGCGGAACAATCTGAGGTATTCAATCAGGAAAAGAAAAAATTAGAAGAAGAAAAGCAAAACCTTCAGAAACAAAAAGATAAACAAGACGAAATATTGAAGGCTGAACTTGCTAAAATATTAGATCAGGAAAAGGAAAAGATTGAAAAGACAGCGCTTGAAACTTATGCAGAAAAAATCAAATCACTTCAAGAAGAGAATGAAAAACGAAAATCCGAAAATAAAAGTCTAAAGGAGAAAGAAGTTGCACTTTTAAGACTTGAAAACGACTTGAGAGAAAAACAAGAAGACATTGGTCTGCAGGTAGAAAAACAAATTCTTGAGCGGCAAAAAGAGATTGAAGATAAAGCCCGTGCGAAGGAAAGAGCAGGATTCGAATTCGAGAAAATTAAACTTCTTAAGCAAATAGACGACAATAAAAAACTTGCTGAGGAAATGAAACGAAAAGCAGAACAAGGATCCATGCAACTTCAAGGTGAGGTACAGGAATTAGCATTAGAGGAACTTTTATCGAAAACTTATCTTTTTGATAGAATTCTAGAAGTGCCGAAAGGAGTTCGTGGCGCAGATACCATTCAAATTGTTATAAATTCAATGCAGCAGGAATGTGGATCAATTGTATATGAAAGTAAGAGGACGAAGAATTATTCCAATGATTGGATAGATAAGTTAAAGCAGGATCTAATAAAATGCAAAGGTGATATCGCGGTATTAGTCACAGAAGCATATCCCGGATGGCCACTTGAAAATCCCCCATCCGTGGCCGGGTCAAAATCCCCCACCCCAGTGTCGGCAGAACGGAGTTTTATTTAGTTGTTTTTCTTTTCTAACGCAAGTCTTTTAGAAGCC
>JAUYFM010000026.1 GCA_030690945.1 Smithellaceae bacterium | reverse complement strand
ATCAGGCTTTTTGTCCTTTTCATCCAGGATTGGAATCGGTCGTTTTTCCCTGTCGGTAACACTGGGCACACGACCATCAGGCTTTTTGTCCTTTTCATCCAGGATTGGAATCGGTCGTTTTTCCCTGTCGGTAACACTGGGCACACGACCATCAGGCTTTTTGTCCTTTTCATCCAGAACTGGAATCGGCCGTTTTTCCCTGTCGGTAACGCTGGGCACACGACTATCAGGCTGTGCAGGTTTCGCAGGGCTCGCAGGGCTCACTTGTTGTGGTCTTAGAGGCTGATTTGGCTTTCCACCGGTTTTGATATCTCTCTGCTGAAGTTTTATTTCCGATTTCGGCCGGTTCACTTCATTTGTCGGTACGATATGGTTTGTACTTTTGGGCGCTTCGATACGGGCTTCGCGGTTGACCTTACCCTCCTTAATATGCTTAACCTGTTCCAGGACAACAACAGCGTTTTCTTTCTTGCCCTTCTGAATAACGGGTGCGTTTTTCTCAATTCGGCTGATCACCGTGTTGTGGGGTTTTTCTTTTACCTTTTCGTTCGTGAAGCTGTGCCGCTCTTTGTTTGTCGTGTAATTGTTGATCACGGTGTTATTGACGACCGGCGCCGCACGATAGTTGTTGATAATCGTGGTGTTGCTGATATTGGTCACACTGACAGTCTTGTAATTGTTTACACGGTAGAAATTATCCCGGGGAACGACGACGGCATGTCTTGCGTAGGCATAGCTTCCGATATTGATATTGATCCGGGTGATGTTGTTGGTGACGACCACGTCATGGCGGCCTCCCCATCTGCGGTGGCTGTAGTATGTTTCGCGTGGCGCCAGAGGCACCCATCCCACATAGTTGTCATGGTGAATCCAGGAAACCCTTCCGGGCGACCAGAAGAAACCAATGTCCAGCAGCATGGGACGGCGCACACGCAAGTTCGCTACCGGCGGGGCCCAGTACCAGGAATTCCGCGTATAGATCCAGTTGCCGTAATGGTGGGTGACGTAACCGAATGACTCTGCCGGGATCCACACCTGGTCCCCATTCCAGTCGGTCCAGCGACCCGCGGTGAAAGGCGACCATCCCACGGCTACGCTGGTAGGCCGCCAGAACCATCGCGATGAGCCTTCATAAGGGACGCTTTCCCATCTGCCGTTTTCTTCCAGGGCATATGACTCGCCCTGGAGGTTGGATGGAAGATATTTGACCGAGCGACCCGTCATCCGGGCCTTCGCTGCCCAGGTGTTTTCACGTTTTTTGTTCCATTTGTTCCATTCGGGATCGATAGCTCCTTCGCCTGATGACACCTGACCGGCATCGGCGAGGATTGATGCGGAGCCGGCCGCCACGTCGTATCGGGCATCGGTCGCCGTGTGGATGAAACTGACTTTGCCTTTTACCGCGATGACTTCGACCGAGTTGTCACCCACGTAAACGTCGAAGACCGTTCCGGGATCGGCCAGGACATACCCGAAGGGACTGGTGGTTTTGATGACCGTTTTTGCGCCTTTGTTATAGAACCTCGCCACGCCCTCCGCCACGTCCACCTCGGACAGATCCGCGTCGAGGGCGATGAACTGGATCTGCGTGCTGTTGCCGAGCCTGAGCCAGGTCCCGTTGGGGACAATCATCTCCGCCATCCCCTGGGTGCCTGAAAAGAGTGCATCCCCTGTACCGAAGGGTGCGTCTTTGACCATGGCCACCCAATCTTTCTCCTCAGGAACATAACGGAGCAGGTCCCCTTCGATATGGTATACGCGGCCTACTGTAACGGGCGGCGTGGTTGCAGCCCAGGCCGGCAGAACTATTGCCAGCCCTGTAAGAAACAAACAAACTATCCATTGGATCTTTTTATTCATTATTTTTCTCCTTCGCTGGATTAGAAGAAATCCATTAATTGCCGTGGATGGGACTTTTGGTACTTGAATCAACTGGAATGTCGCTCTTTTGTTTACTCATCATTGACCTCCTCATTGTCATCCAGAACGTATGGTTCTTGTTTTACCAGAAAAATTGAGCAGGGCATCGCTCTGATGATTTCATCGTTACTTCCTCCGACCAGCAGGCGTTCCAGTCGGCTTTCTTCCTGGCTGCGGAGGATAAGCAGATCAATGTTTTCTTCTTCAATGAGTTTCAGGATGACCTCGGAAGGGGTGCCTTCCCTGACAAATTCTTTAATGATCATGTCCTTTTTATTTTCAATGCTGATAATATTATGCAGATCTTCTTGATTCTTTTCCATCTCCCGTTTACGCTCTTCTTCCATGGACACCATGGGGATGCTCCACCCCTTGAGCCACGTTGTATCCATAACGTGAACGACGGAAAGTTCAGCCTGATATTTTGCGGATAATGAAATTCCAACCTGTATTGTTTTACTGCACTTTGGGGTCAGCCAACTGACTGCAAGAATGTTCTTCATATAATCCATGAGCTGTCTCCTCTTAAAGTTATATAGTTTGTTTCATGGCTTCGTATTGGTGGCTCAAGTCTCCGACTTGAACCTCTCTGGATTGGCGCTTAGCATTATGGTTCAAATCAGAGATTTGAACCAACCTTGGCCAACCCAGGTTCTCTGTTCATTTAGCGAGGTAGTAGTACCTGTTCAAATCGAACAGTCCACCGTTTACGGGTTCATCCTCATAGAATCGCTTTTGAAACCAGTCATATGTATCCCAGAGCCGGTCTTCCGCCCGGTTGACGCCATACCTGGCCAGCCGCTCATAATCTAGCGGGCTTTTCTTAAAATGAGCCAGGAGATTAATAAAGTCGGGCAGGTCTTCTTCACGGACATCAAAAAAGTAGTTGGGGTAGGATCCGATAAGGCCGGTAATAAAATCGGCGCTGTTCTTTGCCACATCGAGTTGGGCCTTTTCACCGAACATATGGGTAACATTGCTGTGCCATTGATTGATCACGATGGAGATCGCCAGATCTTTTCCATTTTTCAAGCGGATCCTCATGTAGGCGACTTGGATATTGTGATCATTCATCAATATGAAAAATGGCGTGCCGGGTTTGGATATGGCACGAAAAGCCTTGAGGATGCCATCCTTCGTTGTGTATTTATCCGGCAAGCCGCGATAGACAATGTCTGTCCGTTCATAGTTCACAGCATCAAAGGCGATATTTGTTGCAGGAAAAATGTGTTGGTTCACCATATATTCGATGAACTCACGCGTGGGCTCGTTCGTCATAAAGGAAATATTCGCAGGCATTGCGGAAGAATAGTAATCAATTTTTTTGAGATCAATTCCTTTATACCACGATTGCATGACCTCCTGTCGCAGGGCTGCGGGCAGAAAATTCAGGAAATAGCTTTCGCCTTCCACACGCAGATGATCCATATAGAGCCTGAGCGCCAACTGGTGACCTGCCGTGCCATACACATCAAATCCGGCAACCAGCGCATAATAGATGCGTTCCAGCAGGGGATAGTCCACCACCCACATCGTTTTCGGCAAATTTCCCAGTACCCCCTTATACACGGACGCGCTGTCAAAATGCCGATAGACGGTCAAAAGCGGCGCATCCGCGGCCTTGTTTCCCTTCCAGAGGGATTCATAGCCGAGACCGGCATAGTGATGTGATGTGTAATAATCCTGCCTCGCTTTATAAAACGCAACAGCGGCCTTCCTATGTTCGTCGGTCAGCGCATTAAAGACGCGCATGTCACTGCCGATTTCAATCGGCATGCGCAGTTTGTCGCTGTGCAGTCTGAGAAAGGCCGGATATGCCACGCTCAGATCGTATTCGGGATCCACGAACATGACCCAGAAATGATCATTGATCACATTGAGGGCGATTTGACCTTTGCAGACCGGACCGTGGATGAAGGTCATGATAATATAATGCGCGTTGTCCAACAGGAACTGGTAGCGCGAGCGCGGGGGTATCTGTTCAAAGGCGGCAAAAGGATTGGCGCTCATTTTCTTGTCATACCCCACCGTATGCGGACGCTGCAACCATTCGGGCTTGATAAAAAGTTCCTTGATGCGAAGCAATTTGGCATCATCCATGTCAAATACCATATGGGTCTTATGGACGATGGTGGAATGAATCTTGCGGAAGCGATAGTAGATCCGGGGAGCACCGGGGTCGTCATAGGGACGCACGGTGGCGATCAAATCAACAGGTTCGCCGGGCGGCGTCTTCGAGCGGAACAGTTCATAGTATTCGTTCGTAGGTGTGCCGAACTTAATATGGGCCAGAAAAAGATGCTCATAGAGATAGCGCGCGGTCATGGCGTGCTTGGCGTCGTCCTGGTTGAGAAAGGTTTCCCATTGTTTGATGGCCAGAGCATCGCTTGCTTTCGGTGTGATCAGCGCCTCCTGCTGTTTCGCATCCGGCCCTTTCGCGCCCGAAACCAACCAGCCCGCGATGATATCGAATTCTTCGGGCTTGAGCGCAGGAAATCCGAAGGGCATGCCGCGGTTCGGGTGTTTTTCCAGGTACCCCCCGAGTTCTTCGGGGTTTTGGGAACAGGTCAGATCGTCGGCTTCAGACTTATACTCCCCGACGCTTTTTGGATTATTTATCTTGTGGGATAGTATCTCAATCATAATGGAATCGTTTGACCCGCCTGTTGCTTTGCTGTCGGTCACACTGAAGAATTCTTTCTTACGCCATTCTTCGGTCGATTGGGCGTCCGTGAAGAGACGGGTGGGATCCATGGATCTCAGTCGCGAGCCATTGTAAACAGCTTTTTTCGAAGCACCGCGGTCGGCGCCCTCGAAAGAGTCGAGCTTGAGCTGGCAAGGAGAATTGTAACAGGAATGGCATACCGCACAGCGCTTGTCTAAGATTGGTTTTACCTCTTTCATGTAATCGATATGTCTTGTCGGAGTCTGGAAAACCACAGGCCTTGGTGCTTTGGCCGCACAGGCGGCAATGAACGCGGCTATAACCAGAACAATCGCTATCTTATTGCGCATGGGTTACTTCTCCTCAAGTTCGTGAATCGTGAAGCGTGAAGCGTATCTCGTAATCCCCCTTGCGGGGGACGTGAGCGTATCTCGTGTTTTGCGCTTCACGCTTCACAAGATACGCTTCACGTTTTTTTCTATTGCACAATTATTTGAAAAAGAGCTCTCATATTTGCCTTTGCTTCTTTGGAGTAAAGCTCTTTAGGCGCGGCTTCGTACATTGCCGGATCTGTTTCGCCATAGCCGATTGTGGAAAGCCTGTCCGAAGTAATGAGGCCTTCGCTAATGAGGTATTCCTGGACGGCAGCTGCTCTTCTTTCGCTTAAACTCTGGTTGTATTCATTCGTGCCGGAAGCAGAAGTGTACCCTGCAATGCGGACTTTAGCTTTAGGATTATCCTTCAGCACCTGGATGTTTCTTTTCAGGATCGCCCGCGCTTCAGGTTTGAGGATGGACTTGTCGAAATCAAAATGGATATCCTCAAACGCAAGGATAATGACCTTGTCGGCCGCCACAGCGGCAACGATCTTTTCCTGTACAATCGGTTCATCCGCGACGATAACGACCTTCTCCACCGGTTTGGCAACATAGCGTTGATAACGATCGCAGTTGCCGGAGATTATTTTTTCCACAAAAGTGGCCATGACGGCAGGGTTTTCAAGTCTATCAGCATTGATGGTATAACCGCCCGCCACATTCTGCACAATTTGTTCGGAAAGGTCTTTCCCCTCTTGTGTATAACCTAACTGAATGGCATAAACGCAGAGTTTATCGCCATATTCTGCGTTCATTTTGGTGATGGCGTCTATGATAAATTCGTTTCTAATGTCAGGTACGTTTTTAATGTCACCCTCAACCGGACTTTTGTCAAAATCACTGACAACAATAAGAGCCGAATTACCCGGCGCCCCTCTAAGATCATTGCCTGCCGCCGTAATAGCTTTTCCAAGATCAGTTCTACTATTGACCATTTCGATAGAGTTTACTGCCTTCGTATAATCTTCTTTGTTCAGTGGCGCCATTCCATAAATAAGAACAGTTTTTTCCGCCCAGAAGGTCCGAAGTCCTGCGTTCAGGCTGATATCCGGCATCGTCGCAATCATGTTTTTTGTGGTATCTTTTGCATAGATCAGGTGGGTTGGATTGCCCTCAAACCGCGGTTTGCCGTGCCTAGCATTCATCGAAGCGGATTTGTCAAACAGGACAACGAAATTATTCGTTTTCTGAACCAATTGCCCTGAGTTAATCCGCGGATTAAGATCAACCGGTTTAAAGGTCGCGCAACCGGTAAACAACAAAAGAAACATCGACAAAAATATCAACCCACAACTTATTCTTTTCATAACAATGCCTCCATTAAAATTTATTTGTTTAAGTTCATTGATAACTTTTCGCATCTCGTGAAGCGTGAAGTGTATCTCGTAATCCCCCTTGAGGGGGGCGTGAGCGTATCTTGTGTTTCGCGCTTCACGAGATACGCTTCACGAGATACGTTTACTCACGGATGAATAAAGATGGGCGGGAAAAAGATACGAACGCCCGGTGGTGGTGGCGGTGCATAGACAACCGGCGGCGGCGGATAATATACTCGTTCCCTGTGGCCATAGTAATCATAAGACCGGTAAACAGGTCTCCTTTGCACATAATGGCCGCGCTTATAATGCCCATGACCTCTTTTCTCATAACGCCCATTGTCATGCTTGTTATAAGATTTATGGTCATTTTTGGCGAAGGCCGGCGCCACACCAATACTGCCGACCATGGCGGTTAAAGCAAGCCCCATCATCAAATTGCCTGCTATGGATTTGAAATTCCATTTACGTGATGTTTTCATAAAGTTCCTCCATTTCTGGATCGATTCCAATCGCCTGTTTGGCGTCAATCTTTAGTTAGGGACCGTTAAGAAATAACTGTTACATTTCTATCCATTTCGTTACGGCCCCTTATGCCGGTTATGATATTAAAATGTTACAGTTATTATTGAATAACGGCTTTGTGTAATATTACCGATCATTTCTTGTTGTGTCTCTTGTGTTTACCATATTTTCCTGTCCGGAATGTTGTATCGGTAATTTTCTTTTGTTCATCCGACATACTGACATAGAGCGCCTCGAAAGGCGGGATGAGTTTGTTCATTTGAGCTAAATGCGATTGGGTAATCTGGCTGTGGAATTTCATATGCTCGACTGCGTTCATGGGTTCAGTTTTTTCAGCCCTGTCCTTTTTAATGGCGTCCATGTCTTTCGCATTTTCCCGCATCACCTGCGCGAGGTTGTTCCATAATTCTTGCTGGGCCTCGGTGATATTCAGCGAGCCTTGAAGCTGTTTGAGCTGGGCTTCGGTATGCTCGACAGCAGAGGTTCGCGTCATGTCCTGCGATTTCTTTTTGCCTGAGGCTGCAAAAGAATTATTTGCGCCAGCTAAAAAAATAGTGGATAGAAACGCCACCATCACCAAAACGAGTGTGGCTTGCAAAGCAAATGCATTAGTCTTTCTTTTCATAATCTGTCTCCTTTTATTTAATTTGTTGAGGTTCTTTGATCACCGCTTCACAACAGTGATCCTATCCGTCTTTTTTGGTCTTGGACCATTTAATCCCGCTGTTGCTGGACGAACGTCAATTCTCCGCAGTTTGCTGCGAGGTGTTTGAGTATCTCGTGATCCGCCTTGCGGGAGCCGCGAGATACGCTTCACGCTTCACGCTTCACATGGGTTTAGGTCGGGGCTCCAATCCTTGGACAATCCAAGTATTTGTTCCTTCCCATGTCCGATCTTTCTATGCTCAGCGGCTGTCAGCGCTGCGCCACTCGACAGCGCCGAATCCGATGTCGCCAAGTAACGTGTAAACAAGGCTGACGGTTCCCACGGTCTGGTAACTGTCGGGCTGGTCGGGGTAGCGCGCATCACGAAGGGATGCGACGTATTGGAGCCCGAGAGCGTGTCTGCCGTATACGCGAACGGTGAGTCCCATATTCAGGCGGCCGATAGCCTCCCGTCCCCCGGGGTCATCGCCGCCTACACCTGTCAAATAATACCCGCGTCCTGTTAAATCGATCATGGCCCGATCTCCCATGATGAGACGGAGTGCGAGAAGCCCCTGCGGGGCTACGCCATAGTGGTAATCGCGTAGGCCCACCTGGGTGACATTACCGGCCGCAGCGTAACCGACACCTCCGAGGACCGATCCCTGGAGCGCTACCGCTTTGGAGAGCCACCATTGAAAGGTCGTGCCGAGAGAGACGGAGGTGCTGGAGACACGGAAAATATGCGGCGATATATAGTCATAGCCGCCATAGAGCCCCCATATCCCGCGATAAGAGTTGCCCGCCTTGTAATCCTTTCCGAGAAGGAGGCCGCGAATCATGACGTTCTCGAAGGGGTTATCCATGGTTCCGAGGGTTGTGAATTCAAAATGGAAGTAGTCGAAGGGGCGCTTATAGGTGTAGCCTGGCTTTCCGGGAAGTCCATAAGCCATCAGAAAGTCCCCGGATGCTTCAGTCCGGTTAATGGTGCTCGAACTGCCCCGATCGTTCAGGTTCGATGTCAGGCTTAAGCCAAGTCGCAAGCGCCAGAAGGTGGCCGGATCATGACTGGGGTATATGGCTTTAAAACGTTCTCCAAAGACAAAACGGTTAATCCCCGTGGGAGGTGAAATCATTGTTGCGCCCAGCTCTCGCCATAGCCCCGGTTTGTCGCCATTGCCTTCCAGCACGAGGCCGGCCATCCGGAAAAGCGCCTCGCCGAAGAAGCTTCCGCCAATACCGCTCGCGATCTGGTCATTGATGGACGGGTTTGTGGTTTCTCCGGCTGTTTCCCACAAAAAGCTGCCTAGGTTGGTGTAAAGGAGCGATTCCCAGTAGTTCAGTCCTGCCGATCGCGCGAAGCCCTGGTACATCGATCCCTGATACGGATGGGCGAACTGGTTCATGGCAAAGGCGTCCTGATCAATCCCCCAGGGTCCGTGGATAAGATGGTCCCAGAAGGTGGACAGGGTTGAGTCATAGACTTTTTTCCCATCCTCCATATCATTGGGGTAGGCAAACCTATCGTACACATTGAGCAGAAGGAGGAAGGCCGGGATTTCCAGGGCCGGGATCAGATAGCTCTTGCCTTCGCCTGTTTCCCAGTTCAGTCCCTTTGTTGTCTCCCTGGATTTTTCCGTGAGCAATGTTTTGTCGCTCTTCAGGGAATACGGGCTGCCGTCTTCCTGGGCAAGGGCCCAGCTGGCGGCGGAGATTCCCACACTCACGAGGAGCGCAACAATAATCGCCCGAAATGCTCGCACTACTTCCCCCAAACCTTCTTGACCTGACCCATTTTTTCCTGAGCCTTGCCAACCATCTTTTCACCGGTGCCTTCAGCTTCCAGCTTTGGATTATCGGTCAGGTCGCCGGCGACTTCCTTGATTTTTCCCTTCACTTGATGAAACATGCCTTCCGCCTTATCTCTCGTACTGGATTTCATGGTATTCTCCTTTAGAATTTCGATTTGTTTGTTGGTCTATTTAGACTTTCCTGCCTCCCACCACCAGCAGCACGATGCCGCCCACGAGCGCGATAGCCCCCAGGATGGGCGGCAGGGGAATCGTCTTGGTTTTCTCCGCCGTCATCTGGATGGGGCCGAGATCGACAACTTTCTCTCGAGTTGTGTAAGTGATGCCCTGGTAGGCGAATGCCACGATCCCTATAGCAATCAGTATAATCGCAATAATGGTCTTTGGTCTCATAGAACCTCCCTTTTCCCTTTATTCAGCCTACCGGCTGGATGACTTCATTTGACGTGTTCGATGACGATCTCGACGCGGCGGTTATTGGCGCGCCCTTCAGGTGAAGCGTTGTTGGCGATGGGCCTGCCCTTGCCCATTCCTTGGGCCTGAATGCGGTCGGCTGGATAGCCTCTCTGAACGAGATAATCGCGGACCGTATTGGCCCGGCGTTGTGAAAGACCTTGGTTGTATGACTCAGATCCCTGGGAATCGGTGTGCCCTTCCACGATGATGTTGCGCTCGCGGACCGACAGCAACGCCTTGGCCACCTGGTCAAGCTTTACCCGCGCTGAGATCAACAGGGTTGACTCGGCGGATCGAAAGAGGACGCCCCCGGAGAGTGTGACAACCAGTCCACGTTCCTCTTCCTTGACCGCTCCGATCCTGGCGAGTTCAGCCCGTGCGTCGGCCGTCCGCTGCTCGGAATCTCTTAAGTCTTGCCTGGCCTGGTTGGCCGCATCGGCTTGTTGCTTCAGCAAGGCAGCATCCGCCTTTTCCTTGTTTGCCTGGACTACTGCGAGCTCGGCGTCGGATTTTTCCTTCGCTTCTTTGAGCGCGACTTGCTTGTCGAGGTCAGCCCGTGCTTCGGCTGTCTGCTTCTCGGAATCTCTCAGATCCTGCTTTCCCTGCTTGACGATTTCAGTCTGTTTCTTCTCGAAAGCTACGCCCGCTCTATCCTTGAGTGACTTATCGGCGTTCATGGCGCCAACCGCTCTCGCCAGCTCAGACTTGCGCTGGGCGACGTAAGCCAGATCTTTTGTTTTGGCCGAGTCGGGTTCTTTCAGAAATGATTTTTCCGCCAGGTTGAGCGCATCCTGTGCCTTGTGTAATTCCGCAGGCGCCAGTTCGGCAGCCTGTCCTTCGCTTGCGATCCTGTAGGCCTGTCGGGCGTTGACAAGTTCATTGGGCGGCATGGTTGCACAGCCGGCGAAGAGCGCGGCCAATATGACTATAAAAAAGAATTGTTTCGTTTTCATGAAAACCTCCTTATGGGGTTATGATTCAAATAAAAGGTTTAGGTTAGGGGTTATCCTGGCGAAGTTGGCGTACACGCGCCACGGCTGCATTGGCCTCTGTCCTTTCAGCATCCTCGCGGGACAATACGACAGCCAGCTCGGCGTCCGCTTCGGCCCGCAACAGCATCGATGCGGCCTTGTCCTTCTCGCCTTTCGCAGACAGCTCTCTCGCCTGCGCCAGTTCCTCCCTGGCTAGTTGCAAATGAAGCGAGGCTTGCGGTACTTTGGCGGCCCCGGCCTCCTCGGCGGCGCGGATTCCCGATGTTGATGCTTCTGTTCGCAACGGGGCGTTTGCGCATCCCGCGATGATTGTAGTTGCCGCGACGGCCACGGCGAACGCCATAATCTTGATTCTGAATACATGTTTCATTGAGTTCTCCTTATTGTTGTTGCTGTGGTTTTTTGAACTATTTTACTACACCAAAGGCTTCATGCCCTTTGCAATCCTTAGTTGTGGCGTATCATGGACAATGTAATAGCAAGTAGCCTGCCAATAGCCGAAAGAGAGTGAGAAGTTTGGATTCATCCTTCAATAACATGGGGTTGGATCAACAAGAGAGAAGAGCCCGGAAGTATGAAAGAATTCTTTTGGCCTCAGTATTTGGTGGAGCCTCAGCATACTGAGGGATAAATTGAGGACGGGAAGGGACAAAAACAGACGCACGTTTGTTGCTTAAACGAGTAGAGACAGGTCTGAGACCTGTCTCTACAAAAACTACGTAAAACACCTTTTCGAAACTAAAACCCGATGCTTTTATCTCACGATAATCTCAAAAAGAACTCTCATGTTCGCCATTGCTGCTTTGGAGTAAAGCTCTTTAGGCGCTGCTTCATACATGGCCGGGTGTGTTTCGCCATAGCCGATTGTGGAAAGCCTGTCTGGTGTAATGACGCCTTCGTTAATGAGGAATACCTGGACAGCTTTTGCCCTTCTTTCGCTCAACTTCTGGTTATACTCTTCAGTGCCGGAAGCAGAGGTGTACCCTGCAATGCGGACTTTGGCTTTAGGGTTATCTTTCAGAATCTGGATATTCCTTTTCAGAATTATCTGCGCTTCCGGTTTCAGGGTTGACTTATCGAAATCAAAATGGATGTCCTCAAACGCCAGGATAATGATTTTCGGTTCAGCCGCGGCCACCACAACCTTTTCCTCGAGCTTTGGTTCAGACGCCACCACGATGACAACTTTCTCTTCAACTACGGGCGCCGGTGCGGGTGCGGGTGCGGGTTCGGCCACCGGTTCACGCTTCAAAACAGGGGCCGGTTTGGACCCGCCGAAAGAGAAAGCAATACCCGCGGTAACGCCGATATTATGGTAGGTTTCCTGCATAATTTCGGTAACGATGTAATCCTGGACATCAACTCTCAGCGCGATATTCTCCGTCAGCGAGAATTTCGCTCCCACGCCGACATTAAAAGCAGCCATGTCCCTGGTCGATATTGTTGGACTATAGTGGGCTCCTCCGAAACCGGCAACGATAAAGGGCGTGAATTTACTATCGGGAAGGATGTGGACGATGGCATTGATATGGTAAAAATAAAGGTCCTCTCTGTCCATAGGATATCCGAACTGTCCTTCCGTGTTATCCATTTTTGCCTTGTCATTCACGTTAGTCCTTAGAAATTGCCCGCCGACTTCAATACCAAAATATTTTGTGATATTGTAGCCCAGCCGTGCGCCAATAACGGGCGCGCTATTCAGATTCTGTTGGTGTTCGAAGAAATTGTAACCTACGTACGGATTCACCTCAAAACTTCCCGCCCTTATCTCGGCTCGGGCAGACAAGGGTAGTAATAAAACAAAGACAGCTAAAATCATCACTGCGCGATACATTGATTTCATTGTATATCCTCCTTCATACTGTTGTTATGTTTTGTTGTTGCCTTTCCGGCTCTGGGAAAAAGCCGGAAAGAATATCTCTCTGTGCCCAAAGAACGAGGCGTTGTAGCGAGGCAAAAGGGAGACAGGCCCGAATTATGAAAAATAACCTGTCTTCCCTTTTTGCCTGTTTTCACGCCTAATACCTCATGCCTTACTGAGGCACCGTAATGACGTTGGTACCCGATAAGGTAATCGCGCCGCTCGCAGCACTGAGCGCTCCCGCCAACATTCTGCCCTGCACGTTGGCGAACGTGTTCAACGTAATAACATGACCGGCGACTACGGTTCCCTGGAAGAAGGTGCCTCCCCCAACAGTTAAATTGTCCATCACCCAAAAAATGTTTTTCGACTGGGCGCCATTTTGCAGGAGAACACTGCCCGTTGTCGAGGTGAGGCCGGATATGCCAAGTCCTGTTGACCGGATGATAAAGACTGCATCCGGATTTCCCCCTGCATCGAGCACGAGAGGGCCTGAGGTATTACTGAGCCCATATGTGCCGGCAGTAGTAAAGATGCCAGGGCTGAGGACATACCCGCTTAGATCTGGTGCAGCTGCGGGGAAAGTACCGCCGTTTTTCCCAGCCGCCGAAGCTATTGTCGTGAGCGGAGTCACTGGCGCCGCGCGTGCCATGAGGTCGTCGTACACTGACTTCAAGTCCGTTTGAAGCTGAGTCAGCTGCGCGGGAGTTAAGGTGCCGTTATCTGTAGTGTTTATTTCTCCTGGGGTCACACCGGCACTGTTGGTCACGGCCGATGCCGTCAGGTGTGGCGCAACTCCACCATCCTTAGTGCCAGGTCCGACAACACTCGCCATAACGCCCCCGGGTAACGCGACATTGCCATAGATATGGCTGCCGGCATTGATGGTGATCGCGTCCCACGCTATAATTCCGTATGGGGCAACCGTTTTAAGATCCGGTCCTGGGGCTGCTGGTCCGGGATTGGGTGCGGTTACGGTCAATATGGCTGTCGCGGTCTTGGTGATACCGCTAACAGTGTATGTGGCAGTGATGGTCGATGTGCCGCGGTTAACACCGGTAGCAACGCCGATAGTGGGGCTGGTGTTCGAGATTGTGGCAACGCCAGCGGCGCCGACGGGGACGAGATCAACTGCAGTCCAGGCGGAGGCCACTGTCCTGTCGTAGCTTGTCCCATCGCTAAATGTCTCAATCGCCACAAATTGTTGGGAACCACCATTAATCGTTATTGAGGCCGTTGCAGGCGTCACCTTAAACGACGCCGATGTTGCGGCGTTCACGGTCAATATGGCTGTCGCGGTCTTGGTGATACCGCCAACAGTGTATTTGGCAGTGATGGTCGATGTGCCGATGGCAGCGCCGGTAGCGACGCCGATAGTGGGGCTGCTGTTCGAGATTGTGGCAACGCCAGAACCGGAGAGATCAGGTGAAGTCCAGGCGGAGGCCGCTGTCCTGTCCTGAGTTGTCCCATCGCTGAATGTCTCAATCGCCGTATATTGTTGAGTACCACTAACCGGTATTGAGGCCGTTGCAGGTGTCACCACGAACGACACCGATGTTACGGCGTTCACGGTCAATATGGCTGTCGCGGTCTTGGTGACACCGCTAACAGTGTATTTGGCAGTGATGGTCGATGTGCCGAGCTTAACGCCGGTAGCGACGGCGATAGTGGGGCTGGTGTTCGAGATTGTGGCAACGCCAGCGGCGCCGACGGGGACGAGATCAGGTGCAGTCCATACGGAGGCCACTGTCCTGTCGTAGCTTGTCCCATCGCTAAATGTTTCAATCGCCGTATATTGTTGGGTACCACTAACCGGTATGGAGGCCGTTGCAGGTATTACCATGAACGACACCGATGTTGCAGCGTTCACGGTTAATATGGCTGTCGCTGTCTTGGTGATACTGCCAACAGTGTATGTGGCAGTGATGGTCGATGTGCCGCGGTTAACACCGGTAGCGACGGCGATAGTGGGGCTGGTGTTCGAGATTGTGGCAACGCCAGCGGCGCCGACGGGGACGAGATCAGGTGCAGTTCATACGGAGGCCACTGTCCTGTCGTAGCTTGTCCCATCGCTAAATGTTTCAATCGCCGTATATTGTTGGGTACCACTAACCGGTATGGAGGCCGCGATAGGCGTCACTCTGAACGATATTGATGTTGCGGCGTTCACGTTCAATGTGCCTGATCCGGACTTGCCGCCGTAAGTGGCGGTGATGACGGATGATGTGCCGCCGACAAGGCCGGTAGCCAAACCGGTGTTAACCACGACGGAGGCATTGGCGGGAGTGCCTGAAGTCCAAACGGCCGTTTTTGTTACGTCAAGGGACACCCCATCGCTATATATCGCAGTCGCCGTAAATTGTTGGGTGCCCGTAACCGGGACTGAGGCCGTGATTGGCGTTACCTGGATGGACATCAACTGGCGTGCGGGTAACCAATGTCCGGTTACATCTCCGCCTCCTCCGCATCCTGCAATAAAAAAACTACCCAGGATAAAAATAAATAAAAGATAAATCTGCTGAGTCTTAAATCTTTTCATAACGATCCTCCTTTTCTGATTCTGGTTAAATTGTGAACGGTTTCTTTGCATCTTGTTTGCATTACTTTTCCTTTGGTCCTGGACTCGTATTACTCTATAGTCATCCGGTTTTTTACATCCTTAACGCCATGGACGTCTTTGGCGAATTTGGCAGCCAGGTTTTTTTCAGCCGCGTTTTTCACCTGGCCGTACAAGGTGACCACGCCACGCTTCGTCTCAACCTTGGTATTGAGGGCACTGGTCGAGCGATGATAGAGCAGTGTCATCTTCACCTGGGCTGTTACCGAAGCGTCATCAATCTTTTGGCCTACCGTTCGCGTATTTTTCGAGGGCTTGGTCACGGTCATTTCATTATGGACATCTTTTACGCCTTCGACATCCCTGGCGTATTCAGCCGTCAGATCTTTTTGGGCGGAACTGTTCGCTTCGCCTTGCAAAGTGACGATGCCGTCTTTTACGTCAACCCCGGTTTTGTCGGCGCTCACATTACGATGAAACAAGAGCGTCCATTTTACTTTATCGCGGACCCAGGCATCTGAGTTGGCAGTGGGGGGTGCGCCCTTGATTTCCAGCCTGTTATCCACACGTTTAACGCCGGAGATACCGGCCAGTGTTTCTGCGGCCAGTGACTTATTGAAATTATCGGCAACGATTCCGGTCAAGGTTACATTGCCGTCTTTGGACTCGATTTGAATAGCATCACCCTGGAGGAAGGTCTTGAATATATACGACTGCCTGGCGGTTGATTCGATGCGGCTGTCCGCTTTCGACGCACATACAGGCACGCTGAATATCAGCAGTGCCGCAACGGTTGCCACTATGGCTAAGGGTCGGTACATTCTTTTCATTGATGCCTTCTCCGGCTATCTGTTACGCTGCCTTCTATCTTGTTTATCATCTTCTCTGTCCTGTTTATCTTCCCGCCTGTTCTCCTGTTGTTCCCGCCGCCGGTCAGGCTGCTGCACCTCACGCTCTTGTTGCTGTAAACGCTGCTGTCTCTGGATCTCGCGGGATTGCAGTTCTGATTCACGACGTCTGTCCTGCTCCCGGAATTCCGGACTTTCCTGATGGTACGGTTGCCGGATCTCTCGGGATTGCGGATATGACGGATTATGTCTGATCGGCTCTCGAACTTCCGGATATTTATGAGGTTGCGGTTGCGGATATGTCGGATTATGTCTGATCGGCTCCCGAATTTCCGGTTTTTCGTGAGGTTGCGGCCGGGGTTGCTGTGGCTGGATCACTGGACCCGGCTGATGTGGCCGCGGTTGATGTCTCAAACCCTGGACACCCCAGTTATTTTGCTTTTCCCAATGTCTGTCCCTCTCCCAGTTGTTCCAGTTTTTGCGAACTTCTTGCTGGGGTATTCGATGGTAGTTCCATGGCTGTCCTCCCCAACGACGCTGCCGGTAGTCATCCCTCCAGCGTGAGGGGACCTCTCCATAAAAAGATGGGACGCTTTGATAGTGTGTCCAGCCTGAATTATAGCTTTCCGAGCGATACCAGCGTCCTTCCCACGGACGCCACCACCAACCGCCGTAAAAGAAGATGTCCAAATCGACATCCGGAACGACATAGACGTTGGTTTCCGGTATCACGACCATCTCCGGAGGCGCCGAAAATACAATGGGTGGCGGCAGAGGAATGCTCACACCCACATCGACCCTTGCCCCCATTGCCATCGCCTGCGCAGGTAATGCAAATACCAGCGCCAAAAGTATTTTTCCAAGAAATAACTTGTTCATGGTGCAGTCTCCTTTAGCCAATCCCAAATAAACATTTGCCGGCTTACAATTGCCGGAGTGTGTTTGCGTATTGGCTGTCCCGATATTCTTTTAACCACCGCTTTGTGATGACCCCCGCGTAAGTCTTAATAAACAGGTTTCTCCATCTTCGTTTTATGTCCCCCCAGGCATTGGCCAGTGGAACAGTAAAAAGAGTGCGCAGCGGCTGATCCCGGTGCGGCGCGTTTTCCACCTGGTCTCTTTCTGTAAAATTTCGCGCAAACCGCCGGGAATAAAACACGACAAACTGGATGGGAAAGCCAATGGTCGCCAGATAAACCCAGCTCAGCCAGTTGCCGTAATTTAATTTCCGGCTGAGAAATCCTCCGAGATACTTTTTCTTCATCAGCAGTTTGGGCATGTTTTGCAGAGCATCAGGGTCGAGCCCGTCCGGTCTTGGATCGTAACAAAGGAAGAGGCCGTCATATTTATCCCAGCCGGCCATCGACAAAGGCAGGAGACGGCCTTCGCGCTCCAGTCTGGCTCTCAGCTCGGAACCGGGCAGCGGGACGGCATTGAGGAGTTGGATCGTGTCAATCTTTGCTTTTTTAATAAACGTTTTGAAAGCGTCAACGCGCTGGCGGATCGTAATGAAGGTGCTTGCCCTCGAAAGTTTGTTTGCGGGATAGCCAAAAATGAACATGCCGTGCAGATAAAAGGTGTCGGACAGTTTTTTAGAGCGGGCAATTAATTTTTCCACCGTCACACCTTTGCGCATCGCCTGCAATTCCTCGTTCATCGGACTTTCGTAACCAATAGCCAGTGTGGTCACTCCGGCCCGGTGCATGGCTTTGATCAGGGCGTCGTTGTCCGCTGCTTCCGTGCGCACCTGGACAATCATGCTGATCTTTTTTTTGAAATTTCTTTTATAGTCGCCAATCGCATTGCACAGTGCGATGGCCTCGGCGGGATTCTGGGCAAAATTATCGTCGGTGAAAAAGAAATCCCTGTATCCCAAATCGGCATATTGAATCAATTGCCGCAAGGCCGTATCCGTCGAAGCGGATTTATACTTTCCATATTGCTTGTTCACGACGCAGAATTCGCAATTGAAATTGCAACCGCGGCCCCGGTTGATGGGTATGGCGCTCCATCGTTTTTTCAGAAATTTAACCAAAGTCAGATCCGTATCGGCCAAATCATTCAAATCGCAGATCGGCTGACGCGGGCCTGTAAAGACATAGGCGCCGGTTTCGTCAAGGAAGCTGATACCCGGAACGGCAGCCAATCCGGGGCGGTTCGCGGCAACACAGTCGTTGTCCGCCGCCAATACGGCCAGCAATTCCATGATCGTCTCTTCTCCTTCACCGTGAACCACAATATCAATGCCGGACATAAGCGCTTCTTCGGGCAGGGCATCGACATGGCTGCCACCGGCAATGGTGATGGCGCCAAAGCCCTGATATTGCCGGGCCAGCGTAAACAGTCGGGGGACAGCGTTGCTCATGCCGCCGTAAAAAAGCGCCAGGTGTGCGGGCTGTCTGGCCTGCAAAAAAGAATGATCAGGCCCGCCCTGATCAGTGAGTGGTCCGCCGTAATTGTTTTCATCGATCGCGTAAACGTTTTTGCACCGGGGATGATGAGAAATCTGGCTCATGACGGACAAAATACCCACCGACGGCATTTTGATCTTCGCATAGATATTATGCTGAGAATGCCGCGGATATTGGGGAATAATCCCGATGACGGTCAATTTATTTTTCATAATGAAACATCATTTCACACCGGTTCCCGGGAACGTCAGTTCCGCATCAATTGCTCGGCTAAACGGAACGCCTTTACCTTTAATTGTTCTCCGCGACCAAACCAGATTGAATTCAATCGTGTGTCTGAATCTTCATCCGACATCAGGTGGTCTGTATATTCGGCTACACTGTTGAAAGCCCCCCACACGGTCCCGCGCGCCAGATCTGCGCCACGGCCCGAGTCATGCAACTGAAGCACGCTCGCGCGAATCTTCTCGGTTCTTGACGTATTGAGCGTTTCTTCGTTATCCGGGACCAGCGCCTGCACGTACTCCCGCAGTTGCTCCTTTGTGATCGACTTTGCCGCCATGTCGTTGAACACCATGTCGAGCTCTTCGTATAAGAAATTTGACAATATGAGCATTTTGGCTGCTTGTTCCGAATCCCAAACTCCGTTTGGTGTAGGCAGGATTGAAAGGTCTCCCGCTCCCCGCAATGCAGCCGTCAAGGTATTATTGCAAATGGCGCGGATAGGAATAATTTTCAATCGAACATGTGAGTTGCTTTCATGGGTGTTGGTAAGCAAAATATATTTGTTGACGATGTCGTTGCCATGGACCTTAATATAACCCGGAAGTTTCGCCAGGATCCAAACGCATTCACCTTTGCCCAGAACGCCTGCTGTTTCGTATATTGCTTCATCATCAGCAACCAAAGCGTCGAAGAAAGTGAAAGCATCGATGTTCTGAAGGGGTTCGTAACCCTCGTTGACGACGCCCAGGATGTCACCGGTATCCGTACGCAGGGTTGCATACGCATCTTGATTCAAACCCGTTTTCAACCCCAGCGACTTCTTCGCGACG
Source organism: Smithellaceae bacterium (assembly GCA_030690945.1). GTDB lineage: Bacteria > Desulfobacterota > Syntrophia > Syntrophales > Smithellaceae > UBA8904. The sequence goes on along the minus strand of JAUYFM010000026.1, from coordinate 4,396 downwards.
GTGTAATCCAATCCGGCCATTTGTATGGCGTCTTTGGCGGTCTTGGGATGGTTTAATTTGATTCCCACCTGATGCCACGGAGCGACTGGTCCTCCATCAGGATAAGGATAGGGGATTCGCGGAACCCGCAGGTGCAGTTTGCGTAAAGTCGCCTCACTCACTGTGGATTGATACAATGGATGATTTTGGACGGTAATATTGAAAAGGGGGGAAATATCTTCCGAAGATTTTTTCTGCCACCCAATAAATATTGCATCGAAATCCGATTTGGTTGAATTCATGAGTTTAGACATATTAGCTTCCTTTCGCCTCGAACTCGATAGCGATCGCACTCTCCACAGTTTACCGGGAAGAGCTTCGATTAATCACTCCGCTTGATCAATTTATTAGCAAATAGCCTGCCAATAGTCGAAGGTGAGTCAGTATTATGAATTAATCATTTAAAAACATAGGATTAGATCAGTAGAGGAGACCAGCCAATAACCATGGAATGATTAAATTTGCCCTCAGCATTTGGTGGGCCCTCAGAATATGGAGGGAGGGGACAGGTGTTAAGTTTTAAGATTTAAGTTTTAAGTTTTAAGTATCAGAAGGCAGAATACAGAATTATTCTATCCACTACCCACTATCTACTGTCTTTAATTTGCTTTTTTAATCCCGCTGTTGCGGGACGAGCGTCAATTTTCCGCAGCGAGCTCGCGAGGTGGTTGATTATCAATGTTCATATATTCCCCAACGACTCAAAATCATGACTCTTCGAGTTTAAACCCTTTCTCCCGGAATAATCTCAAACAGGCATCTACGACAGCTTTGTCGTAAAAGATACCTTTGTTCTTCTCGATTTCATTCAGAGCCGCATCAAGGCCCAAGCCGGGACGATAGGGGCGGTGGGAGGCCATGGCTTCCACCACGTCGGCAACCATGAGGATACGCGCCTCCATGAGGATTTCCTCCCCTTTCAGGTGTCGTGGATAGCCGGAACCGTCCAGCCGCTCATGGTGCTGATAAACGATTTCTGCCAGGGGCCACGGGGATTCCACGTCCTTCAGCATCTCATACCCTTTCCGGGAGTGCTCTTTGATCAGGGAAAACTCAAGGTTTGTCAGTTTGGTAGGCTTGGACAATATCTCCGCAGGAATAGATAGTTTCCCGATGTCATGGATCGAACCGGCCATGCGGAGTCCCTCGATTTTATCCTGGGGTAGTTCCATCTCGGTGGCAATAGCACGGGCAAGGTCTGCTGACCGAGTCTGGTGGCCGGATGTATAGGGATCTCTGGACTCTACAGCAGACACCATGACCTGAATGGTGGTGGCGAACGATTTTCGGAGACTTTCGAGGGTTTGCTGCAGTTCCTCTTCGGCCTGCTTGCGCTCGGTGATGTCCCGGATACACTCGATGGCCGCAACAACCCCACCTTGTGCATCCCGAAGGACGGAAGACGTGGCTGATAAATACGTGGTGCCACGAGGCAGACAGGGGGCATAGGTCTCACTGAAAAGAACATCCCCTTTTTTTTTAATTTTTGTGTAATATCTCTCAATTTCCGATTGGGGATGAATGGCCAGATCAACCATGATAGGCCTTCTTTCTCCGTAAAAGGGGATGGCATATTCATAATCCCCTTTGCCCAGCATGTTTTCTGCTTTGATTCCGGTCATGGTTTCGATGGCCCGGTTCCAGGCAATAACGTTTCCTTCCTTATTGATGACCAGCGTGGCATCAGGGAAAAATTCGATGATGTCTGACAGGCGCTGCTCTGAAGAGCGGAGAGTATCCTCCACCTTCTTACGCTCGGTGATATCGCGGATTACACTCAGAATGCCGACTGGTTGCTTATTTTCATCTCTGACAAAGGAAAACTTCACCTCCGTCCACACGGTGGTTCCATCTTTTCGCATCAATTCCAATGGAAGTATCCGGGATATGTAAATATCTCTGTGTTCGGATTTTTCCAGTTCCATAACCTCGGATAAGGTCCTCATGGCCAGCTCCCCGGAGGAGGGAGTCACCATTTCAAGAGATGATTGTTTCATCAGCTCTTCCTGTTCATATCCCCTTAGGATTTTTATGGAAGGGCTGATATAGGTGTAATTTAAATTCATATCCAAAATGCAAATAACGTCATTTACGTTATCGGCCAGCAGGCGATATTTTTTTTCACTTTCCCTCAAAACCTCCTCCACCCGCTTACGTTCGATAATCTCCCGCTGAACGTTCTCCAAGACCTGCTTTAATTCATCTGTCCTCTTCTTTACCTCGGACTCCAGCTCTTTTTCATAATCACGCTTCAAGTCGTTGTAGGCCTTGACCTTGAGCAGGGACCGGACCCGGGCTAAGAGCTCTATCTTATCAACAGGCTTCGAAATAAAATCATCACAACCGGCTTCAATTCCCTTTACCCGGTCCTCCTTTTCATGCAATGCAGTCACCAGGATGATCGGAAGCAGCCGATGTATATTATCTTGCCTGACCATACGGGTGACTTTAAAACCATCAATGCCGGGCATCATGACATCCAGCAGAATCAGATCGATTTGATTCCCGGAGAGTTTATCCAGCGCTTCTTCGCCGCTTTCCGCCGGGACAATTTCATAACCCTCCGGAACAAGATAGGCTTCGAGAAGTTCTATGTTTTTGGGCTGGTCATCAACAACCAAGATTACCGGCTTGTCTTTCATGCTCTATCCTTTTTGATTTTTATTTCTCAACATATTAGAAACTCACTTGATATATTTGCTAATTTCTTTCACAAAGGTGCGAGTATTGATCGGCTTGCCCATAAATCCGCTGTTAGGTATCTCATCTATCTCTGCTCTGCCTTCTGCCATTACAGAAGAAGTCACAAAAACAATGGGAATATTGTTTGTCTCTTTGTTCTGACGCAAAACCCTGGCGGCTTCGGTTCCGCGCATATCCGGAAGCCGAATATCCATAAGTATGATGTCCGGTTTTTCGCTCCTGGCCATGGCGATTCCATCAGCAGCATTTTCGGCTTCAAGTACTTCAAAGCCGGCGACCTCCAAAAGGTCTTTTGCCAAGAGCAGATTGTTGGCATTATCATCTACGACTAATGCTTTCTTCCTCATCTCACACCACCTTCCTGGATATAATAGGCAAAGTAAACTGGACTGAGGTGCCTTTATTCAGCCCCTTTGATTCTATAAAAAACTTTCCACCGTGCAGTTCAACCAGCTTTTTAGAGAGCGGCAAACCGAGTCCGGTCCCCTCCGTTACCCGGGAATAGGGAGTATCGACGCGGAAAAACCCTTCAAATATTTTCTCCATGTTCTCAGGTGCGATACCGACCCCCTTATCCCAGACCACTATTTCTATTGCCGAATCTATTTTTTTCGCCCGCATGCCGATTTTACCCCCCGCGGGTGTAAATTTAGCTGCGTTGGAAAGCAGGTTGTAAATTATCTGTTTTACCTTGAGATCATCCGCCTCAATTTCCGGCAGATCTTCGTCTATTTCAAGCAACATCTGAAGCTTGCTTTTACTGACCATATCCGTTACCAGCATGGAAATTTCGTTTAATAAGGTTTTCATGGATAAGCTGGATAATGTCAGATTCATCTTTCCGGCTTCAACTTTTGCCATATCCAGTATCTGATTGATCAGTAAGAGAAGGTGCTTTCCGCTGGTTAAAACATTATTAACGTACTTTTTCTGCTTCTCATTGAGCGGTCCGAACGTCTCGTCGAATAATACCTCAGAGAAACCGTTAATGGAGTTGAGCGGGGTCCTGAGTTCATGCGACATGTTGGCCAGAAATTCAGATTTTACCCGAGCGGTATGTCTTAACTCGGCGGCTAACTCCAGTAACTCTCCATGGGCTTTTTCCAGACCGGCTTCTATCTCCTTACGTTCGGTGATGTCCTCGATAGCCAGCAGGATGATCCGTTCTTTTCCCGACGCTCGTTCAATCTGCCGGGCATTCAAAAGCATGATGCGCCTGCCAACGCCGGTAAAGTCGTGTTCAACCTCGTAGTTGTCAAAACTTGCCTTTTCGGGCAGGATGTTTTCCAGCAGTTCCCGCAGCTTGGGGATATCCCACTGGCGATTTCCCAGATCATAAATAAGCTTTCCCACGGTATCTTCAGGGTTTACCTTGAAGAATTCATAGAAGGAACGGCTGACCGTGACCACTCTTAAATTTTGATCCAGAGAAATTAAGGGTTCACGCACCGTGTTGATGACGCTCTCAGCGAATGCACTGACTTCATCGGCGGTTTTCTTAATAACCGCCAGCTCTTTCCGGGTCTTTTCCAAGCCGGCTTCTATCTCCTTACGTTCGGTGATGTCCTCGATAGCCAGCAGGATGATCCGTTCTTTTCCCGACGCTCGTTCAATCTGCCGGGCATTCAAAAGCATGATGCGCCTGCCAACGCCG
>JAUYFM010000004.1 GCA_030690945.1 Smithellaceae bacterium | reverse complement strand
TGTTGACTTTTGACGGCGACTTGGTATTAATACCCGGGAAGTGGAAGAGACGATTGAAACGCATGGGGCTGTCCTTTTCGCCGCTGTTCTCGGGGTTCCGGGCGAAATATATCAGGAGGCCGGCTGGCTTTGACGGCATGTAGGGAATTGTACGATTTCCCCCAAAAAATGAAACTGTTAAATATTTCGGGATATTCCGGGGGCGCCAAACCAGTTGTTTCTTGACAAGAGGCATTGATACAATTAAAAAGATCAACATGGCCAGTCTGGGAAGCGTCCGGTTTATAAAAATACGGAAGTATTTATCTCATGAGGTGCAGTTTGGCGACTCCACAAATTCCTAAAACTGATCCCTTTGCGCGTAAGATTCGCCCTCGCGGCCTATACCGCTTGCTGCCCATTCTCACAACCCTGCGCAGTTATCAACGCGACTGGGTGTTACCTGATATTGCCGCCGGGCTGGTCCTTACCGCGATCCTCGTCCCTGTCGGTATGGGCTATGCCGCGGCCTCAGGCTTGCCTGCCATTTACGGCCTGTATGCCACTATCGTTCCGCTGATCGCGTACGCTATCTTTGGTCCGAGCCGCATTCTGGTTCTGGGGCCGGATTCGGCGTTGGCTGCGCTCATTGCTGCAACGATTCTGCCGCTGGCCGCAGGTAATCCGGATAAGGCTCTGGCTCTGGCCTCCATGCTGGCTATTTTATCGGGGGTATTATGTATTGGGGCGGGTCTGGCCCGGTTCGGTTTCATTACCGATCTTCTCTCCAAGCCCATTCGCGACGGCTATCTCAACGGGATTGCGCTCACGGTATTGATTGGCCAGTTGCCGAAAGTTCTCGGCTTTTCCGTTAGCGGCAGTAGCTTTTTAAAGGAAGCAAATGGCCTCCTGCTAAGCATTTGGAATGGAGAAATCAACGAGACGGCTTGTATCATCGGTTTGTCTTGCCTGATGGTGATTCTCGGGTTCAGGCGGTGGGCGCCCAGAATTCCGGGCGTATTGATTGCTGTGGCCGGCGCGACGATTCTTGTTTCCTTGTTGGATTTGTCCGCCATGGCAGGAATTGCTGTGATCGGCCCGTTGCCGCAAGGCTTGCCTCAGTTCCAAATTCCGGTCGTCTCGCTTGCCGAATTCGGCAGCTTGTGCGCCGCCGCCGTTGCGATTGCGCTGGTGTCTTTTGCCGACATGAGCGCGCTTTCGCGCACGTTTGCTCATCGGACGGGTTCTGAAGTTGACAGCAATCAGGAAATCATTGCGCTCGGCGCAGCCAACGTTGCTGCCGGTTTTTTTCAGGGGTTTCCCGTGAGCAGCAGCGCGTCGCGCACGCCGGTTGCCGAATCTGCCGGCGCCAAAACGCAAATCACCGGCGTGGTCGGTGTGGTATGTATTGCACTCTTGTTGATATTTGCGCCAAGGCTGCTTACAAATCTGCCTCAGGCAGCGCTCGGTGCTATTGTGATTGCCGCCTGTATCAGTCTGGTTGAAGTTCGTGGTGTTCTGCGCCTTTATAAACTGCGGCGCGACGAGTTTGTGTTATCCCTTGTGTGTTTTCTCGGTGTCGTGCTGCTGGGCGTTATTCAGGGCATCTTCATTGCGGTCGGTCTGGCGTTGCTTTCTTTCATCTGGCGCGCGTGGCAGCCTTATGACGCTGTGCTCGGTCACGTGGATGGTCTGAAAAGCTATCACGATATTTCCCGCCATCCCGAGGCCAAACGCATTGACGGCCTGGTGCTCTTCCGTTGGGATGCTCCGCTGTTTTTCGCCAATGCGGAGATATTCCGCAATCAGATTTTGCGCGCGGTGGCAAATGCTCCGACACCGACCAAGTGGGTTGTCGTTGCGGCGGAACCAATTACCGATGTGGATATTACGGCTGCCGACGTGCTGGCCGACCTCGATTCCGCGCTGCATCAGGCCGGTATGGATTTGTTTTTCGCAGAGATGAAAGGCCCGGTGAAAGACAAGTTAAAGCGCTATGGCCTGTTTAACAGGCTGGGCATCGAGAATTTCTTCCCTACAATCGAGCAAGCCGTTGAGCGTTATTTGATCGTGCACAAGATCACACGGTTGGATTAGCCGGGGCTTTACTGCGGATGTTTTATCGCGGAATAAACCCATGAAAATATAAACGATAGTTTATTCTATATATGTGTAATCATATTAAAGGAGAAAAAAATGAGTAAAAGAAAACTGGTAAGCACTAAAGAAATGTTTGAAAAAGCATTAGCTGGAAAATACGCTATTGGCGCTTACAACGTCAACAACATGGAGTTGCTTCAAGCAATCGTTGAATCTGCAGAAGAAACAAAATCGCCAATCATTCTTCAGTGCTCAGCTGGCGCAAGAAAATATGCAAACCAAACTTACCTTGTAAAACTAGTTGAAGCTGCATTAGAAACATCAACTATTCCTATCGCTTTACACCTTGATCACGGTGAAGATTTTGAAATCTGCAAACTTTGTATTGACGGTGGTTTCTCATCAGTTATGATCGATGGTTCAAGATTCCCACTAGATGAAAATATTGCTCTTACAAAACAAGTTGTTGACTATGCTCACGCTAAAGGCGTTTCAGTTGAAGCTGAGCTTGGAAAACTAGCTGGTATTGAAGATGACGTTAATGTACACGCTAAAGATTCTACATTCACAGATCCGCAAGAAGCTGCAAGATTTGTTAAAGAAACTGGCTGTGATTCATTAGCTATTGCTATTGGTACAAGCCACGGCGCTTTCAAATTCAGCGGTGAAGCAAGACTTGATTTTGACAGACTAGCTGAAATTAAAAAAGCAGTTGATGCAGTTGTTGGATATGACTTCCCTCTAGTTCTTCACGGAGCTTCTTCAGTTCCTGCAGATTTAGTTGCAGAATGTAATAAGTACGGCGCTGATATCCCAGGCAGCAAAGGTGTTCCTGAAGAAATGCTGGCATTTGCTTCTAAAAATGGCGTTGCAAAAATCAATATCGATACAGACTTGAGACTGGCGCTAACTGGCGCTATCAGAAAAGCTTTTGTTGAAAAACCAGCAAACTTCGATCCAAGAAACTACCTGGGGCCTGCAAGAACAGCAGTTAAAGAACTTGTAAAACATAAAATGGAAGTTCTTGGAACAGCAGGAAACGCTTAGTTTATAAGCTTAACAACTTTAAAAAAGACGGCTCTTGATCCGTCTTTTTTAAAGGCGCTCTATCCTCACTCAGTCATTCTCCGCAGCGTAGATGAAAAAGGTCAGGTTGAAGCAGGGTTACCACGCAATCCCCTTCACCTTTAAAACGTCTTGTGCCGCTTTAAACCCTAATCTTGCCGCCTTTTTATAATTTTCAACCGACTGTTTGGGATTACTAAGCTTGTCATAGGCCAACCCTCTTCTATAATAAGCGCTTGCATATTCAGGGCTCAGCTCGATTGTCTTGTCAAAATCCTGTATCGCCCGATCGGGGTCGCCAAGACTATGGCGGGCATTCCCCCGGACATAATAGGCCTCTGCAAGATTCGGGTTCAGCTCGATGGCCTTGTCATATGAATCAATGGCTTCCTGATAGTTTCCCGATACGGAAGAAGCGTATCCCTTTTTAAACCAGTCGATTGCCGAGAGTTCTCTAACGGTTTTATTATGGTCCATTGCCGGTTCCTGCTTCTTGACACTCGTTACTGCCGTCAATTCTTTCCGCAGCTTTTCATTCTCCCTTGCAAGGTCGTCCAACCGTTTCTTGCTTTCCGCCAGTTCCTTTGTTCTTTCGTTATCTTTGTGAAGGACTGCCATGGGCTTGTCGGCTTTGGTTCGCTGGTTGAGCTCGCTGGCCTTGTTATAATCCTCCATCTCTTTAACTTTGTTGCCCAGCTTACCATGGATGACTCCCCGGTTATAATAGGCGCTTGCGTATTCCGGGTTGAGATCGATGGCTGTATCCATATCCTTGATCGCTTGACTGAAGCTGCCGAGTCTATTGTGGACCGTTCCCCGATTATAATAGGCCTCCGCAAATTTTGGATTCCATGAGATGGCCGCGTAGAAATCTTTTAACCCTTTTTCCAGGTCGCCAAGTTTAACATAGGCAGATCCCCGATTATTATAAGCCTCTGCATAGTCTGGTCGCAGCTTGATGGCCTTGTCATAATCCTTGATTGCCCGATTGAAATCGCCAAGATCATCGTGGACAATCCCTCGATTATTATAGGCCTCTGCATGGTTTGGATTTATCTCAACGGCCCTGTTGTAATCCTGCATTGCCCGATTGGAATCACCAAGATAATAGTAGGATAGGCCCCGTCTGTAATAGGTATCTGCCTTTCCCGGAACCAGCGTCATGAACTTTCCGTACTCCTGGATAGCCTGCTGATAGGCGCCTTTCTCGTGATAGACCCTGGCTTGTTCTAAAGTGCTTACCGCCTGCAGGGTTATATCATTGGTCCTTTTTTGGGCAAAGAGTGGATTGGCCACAAACAGGAAAGATAGCATCATGATTGACATGGAGCACAAGATACCTGTTTTGATCTTCATCTTGTCAACCCTCCTTGAGGTCGGGATTATTTTTTGATAAGACGTTGCTTATTCATGCTTAACTATAGGAAACGCGGTCTTGTATGTCAAGGAAATCTTGACCACAAAATGTGGGGCGCGGTATCGGTGAGGATGGCGACTATGATTAAGGCGACTATTGACATTTACCCTTCTGCTAAGTTAACATGTGGTAATACCCAGTCGCATTCAAAGGATAACGAACCAACGTAGTCCGAACCTTTAGGTTCGCGTGTTCAACGGGTCTAAAGACCCGAACTACTGTTAACATTTGAATGCAACTTGGTATAAAAGATCAAAGGAGGTTTAATATGGGAGAAGTTGTTCATACATCAAAAATTAAAATCGTCAGGGAAAAAGGACCGACTCGGAGAGCGATGATAGAGGGTTTTTCGGAACCGGTCTATTATGGTGTCCACGGGGGGATCATGAAGTTCTACAAAGTCGAACCGGAAAAGGAGCATGCGGCAACACTCGATCATATTGTTGCAGCAACAGCAGGCTGAATGATGGGAACACTGGCCACGGTGATGGCCGGAAAAAAGATTTCCACCCCGGAAACTCTTTATTGGGCTGATGTGGAAGGAGACATTGAAAATGTTAATAGCGTTCTCAAGATCACAACCATTCGCGTTAAATACCACCTGAAAGTGACCGAGGAAAAGGTGGCCGATGCGAAAGAGTGTTTCTCCAATTATATCACTCGTTGTCCAGCCGCCCAGAGTGTTATCGGATGTATCAAGATTGAAGACGAATTGTTCTTCGAGAAGTAAATAAAATATTGCTGTCAAAATATAAGAAAGCGATAAGAAAAATTTTTTCTTCTTTGGGTTCCGCCATTCAGCGTTTCGCTTTCAAGAAGTCCACAGCCAAGTGGGAAAGTGCGCGTACGCCTGTTATCAAGGCCTTTTCGTCTACGTCGAAGAAGGGGGAGTGTATCGGTATTACATCGCCGTTAGGCGGCTTGACGTTCATGAAGAAGAAGAACCCCGGTATCTTTTCCTGATAAAAGCTGAAGTCTTCCGAACTGGTCATTAATGGTACTTCAACAACGTCCTCCTTGCTTACAAGTTTCTGAAGGATTGGGACAACCTTTGCCGTAAGCGCCGGATCATTAAACGTCACGGCGAATGCTCGTTTCACGGTCACTTTGGCCGTTGCACCGGCACTTTTCGCGATCATCTGTGCCGTCTTTCTAACCTTCACAAGGATTTCTTCGCGGATATTGTTGTCAGCAACACGAATCGTCCCCATCATCTCGACTTGTTGGGGAATGATGTTGAACCTTTGGCCGCCACTGATTTTACCGATGGAAATCACGGCAGGCGTTCGGGTCAGATCGGTTTGGCGGCTGACAATCGACTGCAATCCGATAACAATCTGGGCCGCCACGACAATGGGATCAACGCCTTGCCAGGGCATAGCCCCGTGGGTTTGAGATCCCTTGACCACAATATTTAGGACATCTCCCGACGCCATAAAAGGGCCCGATCGGTAGAAGAACACCCGCCCCGGAAAGCGGCCGACATGGAGGCCGATGATGGCATCCGGCATCGGATCTTTCAAGGCGCCTTCCTTGATCATTAAGAATGCCCCGCCTTCTTCACCTTCCGGAGGACCCTCCTCTGCCGGTTGAAAAATGAATTTTACGCTGCCGGTAATTTTCTCGCGCATTTTCGTGAGCACTTCAGCGGTTCCCATGAGGATCGCCGTGTGGCAATCATGACCACAGGCATGCATCACACCAGCGTTTTTGGAGGCATAGGACGCCTTCGTCATTTCAATTACGGGCAGTGCATCCATATCGGCGCGCAAGGCTACAACGGCGCCTTTCTTTTTGCCATGAAGCAGACCGGTGACGCCCGTCTTGGCAACGTCCGTTTTAACCTCCAAGCCGAGACCTTTCAGATGCCGGGCGACAAGCGCTCCAGTTCTGAACTCTCGATTGGAAAGCTCCGGATGCTGGTGAATGTCTCGTCGCCAGGCGATTACCTTGGCTTCCACTTCTTTTGCCAAGCGATCAATTTCTGTTTTCATAGACTCCTCATCAATGGCTCCGTAAAAACCGGACGCAACGCCTGGATCTATGTGATGAAAATGATATGAACTTTATGCATCCTTTATTTTTGCCAGATTTTTTGCCCACTTGATCTTATTCGGCAAGTTCCCCAGACGCTGGTACATGACCCGTTGGCTCTGAGGAGGACCGGCGCCGTGCATACTTTCAATCATGCATGTGCCGCCCGTCATATTTTCGATCAGTCGCAGTATTTTCATTCTGTTTTCCGTCGAAACACCTTCCACGCCAGCCAGGAATTTCTTTACATACTTGCCGACCTCCGGACTTCTCAGATCCTGGTCAAAGGGAAGGGTTGCCATGATCCCGCCGGCTATATCATGAGCCAGGCGCGAGATTTCATAGATGTTGCGAGTGATGTTGTGCTTGGTGCAATTGGCCAGGAGTGGATCGGGATAAAAAGCGCCGCTAGCTGTTTTAAACCCCATGGCGGAGCAAGCCACCGAGCCCGCATAGACGGTTTCGGCCAAATGCATCATCTCAATTAGCTTATCCTTGACGTGAGAGGCGTTCGCTGTCCCCTGATACTGGGCAGACAGGGCTGTGGCTCCGATAATGATGTCGGACACGCCGCCCTTGCAGCCTCCGTAGTTCTGCCGGTGCAGAGTGGCAAAACGCTCGACGAGCATGCCGCTGAAATCGATTTCGCCGCACATGAAGACCCTTTCCCAGGGGACGAAAACATCTTCAAAAATAATGAGGGCTTCACCGCCGACAACTCCGAATTCCTTGTTCCCGGCGTCAATCCCTTCTTCGAGCTTTCTTTCCTCATTGGACTGGCGGCCGAAAATAAGGGTGATCCCTTTTGCCGTTAAAGGAATTGCCGCTGCAACGGCATAGGCTTCATCGCCTTTGGCCATGTTCTGGGTGGGCATGATGAGAATCTCATGGCTGTTGATGGAGCCGGTCATGTGCGCCTTGGCTCCGCGAATGACGATGCCATCTTCTCTTTTTTCAACGACATGGGTAAAAAGGTCCGGATCGCGCTGTTCACTGGGGCGTTTTGATCGGTCTCCCTTGGGGTCCGTCATGCCGCCAACGATCATGATATTTTCCGATTGGACCATCTTGAGAAATTCCACGAACCGTTTGAAATATTGGGTCCCATGGGCTTGATCGATCTCATAAGTGGTCATGTAAAGTGCGTTCATGGCGTCGAATCCTACGCAACGCTGATAACAGCTACCCGTTTCATGGGAGATGAGGCGGAGCATCTGGACTTTTTTGATCAGGTCGTCGATGGATTGGTGGATGTGAGTGAACCGGTTGATTTTCTTCCCCGTCAGATGGCTCGTGGCGGTCATCAAGTCTTCATATTCGGGCCGCAGCGCCAGCTCATAAGTTTTTGCCGCCGAGTTGATATGGGGAATTAAAGCCGGATGGGTCGTGACGTCTTCCACGCGTTCCCCTTTGTAATATACGTTCAATTTCTGCTGTTTCAAACTCTCGATGTAATCCTCTTTTGTCTTGATCATATCTCCCATTTACCTCCTAATTGTTTGTTTATCTGTAATGTCCTGTATCCTATTTATCATTAATTATACAAGCGTGTGCCCGCCGTCAACGTAAATCTCGGCTCCTGTCAGGAATGAGGGGCACGTCGCCAGAAACAGCGCTGTTGAACGGAGTTCGTCGAGATTGCCCACCCGGTTGATGGGAATCATCTTCTTGACCAGGGTCGTTCCAGCCTCGGAATTGAAGAATTCACGGTTGAAATCCGTCAGAAAATAACCGGGGCACAGCGCATTGACCTGGATATTGTCGCGGATCAGTTCCAGGGCCATGACCTTGGTCAGTTGGATCGCAGCCGCCTTGCTGGCGCAGTATCCCGTCATGTTGCGGGCGGCGATCTTACCCAGAATGGAGGATACGTTGATGATTCGGCCGCTTTTTTGTGGCACCATGTATCCGGCCACTGCCCGTGATGTCACAAAGGCGCCGCGGAAATCAACGCTCATCACGTCGTCCAGGTCTTCGTCGGACATTTTCAGAACCGGTTTTTCGGTTCCGGTGATTCCGGCATTGTTCACCAGGATGTCGATCCTGCCGAAGGCGTCCACGACTTCCCTGACGACCCGGTTGACGATTTCGGTTTTCCGGATGTCCATGGACAGGCCGATCGCCTTGACGCCGAACCTGCCGGATATCTCTGAGGCGGCCTGCATGCAGCCTTCGAGATTTCTGGCGACGATGGCCACATTGGCTCCCGCCTCGGCATAAGTTTCGGCAAACATCCGGCCGATTCCCTTATATCCCCCGCTGATCAGGGCTGTCTTCCCTTGCAGGGAGAACAGCCTTGCAAACAGATCTGCGCCCATGCTTTGCTCCTTTTCGTTGTACGAATGATTCTGCAGATGTTTCTCCGGACGGTCTATTGTGATTGCAATTGCTCCATCTTGGCCAATTCTGCAGGCAGCCTGTTAATGGCTTCCTCGTGATAGAGCACACCTTCCTGATAGAGCTTGTCGATGGATTCGTCGGATCGCCCCAGCATCTTTTGCAGAACTTCACGGTTATGTTCCCCAAGGAGCGGCGCATACCCGCGTATGCAGCCGGACGTTTCGGACATCTTCAACGGGCAGCCATACATCATCATGGGGCCGATGAAGGGTTGGTACACCCGTGATATCATCTCTCGGGCCTTGATCTGAGGGTCTTTCGTGGCCAGTTCGACCAGCGTTCTCACCCGCATGCAGGGGATACCTGCCTCTTCGAGGATTTTCTCGGCCTCTTCGACGGTCGGCAGAGTCATGACCCATTTTTCCAATGTTTCGTGAAGAAGCGGCGCATTATCGGTCGTGCAGCGCAATGAAACGGTTTTAAAACGAGGGTCATCCTTCAACCAGCAGAAATCTTCTCCCATTGCTTTTACAAGCGCAGGCCAGCGGGCTTCGGTCAGCAAGGCAATGGCAATCGAGCCGTTTTTCCCCTGATAAATGCCATAAGGCGAATACCCGGGATGCTTCGCGCCGACTTGCATAGGCTCTTTTGGGACACCGATGGCCTCGCTGATCATATACCAGGGCAGCGTGTTCTCATGAAGTCCGAACAAACAGTCCATCATGGAGATATCGATATTCTGCCCGGTCCCGGTTTGCTCACGGAACAGCAGCGCCGACAGAATCGCGGTACAGGCGTACATGCTGGCATTCATGTCCCCGATGGAAACCGGGGCCATGATATTGGGTTTGCTTTGGGCGATCCAGCCGCTGGCGCTCTGGGCGATGATGTCGTAGCCGGGTTTGTGACTGTAAGGACCCCAGTGGCCGAAGCAGGAGATCGAACAATAGACGATGTCCTTTTTGATCTTCTTTACCGATTCGTAATCCAGATTCAGACGCCCCATGACCTCGGGAGAAAAGTTCTCTATAAGGACATCACTCTTTTGGATGAGTTCCCTGATCAGCTCCATTCCTTCATTACTTTTCAGGTTGACGCAGATGCTCTTCTTGCCTCGATTGACATTAATGCTGTAAGAGCTCTGGGTAACGCCGTCATGATCCACGCGCATGGGCAGCCACCGTTCGTTGGCGCCGGCCTGGTACTGCTCCACCTTGATGACATTTGCGCCCAGATCGGTAAACATCTTGGTGGCATGGGGACCGGCCAGCACCCAGGTGAAATCCAGTATGGTGTATTTGGCCAGTGGTCCTGGTTTTGTTTCTTTCATCGGTACCTCCCGTGTTTAACTTTCTTGTCTTACGTCCGTGTTTTCAGAAATTGCTTGTCACAACAGTCTCTTAAAGAGCTTGCCGGACTTCGTCTGTTTTTTTGCAATTCTCCACATTCCTGCCATGGATGGCGATTTAACGGCCGGCAGGGCCACAGCCCTGCCGGCATTCTCATTGTCTGGTAATTGCTTAGCGCACGAGATCGAACATCTCGCGATACTTCTTTACTACCGGCCCGCAGTATTTGGGATCCTTCTTAGCATATTCGTCAAGGACCTGATCCGAGAATTTCTGGAGTTGTTTGACGGCCGCGGGCTCAATCTGGCTGACCTGGCCTCCTGCCGCAACAAATTTTTTCAAGCCCACCTTGCTCAGGTAGTCGCAACGCGCATAGCACTCATAGTTGATTGCCATGCCGCAGTCCTCAAGGATACGCTGGATATCTTTGGGCAGTTTGTCCCACAGTTTTTTGTTCACAGAAATTTCGGCGTTGCTGACGCGCGCCAGATCGGGCTGGACAATATATTTGGTAATCTCGTTGAATTTCATCTCGGCGCCGGTATATACTGCCCCCCAGTGTGCCGCATCGCAGACACCGGACTGCAGGGCCTGATATAATTCCGAACCGGGGAAGAAGACCGGGGTGCAGCCTGCCTTTTTCAGAGTTTCGGCAGGCAGCCCTGTGCTGCGTACTTTCAGCCCCTTGAAATCATTCATGGTCCGGATCGGCTTCTTTGACCACAAGGTGATGCCGTCTATTCCAATGGGAACGAGCAGATGCACACCATGCTCCTTGTAGGCGGCGCGATAAATTGACATGCAATCCTGCATGTAACTATTCCAGTACATCGCAGACAAGTCTTCCCACACGAAAGTATGTCCGCAAAAGAGTGAAGCAACCGGCATCTTACCCTGCCAATAGGATCCCCAGCACCAGTTCATGTCCAAAAGACCGCTGCCGCAGGCCTCCAGTGTATCTTTGGTCGGAACGATGGAATCCGGAGCATACGGGGTGATGACCACGTCCCCATCGGTCGCCTGTCGCACCCGGTCGCAGTACTCAACAAAAGCAAATTTGTAATACCCAACCCCTATCGGCCAGTGGCATTGCATGCGAAGTTTGAACTTGGGCTGTTTTCCGCTCTGGGCGAAGGAACTGGTGGTGCCGGCCAGGGAACCAGCCACAGCGGTCAGACCTGCTGCGGCACTCAACTTTAGGACATCTCTTCGTGTCATCTCCTTGTTTTCCATTCGAACCTCCTTTTTTTTCTGGATAAGGGTTAATGTTTCAGGCGTCGTGCGCCCTCATTTCACCGCAGACTGCCGGTTTATTTACCGACGTTTCCGATCATGACTCCGGGCAGCCAGGTGATGATACCGGGGAAAATAATCATAAAAAGCATACTAAATATCATTATGGCAACAAAGGGAACGATACTTTTATAGATAGCCCACATGGGTGTCTCAGGCGTCAGCGTCTTGAGGTAGAAGAGATTGTAGCCGAAAGGCGGTGTGATATACCCCATACAGAGGTTGACCTGGAAAAGGACGCAGTACCAGACCGGGTCGAATCCGAGCGATTTGATGACCGGGTAGAAGATTGGCAGAACGAGCAGGATGATCCCCACCGGATCAAGAAAGCATCCCAGAATGAACACGATAACCATGGTGATGGTGAAAACACCCCACCGCCCGATCTCCAGACCCAAGAGGAACTCCTGAATGAAGCCTGCTCCGCCGGCGCCCATGTAAACGCTGACGAAACCGGCGGCGCCGAACATGATCCAGATGACCATTCCGGTCACATTCGATGTGCTGTAGACAACATCTGTGATGAATTTCATGTTGGCTTCTCCCCGGGCCAGGACACAAAGGAAGACCGCTACACACCCGATTGCGGCTGCTTCGGTGGGTGTGGCAATGCCGACAAAAATCGAACCGAGCACTGAAATAATGACGACACCGGGCAGAATAACTGTCCGCATGGCAAATATCTTTTCCTTCAGAGTTGATTTTTCCACCCGCGCCGGAGCGTAAGAGGGCTTAAGCCAGGTTAAAATCAGGATATAGGCGATGAAGAGCGACACGATGAACAGGCCGGAGGTCATCCCCCCGGCAAAGAGTTTACCGATGGACTCGCCTGACGTCATGCCGATAATAACCAGCGTAATGCTTGGCGGGATGAGGACGCCCATGGACCCGGCGGCGCAGATTGTCCCGAAAATCAGAGATTCGTTATATCCCCGTTGGCGCATGGGAGGAATACCTACGAGACCGGCCGTGAGGGTCGAGGCCGCACAACTCCCCGTCATGGCCGAAAGCGCGGCGGCAAAACCGCAGGAACCGACCGCCAGGCCGCCACGAATCGATCCGGCGCAGACGTAAAACGCTTCGTACATCTCTTTGGCAATAGTGCTCTTGGCCAGTGCAACCCCCATGAATATGAAAAGGGGTACCGCAGCAAGTTCCACCATCCACATATACTTGAACACACCGCTTATTATTGTAAAAAATCCGTCCGATCCCCAGAGGATAAAGGCGGTAACGATGGCTATCCCGCCCATGGCAAAGGCAAGTGAAATGCCGAGCATAATAGCTATTATTAATGCACTAAACATACCGATGGTCAGAATCAATTCAGGACTCATACTTCCTCCCTCTTCTCGATGGTAACGGATGATATCTTCAGCCCGGACAGCACTGAAAACTGTTTCAAAATTTCACTTATACCCTGCAGGGAAATGAGTATCATGCCCACAGTTATCAGAAACTTCACCCACCACATCGGGTGGGCAAGAACCATTTCATCGACCTCACCCATGTTGTAGGACTTCAGAAAAAATAGCCAACTGACCGGAATCAGGATCCCGGCCCATACCAGCAGAAATACGCAGTTTAAGATATCCAGCCAGGCCTTCACTTTTGCGGACAGGTGTTCATAGAGCACATCGACCCGAACGTGCCCCTTGTGAATGAAGGTGTATGCCCCGACCAGGACAAAGTAACTCCCGTAAAGGCGCTGGGTGTAGCCGTGGGCCCAGACAGTCGGGCTGTTAAAGATGTAACGAAGCAACACCTCGGCTGAGAGCATGATGATTCCGGCATAAACGATCCACGATGCCCATCGGCCCGAATATTCGCTTATGGTCTCAATTGTTCTGATGAACTTTTCCATGCGTACACTCCTCGGAAATATTTTGTAACACGGGTGCATCCCTAGTTTACAAGCAATGACTATACCAATTGCCCATCAACAGCCTCGAAATGGCCACGAACACGCATTAAAATAGTATAGAATACGAGGTATTGGATAGTGAACCAATAAATAAGCTGCTTGAAATTATTTGTTAAAAAGACCAGTTTTCCCGGGCGATAATTTTGCATAAAAGCAACAGATGAAAGTGCGACTTAGCGTTAAGCGCTTACAGATGCTTGTTTTTGATGATAAATAAAATTGCCGTAACTTATTGCGCAATTGCAACGCGAAACGCAAGTTTCTGTTCCTTTTTGCAAAGCTTGCGGCATATTGTGGATGGATTGACCCCCAGATACATGGCTGCCCGCCGCGCGTTTCCATGCTTCTTAAGCGCCTCGGAGATAATCTTTGCCTCGGCACATCTCAGCTGCTCTTTCAGGGAGTGAAGATCCGCGCCGGCCTTCTCACTTTGAAATTGGTTCTGAATCTCAGTCGGGAGATCTCGTGTCGTGATACAGTCGCCAGGGGTAAGGATGACAAGTCTCTCAATAACATTGGCCAGTTCGCGCACATTTCCGGGCCAGTTGTATTGGGTCAGAATCGTATAACAGTCCCTGCTTATGGTCTTCCTCATAGAATGTTTCAGGTTGAAACGCTTCATAAATATTTGAAGGAGCGTGGGAATTTCTTCTGAACGTTCCCTCAGAGGTGGGATATGGATGGGGATGACATTCAGGCGATAATAAAGGTCAGAACGAAACATCTTTTTTTCAATGAGTTCCTTCATGTCCTGGTTGGCAGCGCAAATCAACCGCACGTTTACCTTCTTGGTTACCGTGTTGCCCAGCCGTCTGATCTCAAAATCCTGCAGGACTCTCAGCAGTTTAGATTGAATGGACAGCGGCATGGAATCAATCTCGTCCAGAAAAAGGGTGCCGTTGTCCGCAACTTCAAATAAACCAGGCTTGCCGCGACCATTTGCACCGGTAAAGGCTCCCGCCGTATAACCAAAAAGCTCACTTTCCAATAGCGTCTCGGGAATGGCGCCGCAATTGATCTTGACGAGGATTCCGGTTGATGAACGATCCGACAGATTGTGAATCTCCTGGGCGATGAGATCCTTGCCCACGCCGGTTTCGCCATGGATAAAAACGGGAGTATCGGTGTTGCAGACGCACTGTGCCGCCTGGTAGACGTGCTTCATGGCTTCGGAGGTAGCCACCACCTTTGATTTTCCTGATCGTGAAGCACGCTGGAGTTCTTGAAGCCTTTTCTTATATTCTAAATTAATTTCCTGGGATTGCTGTAACTGGAGACTTAGTTTGTTAAGATCGGTCATGTCCCGCAGATTGGTAAGCACCATGCTGATCTCTCCCTGATCGTTGAAGATTGGATTGCCCGTCGCTAAAACCACTTTGCCGGTCCTGCTTCTCTGGGTGATTGTTTCCGTCTTCCGCGATTGCAGGACTTTCAGGGTGGCGCTCTGGTTGATCTGTCCTTCCTGCTCCAAATCCCGCATGTTCCTGCCGATGAATTCGGAGGCGTCAACCCCCGTGATCCGCTCATAAGCGGCATTGGAACGGATGCCGACCCCCTCGCTATCGGTTATGAAAATGCCGTCATAGGAGGAATCGAGGATAGCTTCCAGTTGTTTCGTCAAATTCTTATATTTCTGAAGATATTCGGATATGTTTTCATACTTGTCGAGTTCATGAAAAACACTGATGATCCCGACAACCTCGCCGTTTTTGGTTATGGGTGAACGATTGGCCAGCATCGGCTTAGAAAAACTCATGACTGGAATTCCGATCTGAGGTTCCTTGGTCTCGATGATTTTTCTAAAATTCAACCAGGAGGCATAATCGATTTCCGCATAGTGTACTTTTTGGGTATTGATATCGTCTTTAAAACCAATCAGGGATCGGGCCATGTTGTTGATATAGATCAGATAGCCTTTGGAATCCGTAACCAGCACCCCAAGCAGCACAGTATCGAGAATCGTCTGAAAATAGCAGTCTAAACAGAGTACTTTTTCACCCTTCATCGCTTCTCACCATCTCTAGTTGGTTTTTTTTGTGTGTGGATGCTACAAGAGGACACCACTGGATGTCAATCAAAATATGCACATGCTTTGATAAGAAATTCCTTTTTGTGGGGGGTACAAGAAACGTGGTTTTGTGTGTCAATGAAATCTTGGCCCCACAATGTATCATCGGCCTCGATGACCGTGCCGATGATACATTGTGATATCCGTCCTTATGAGAAACCGGTTGCCGGTTGTCATCGGCCGCCGTCCATCTCGGCAAAGACCTCCTTCGCGACGCGCATCGCGTCGAGTGCGGCGGGAACCCCGCAATAGATGGCGCTCTGCAGGAAGACTTCCATCAACTCGTCTTTGGTCAGGCCGTTGTTTAGCGCCCCGCGCACATGCAGCTTGATTTCGTGCGGGCGGTTCAGGGCCGTGAGCATGGCGAGGTTGAGGAAGCTTCGCGTTCTGCGGTCGAGGCCGGGCCGTGTCCAGATCTCGCCCCAGCAGTATTCGGTCACCAGTTCCTGCATCGGACGGGTGAACTCATCGGCCTCGCGAAGCGACTTGTCGACATATTCTGCCCCCAAAACAGCCTTTCTGACAGCCATCCCTTCTTTGTAGCGTTTCTTGTCCATCGTTGTGGCTCCTTATTGTTGTTTCGTTACCATGACCAGGTTTGACGGTTTCGCATCCTTTTTGCGGGCGAAGTATAAGAAACGTGGTCTTGCATGTCAATGAAATCTTGACCATTTAAAGCTTGATTAAAAAAAACAGCTTTAGTATTAACAATCTCCTTGTTCTTTTTGAAGCAAAGATAAAAAATCCAGGAGGTAATTATGACTATTGCGAAGCAGGATTATGTCAGACAGTACAACGAACTTCTCACGAACCAGGCCGATTATGTGAAAAAATTTTCGGGAGAGAATCCCGGCGGTACAGCCATTATCGAATACAACACCGGGGAAAAAGTATCATGGAAAAAATTCAATACGTCCGTCTCGGCGTTTGCGGCAAAGCTTCTCTCCCTCGGATTGAAAAAGGGCGATGTTGTCGCCACATCCCTTCCCCTTCTCAAGGAACATATCTATCTTATTTACGCGTGTTACAGAGTCGGTTTGATAGTGGCGCCTCTTGATCTCAGGCTAAAAACATCTGAAATACAATATTGCCTCGATAAGATAAAACCGAAAATTTATTTTTTCCTGGGGAAAACCCCGGTTGTTGACTTCAGGCCTATGATTCAGGAGGTAATGAAGAAATCGAATTACGTTAAAACATGGGTCCAGTTCCAGAAAGAAAAAGATATGATTATCGAAGGAGCCATGGGGATTGCGGATTTTGCCGCAGACATAAAAAAGATATTCCTGATAAGCCTCTTTACCGGCTCAGTAAGAAGAGCATCAAAAAAAACAGGTAAGCGGGATGCTTGCCTGATAATATTCACCACAGGTTCCACCGGATCACCCAAGCCTGCGCTCCTTTGTCACGAGAACATACTCGTTCAGAATATCGGCTTGGTCAACGCTTTCCAGTTTGATAAAAACGACATCATGCTCGTCAACCTTCCGCCATCCCATGTCGGGTGCATAACAGAACAACTCGCAACGACCATATTCGGGGGGGGGACTTCGGTGATACTCCACATATTCGACGCAGAGATGAGCCTGAAAGCTGTCCAGGAACATAAAATCACTTTGATGGGGCAGATACCCGCCCTCTTCAATATGCAATGGAAACTTTCGAATTACGGGAGTTACGATCTGTCTTCCCTCCGGTTTGTCCTTTACGGAGGGCAGGCTGTATCTGTTGAGTTTTTAAGGAAGATGCAGAAGATGGCGCCGAGGATGGGTTCCGGTCTCGGGCTTACAGAGACGGGCGGTTTCTGTACATATACCGACATGAATGCTCAGGTTGAAGATATAGCAAAGAGTATCGGGTTTGATATGCCCCTCTTTCCGATCAGTATAAGAAAACCGATGAAGAGTGACGGCGCCGCCGGCGACCAACTTCAGACGGGGGAAGTGGGGGAAATATGTTTTTCAGGTCCGCAGATATTCCTTGGTTATCTGGGAGACGAGGAGAACACGAAAAAAACTGTTTCCAGTGACGGGGTTTGCTACACCGGAGATTTAGGCTTCTACGACGATACCGGCCTCCACTTTTCCGGGAGATCGAAGCTGGTGATCAAACCTAAAGGATACCAAGTATATCCTGATGATATCGCAAATCATATAACTGAAAAATTAAAAGACCGTGTTGCCAATGTCGCCATCGTTGGCGTTGAACACGAAATGTTTACAGAAGGTGTCATGGCATTCGTGGAAAAAATTGAAGGGAAAAACGTAACGGTTGATGAAGTAATGGACGTGTGCAAAGAGATCGCTTCCTACGCCAGGCCTTCACATGTCGAAATCCTTTCAGCCGGTGAGATGCCGCTAAACAGAGTGGCCAAAACCGATTTCATGGTACTGAAGGACAAAGCAAAAGAGCTCGTCATAAAACTGAGAGCTGAAGGTAAATGGGATTCGTAGCGGAATCATAATACTAGGGAGGGGATTGCCCCTCCCATTTTTTTACATTACCCTGCGCCTGATATAGATCATTAAAACGATTCTATCTTTCGGCCATCAGTTGATCGTCCTTTACCTTATCCATATCGGCGGGATAAGGCCTGGCGGCCATTAAGTAGCATATTCCGCCCAGGACGCCACCTATCGTTGCTATGGTGAGAGCGGTGCCCAATGCCTGCGCACCCTGTCCCAGAGCGTTCGAGATAGCTCCAACCATGTAAGGACTCCAGCCTCCGCCAAAGGCATACATGCAGAAGACCATCAGTCCCCAGACAAGTCCCTTCTGGGCAGCAGGAGCCACGTCCTGTGATATTGCGCTCAGGCAGGGCAGGGACATCACATTGAGCACACCGTAAGCAATGATCAGCGCCAGGCCGATGCCTTTCATCTGGAAGTAGATGGCGCCGGCCATGCAGAAAGCGCTCAGTATAATGGTTATGGCCGGCAAGTAGAGCCTGCCGCGAGGGTTTTTCTTAAACCAGACATCCGCCAGGATACCTCCCACCGGGGAGCCGACAATGGCGGCCAGGACGATAGGAACCATGACAGCATTAGCCGCCGCCACATCAACGCCCCAGGCGCGACCGATGAAAGCCGGTGTCCAGAAAAGGAAGGACATGGACATGATATTGGCCAAACCGTATCCGACTAACACCCAGACCAGTGATGGTATCTTGAAGAGTTTTATTGTCGATTGAAAAAAAGTGACCTTTGCCCCGGATTCATGGGTATGCTCCACTGTTTTGTAGTCTTTCATGAAGAATGCCAGAATGCCAAGAATGATACCCGGTATGGCAAATACGAGAAACGGAGCCTGCCAGCCGTGCAACTTGGCCAGAACTCCACCGAGTACTGATCCCAAAGCTACACCCAGAGGGATGGCCATGTTAAATATGCCCATCATAGCGCCGCGCTTCTTGGATGAATAAGCAGCGCCGATCATAGCCGTTCCACCAGCTGAAAAACCGGCTTCGCCCACGCCTACCAGGGTGCGCGGGATGAGCAGGGTCAAAAAGCTCCCGGATTTGCCGGTGAGAAAAGTGAAACCGCTCCATAAGATTGCCATGATACTGATGGCCTTGCGCCTGCTCCAGCGGTCCACCAGGTATGCAACAGGGAATGAAAAAAACGCGATGCTGAGCAGGAATACTGAACCCAGGATGCCGATGTGGCTGTCGTTCAGGTTTAGAGCTGCTTTCATCGGCTCTACCACGGCCGCCAGAACCTGCCTGTCCATGTAATTCACCATGTAGAGCAGGGTGCAGATGATGAGGATATAATGTGAATTCCCTCCACCGGTTTTGTACTCTTTAGAATCACCCGATTCTTGTGCCATGCATGACCTCCTTCTAAAGTTGATAAGATATTTTTTTGACGGATTGATTATATAGTGTGCCTGTATTTGCTTGTCAATGGATATCAGGTGCTATAGTATTTCAACGCGTTATGTATAATTTTTAATGAGACAACCGCAATGATTAAGGGTTGAAATGTTGATAAGAACTTATTTTTCATGGAACCCTGCAAAGGGAAGGGGAGACGGCACCCGATTTGGCACCTTCAATTGATTGAAGCATCAAAGAACGCTCTTTTTCCTCTTGAGCATATAAATAATGTCATCGACATGTTATTTTGCCGCGCCACACGACTCTTCGCATCCACTGTGGTATAGCCGATTTTAAGCAAGCCCCGGTATTGGGGATTTGTATCCTCATAGGCGTAAATGGTCGGCTTGGAATTGGGACGTGGGGGAAAGAACTTATCAGCACTTATCGTAATGCCCCTTGGTTGAAGTGAGCTTCCCACTCCTCTAAAATCCGCAATACCTCCGCAAATGCAGGGCGCTCGGCAAAGAACACTTCCGCATCTTGTCGTAATCCTCCTCAAGCTGCCGGATACGTCCAGGATGCGGGGTCAACCGGAGGCTTCCCTGGATTGCCTCGTCGTAATGGGCCCATCCGCTGGGGGAAAACACCTTTTTGTGTTCCACCACGCGTTGCAACAATCCGGGATGGCCGGTGATCTTTCCACCGATCCCGGACAAGATCAGCCGGGACGTATCGTAGTAATGGCGCGACAATCGGAGGGGAATCTCTTTGTCCGGCGGACGATGATATTCCGCGTGAAGCAACCCCGCATGGATTCCCGCCTGAAGCTTGTCCCCGAAGGTTTCTGTCGGGGAACTGCGGGAATGACAAACCTGAAACTGTCATCCCCGAAATTACCTATCGGGGATCAATAATCCTTGTCATGCCCGAATGCTTTTGTCGGGCATCCATGAAAAAGAATGCGCGTCATTGGTCATTTTTCAACCGGCGGACACTTTTGGATTTTGGCAAATAGTTTTTAGGAGACACAACGGTTCGTCCCAGTTTCTTTTCCAGTTCTTTGCGCGCATTACCGGCAATTTTCCCGCCAGCATGGGCATCCTTTCTTAATTTGGCCGTGCCTTGCGAATCTTCATTGCGGTGAATTTCCGTGGTGGAGCGCTCTCCCAGCATGGTGAAGATGAGTTCAAAATCATCCATGTGATCGCGCAGGTTTTCTCGCTGTAATCCCTTGAGGTCTTTGTATTCGCTGGGCGTAACGCCGAAAGTGGCTTTGGATATTTCCGCAGTCAGTATTTCGTAATCCCTTTTTTCCTGCGCGCCTCTATTTTGCCATTCGTCCGTCAGTTCTTCGCGTATGGCAATGCCGCGCATGCGTTTTTCTATCCAATCATCGGAATAGCCTTTGAGTTTATAGAGCATCCGGGTGCGCTGGGTTGCCAGTTCGGGATTTTCGATTTCCTGCACGCGTTCATAACCCACTTTCGCCAGCCAGCGTTTAAACGGTTCCGCCTTGGGCGAGGGGATTGATTGGATAAGCCGGAAAATCCCTTCCGTATTCCAGCAATACATTTTTTGTTTACCGCCCGCTGTAATAAAGTCCAGCGTAAGGGGTGGTACAAATTGTACCGCCCCTTGATCTGTTAATTTTGAAAGTTCTTCATCACGTTGTTTGAGTCTTTTGAAATATTGCGCCGGATCACGCGAATCGGTTAATGCTTCTATAACATCGTTAATAACAAACCACCATTCATCGTTATGTATAGTCTTTCTAATTTCTTTACCTTTGAATAATGCTATCTTCGTTGTTTCCATATGGCTAGTCCTTTATGTTTTCAATGGCGTAGATTTCTTTTAACTTGTCGACAATGCCCTTGCCGATGTAACAGAAGGGTCAGATATAGTCGGAAAAGATTTTTACTTTTATGCTCATGTATGGTCAACAGAGCGACATAGTGTGTCCACCCGAGAGTGAAGCGGCTTGCCAATTCAGTAGAAAGCGCCTGCAGGGTGATGACGGCATCCGAAAGGGAATCAGGAGATTCGCCAGATATTGCCTGACGAATCTTTTGCCGGTCAAGACTGCCCTCGAGAGATTGCGCAGGCATTGCCTGCGCAATCTCTCGATAACTATCGTAGAACCGGCGATACTGTTCCAAGGAGCGCTTGGAGAATCCCCTGCCCAACCGGGCGGTAAGTTCCTCCGCAATACGTTCGATCAACCGTTTCCCATACAATTCCGCTCGGTCGGCCCCGCCTTGCTCGAACTCCACAATATACCAGCCAAAGAGCCAGTTTCGAATAACAAGGGCAATATCCACTGACCGGGCGGCCCGTTTCTGCAACTCCCGGTGGGTTTCTTGAAAGAGAGTCAGCAACTGTTCAAATTTCATTCCCCCTCCTTATTAATCCGCGTTCAGGTACTTCTTGAGATGACCAACATCCAGTGTTGGCTTCGGTCCCATCCTCGCAACCCTTGGTCTCAGCTCTTGCGATTGAGGAGAAAATCAAGTTGCGGAATGCGAAAAGAAAGACTTCTTGCAAATCCATCAAGCCCAGGGAAAAGTGTAGCCGCTGTTATATTCATATTATACAGCTCAGCAAGTGCTTTTAAACGCAAACTGGCTGGTATAACAATCTTAATAATTGAGATATCTGAAAAATTAAATGCGCCGGTTTCTGAAAACTTAGCATCCAACGCATTAGTTGAAAGGTCTTTGAAATCAAATTCGAACATTGAACATAAATTGTGCTCAAAAGGCTTTTCTATATTGCCTGGAAAAAGAAAGAGCCCTTGCTGTATCGAAATTCGTTCATGTTGCAGAAAAGGGTCAATTATGAAAATAACATCATCATTTTTTCTACCCTTAATGACGGTATCAGCCCAGTGCTTATTTTGTTCGAGTGTAATATTAAACTTGCCCCATTTTTTTATTGAGCTGTAATCAGGAATTTTCGACAACTGGTCAATCAATCGGTTGATATTCACGGCCCATATAATCGAATTAGTCGGTTTAACATGCGATGTTTCCACGGCAAAAAATGCAGCAAAATAATATGACCATGTAAAATCGAGAAGCCGAGTTGGCCCTCCATAATGCTGCAACAAGGATAACCATTCGATATAGTCCTCTAAGTCGGGCAAATGATGGACATATTGATGCGCTCTACGTTGAAAATCTTCTAATATTATCTCCTCACGATTTTTGAACCAATCGGGGCCATAAACATATTTCTCTGCTTCCCTTTCAAATTTGGTAGACAAAGGCCAACTCTCATCAGATTGGCCCCTAAATGCCCAGTTTGAACTTTTATCAGTGATATGATCGCATAATAGAAGGAGGTCATTCCAAGAATCAACAACAATTCTATAAAACATGTTCTTCCTGCACCTTTCTGTCAATAAAAAAGTGGCACTTTCCAGATTATTCCATGTTATTTCCGGCTTCCCTTCAAATCTCCAACCCCGGCAGGCTTCTGACGATCTTCATTGTTTCCAGGCTGACCGTGATGACTCGCTGGAATAGTTCCAGCGGGTAGCGGGGATTTTTCATGGTTTCCACCGCCCAGTCGTTGGCGTCGTTGACGATGCCGCTGTCCTTGTCGGTTTTGACACACTGGCGCTCCACCACCCAATCCAGCGCCGGTTTGCCATTAACGATGTAGTCGTAGGCTTCCAGCGGAATGCCGGTGAGGGTAATCTTGTCGTTGTAATGCAGCGTGGCGAGATCTTTGTCTTTGCCCTGTTTGCCGTACTTCATCTTCGTTACACGGTAGTCGGCAGTGGTCAGTGTCTTGCCGCCACTGTCGATTGTGACCGGATAGGGCGGCACAGTTTCGAAATACGAGGGATGTCCACTGATTCGTTCGCCGTAAATTATCGATTCCACTAATGATTCCCAATTCGTACCAATCATCTGAGATGCACCTGCATTCCATTCCGGCGAAGCGATCCCTCGGATACCAGTTCTTCGATCACATGGCGGATAATGTCCGCACTCTCGCCGCCGAGCCGTTCAATACCGAAGAGTCTTGCAATTGCCGTCGGTAGATATTCCTCGACAACACCAAACTGATCCTCTACGAAATATAGCACTGCAAGCGATAGTTCACTTGGAGCAATGTGCTCAATAGGACGCCTCACCGTTTCTGTCGGTAAACGGAATGATTTGATTTGCCCATGAGGTGAGCAGTAAAAAGAAGGCTTGGCATTGTGTATAATAGCGTGCTTATTCTCAGCGGACCGAAGCGCTTGTTTGATATTCGACTGGACATTCGATCCTGCCTTCGCGACACGATGAATTTCTTTCAAGCGCGTTACAAGAAAATCGTGATGGATCGGCCCCTCGGTATTGACAAGATCAATAATGGAATTTGAGAGTTCATTGCAGCACGACTCCTTGAGAAGAGCATCGCGGTTTAGTGTTTGTGATGGATTGTAAAGTACATAGGGGACACCTGGTTTATGCAGCCGTGTATCCTTCCTCTCAGGTTTGGCTTTGCCGGACAGATGAGGAGATACCATTGTAATTGGATTGGGATCGGGGGGGGGCGCGTACACCGGACGCTCCACAGGTTCTTGTTGAGCTTGCTCGATACTTCTCAGTATGCCGGCTATGGCTTGTTCTCGATCATGAAACCATTCGGTTGACCAAACACGATGGATGCGCCAACCCATGCGCTGGAGAACTAACTGGCGGAGCAAATCACGGTCCCGGGCAGTCCGTGAACTATGGTATGTGACTCCATCGCATTCGATGCCGAGCAAATATCGCCGCTCGTCGCGATGGTCGCGCACAGCCAAGTCGATACGGTAGCGACTCGCGCCTACCTGCATGTCCACCTTGAAGCCTCTATCGAGGATAGCCGCGCGCACCGATTCTTCGAATTCGTTCGTTTCGGCATTCGTTTGGACAGCAGCCTCTGGAAGTAGATCACCACTCCGTTCCACAAATTCCAGGAAACTCCGGAGTGATACTGCGCCTCGGTTGTCGGGATTGACTCCGCTGAGATCTTGCGCCCGCAGACTAGAAACCAGAATGCACTCCCACTTGGCGCGCGTGATCAGGAC
Organism: Smithellaceae bacterium; assembly: GCA_030690945.1. Classification (GTDB taxonomy): domain Bacteria; phylum Desulfobacterota; class Syntrophia; order Syntrophales; family Smithellaceae; genus UBA8904. The sequence continues at coordinate 65,257 of JAUYFM010000004.1, read as the reverse complement.
ATTTAAGCGGCGCCAGCCACCATCGGTGTTTATTGGACCGAAGTTCATGCTGAGTCCGCCAGCATGATCCCGGCCATACCCGACGCTGATGATCATGGTGTCCCGTTCATCGCCTTGGACATTTTCCAGCGATTTAACAAAAACACCCTCATGGCGACTCTTATCGAAGAAAGTGACAAGATCAGGCCGTGAGAGCAACGCCTCCGCAATGGCATCCTCGATTGCCTCCGTCTGACTCAGATTGAGGGCTACGATTCCGAGCGAACGTTCCGGATAATGTTCAAAATGTTCCAGCGCCAACCGTGAAACAATTCGAGACTCAATTCGATTCATGCGGCTTCGCCCGCGGTCATAAACCCCATCAGGAACATATTTGAAGCGAACACCTTGCCCAGCCACTCCCGTATTGGCTGCAGGGAATGTGATGAGCTTGTTCTCGTAGAAAAAGTGATTAGAAAACTTTATGAGCCGTTCATCTCGGCTCCGATAGTGCCATCGGAGGTAGGATTCATGAAATACCGGCACAACCGCTATGCAATCGTCGAGCAGTGATTCCAACGGCGCCTGCCCTCCGTCCAGGTCTTCATCGTCCTCTTCCTCCTCGGGTATAAGCGCTGACTCGAAAAAAGACGTCGGCGGTAGTTGCTTGGGATCGCCGGCCACGACAACTTGTGATGCCCGTAGAATAGAGGGGATCGCTTCGGCGGTAGGCAACTGGGATGCCTCGTCGAAGACCACGAGATCGAAATGAAACACTTCCGGTTTCAGGTATGTTGAGACGGAGATAGGACTCATCAGAAGGCATGGTTTCAGGGCTTGCAGGACATGGGGGATTTCTGCAAAGAGTTTCCGCAACGGTTTGATCCGTTTCCTTTTCTGCAACTCACGTCGAAGGATGCCTATTTCACTGGCGCTCTCAGGGATGATTTCCGCGGCGCGGACACGTGCTGAGGCCGAGGAAGCGGTCATATGTATACGTGCGATCGCGAGTCGGCGGACGCTTTCATCGAGTGCCCGGTACTTGTTCAGGAGATCTTGCCCTTTTGCCTCCGTGAATCCTGCGAGCATCTGGCTGCGATCCATCGCTCCGCTTATCCAGAGATTGAGGAAGCGACGCTCGAAGATGCGGTGTGCATTACTTGCGCTTACCGTCCCAAAACTATCCAAAAAAGTCGGTAAGCCACATCCTGCGCAGCGTTTCAGTGCACGATCAAGCAGCACCCACTCACGCACCTGTTTCATCGATGAAAGAAGAGATATGGCGCGGTTGGCGACCGCAGGTTGAGGGGATTTGCTCGCAAGCGCGTCATGGATGAAACCATGCGGCCAATCATTATCGATTCGTTGTATCGATGCCGGTAGAGAGGTATCTGAAGATGGGATCAAAAGAAGCAGTTTCTCGGCGGCGCTTCGCAGTTCAGCACTCAGGGATAGAATGGGTACTGCCTCTTTACCTGCGGCAGTTAATGCCTGCTTACAGAGCACTGCAACCGTGAAAGAAAGAGAGAGGTCTTTGAAAATGATTGGGCTCGGCGCCATTGATGTATCGAGGTACGAATCGATCCTTGTACGCTGCTCATCGAACCAACGTTCTATCTCAGAGGCGCGACGACACTTCTCGTAAAGTGACTTAATCCTTTCACGTCCGAACTTTCTGCCTTTGCAGAGAGAGGATATTACCTGTTTTCGCCATTTCCAATGCGATGGCATGAAGAACGCCTGCCATGTCCCATAAAGATCGGCGATAGGAGAGAGGAGGTTTACCACATCCTTTAGTGGTCTATCGATCGCGCCATGGATTTCCGGTAAAAGTGAATCCAGTTCCCTCCTTTGTTCGGCTGCAGTTGCGAATGTCTTTGCCAGATTGGCAAGTGTTTCTTCATTGTGTCGCCACCAGTCCTTCGGTAATCGCTCAGTTTCTGCAACTGCCGTAAGGACTTGCCTGAAAAGAATCCATTCGCTGATAGACAAAGAACTGGCTTCAGAAATGAGACCTTCAAGCTGTTCAGCCAGTGGGCTGATTTTCTGGTATAGATCTGCAACGGCCCGCAGTGATGCTTCGAGACTTTCCTGTTCTACAAGTCCGAATTGACTGGGCGAAAACCCCCTCCAAGGATGGGTTGTCCGTTGGTCGAAAATATCTGCGTTCGCGGCAATTTCTTCGAGAGCATGTATACATTGTTCAAAATCATTCTGCGAGGCGTCGAGGGGATTGGCCCAAGGTAAAGCGCCACGGACATCAGGAACGTCTTCAAGATGGGCGCGGTGAGCGTTCGCACTGTACACCGAGAGCCCCAAAGGTTGGAGAGTGGCATGGAGTTCCCTGGCGTAGGTGTTGAGCTCGTCACGGACTCTCAATAGTGCATGTAGTTCTCGATCCAATGCCTCTCCGTCGTGGCTCGTTTCTGCTTCCAATGTCCGCCGAAGTTCATCGACGATCTTCTGTTTCCCGGCCTTGGTACTATGAGCTTCCAGACAAAAACACTGTAATCCTAGTTCCTTGATCCGGTCATGGACGACATTGAGCGCAGCCATTTTCGCACTCACGAACAACACTTTTTTGTTTCTGTCCAGCGCATTTGCAATGAGATTGGCTATCGTTTGGCTTTTCCCGGTACCTGGGGGGCCATGCACGACTACATGATGTCCTAAAGACGACAAAGTCAGCGCCTCAAGCTGGCTCGAATCGGTCGGCAGTACTGGAATTGGAACAGTTGTTGGTATCGGCAGCGTATCGAGATCGTGGGGGAGTGTTTCAGATTTACCGGTAGATTTAGTCGCACGGGAGAGTGCACCAATAACGGGATGTGTGATTGCAACGCCGATGAGGGCCTGAAGATCTCGGTAAATGACCAAGGACTCGAAGGAAAAAGTGCTGAGCCAAACCTCCTCGGTTACTTGCCATGCCTGCTCCCGAACAATATGGTTAATATGCTTGAGAAGCTTTGTCAGAGACGGCTGTTCCGGTTCATCAGGCAGTTCCGGCAGTTCAATCTTATGTCGTTCGCGGAGGTAGTATTCAAGCGCTGGATTTATTTGGGCATCTTCATCTGCCATGCAGAGTCTCAGGGGAGAGTCCGGTCCCTTGCTCTCGAACTCGCAAGGTACCATCCAGAGGGGGCTCACCGATTCACCCAATAGATCGTCTTTCCACCTAAGTGCGCCAAACGTCAGGTACAGCGTGGTTACGCCACGTTCCTCTAATGTGGTACGCGCATTGTTATGTATGCGACGGAGCCTTCGCATGAGGTCAATAGGCTTCGCGTCGAGAGTAATATCTCCGGGCTCGATGACAAGCTCGGGCTCATCGTCAGACGGAACGAACAATATTTGCTCAGACTGTTTCTTACGCTTACGGACAAGAGGCATCCGAAGTTGCTTCTCGTCGATCACGAACGTCGAAAAGAGGGCATTCATTTCAGGTGCGATCACCTGAAATTTCGCAACACGGGATCGGTTGAGTCCGATCAGGGGATTCGATTTGGTGAGATCAAGCACTCGATCTTGCCATCGACGCATCTGTGCCTTGACGCGGGCAGCATCAATATGACCGAGCACTACGCTATCCAATGGACCCGCCTTGTCAGCACTGGATTCCGGTGCAAGTACCCGCGTTATGTGATCTGTTACTAAATTATCGTTTGCCACGTTTCCCTCTGTGCCATAGAAAATACATGAATGCTGCCCACATTTGAAAAACAGTGGGAGGTGCCACTCCATTTTCCTTCCGAAATATCTCAGTAAAAACGCCTCCGGTTTCGAAGCCCTGAAATAAAAAACTAATCTACGACGGTACATTCAATTTTCACGCTACATATTCCTCCGATGTCGCCACCCTTTTTCAAGGTGAGCAGTCGGTAAAATATGGGAATTGTTCCACCATTCCCCAAATAGTTGGAATGTCACGGATTTTCCTGCTACCCGGTGGATGGTCTTCCTTCCGGGGCGGGATTCACACCCACTGGATTACACGACCTTGCCCGGCCGCACATTCAGTTCCTTTTCCCGGCTGTCAAGAACATTGGTGGCTGTTCCCAATTATTTCGCCCTTAATGCCATTGTTAGACGGCTGAAGGTTCTCGTCCACTTGTCTCCCAATGAACTATTAACGGCTCCGCTTCCTTGAATCGTGCGGAGGTACTAATGCGAACGTGAACTCCAAGAAATATAAGCAGCGCTACCGCAGCATTGAATTTTCCTCGTGTATTCGCACTGCCCTGAAGCGCTTCACGCTGGCCCATTCCAAGCATGTCCAGAACCTGCATTTTGTCGACGCGCTGAGCAACAGTTACCAAGGCAAAGGTGACCTGTGTCCTCGTATGAGCAAAGTCATTACGGATTCTTCGGATCACGTGTAGATCCTGGGCTACAGGCAAAGTAATGAGCCCGGTGGCATACGCAATGCTGATGCGCGAACTGAAGGTCGCCAACCCGCCCTGGCCCTTGAGGAGCTCCTCGACAAATTTTGGGGTTCCCACGAACACCGAACACAGTAACCGCTCAAGTCGCTCGTCCAAATAGGCCGCACCTAAAACCGCTGCAGCACGGTCACTCTCCTTCTGAAAGTCGTCCAGAAAGCTTGAGAACTCTGGCGGTAGTGTAATAGTCGTCATGTCTGCGTCGTCCGTCTAACAATAATTAGATTGATCCGTATAACACACCAAATTTTGGTTTCCTGTCCGCATAACACGCCATCAGAGCGATTACCAAAAACGCGATAAGCTCTTTATATTCATTTTGTTGCGCCAATATCGCGGTTAATCACGGTATCTTATGCGGATCGCCATAAGACAACCTCCTCGATTGGCTCAAAGCCCGTCCATCGGACTGCGAACACCCACCGATTGGGTACATGGTCACATAACTACGGCGCGTTCCATATGTCAATGATTTTACAAACTCCTTGTAATCCGGGGACATCACTTATTCACTGTCCGACAGAACATCAAGCACCCTGTTCATCCAATACCCCGGCGGCGGCCCCGGGTTTTAAAATCAATGCTGGCGTGCCGGCATTCGAAAGGCTACGATATTATTATCGAATACGCGACGCTCCAAAAGTTTTGCTCTCTGAAAAAGGAGGGAAAAACCGTCATGCCAGCGCAGAACTCGAATAAACGGAGGGACACTTCCCGTATTAAATCGAAGATTATTCCGGGAAGTCCTTACTTCCAAGTACTTTACTCTGGCATGGTCCAGAAGTCACATATATCAGTTATTCAAATTTTCCGGCGTTGGCAGCCTGCCTGATTGCTTTTCCAGTTTCTTCTCGTCTGACTTAACCCTTCTTTCCAGCTTTTTGATGTCTTCCTCGGGAGGTAGACGTTCCGGTTGGATACCTCGCTGATCGAGCATCTCGCGGACACTCTGGTTGTTCTGGACATGCTCATGAGTAATGGCGGGCTCACCATTCAGATTATCCTGATTCACATTGTGGTTGGTCATTTCCGTAGCAAGATTTTTAGCTGCAATAGTCAGGGTCGGTAGGAAATCCGCCAGTGGGCGGGTTTGAGTGATGCCGAATTTGTTTTTCATGGCTTGGGTGGTGTTGCCGCCGAACAGAGCAGCATCACCCTTGGAGCGAATCCGACCAAACCCGGCATCATCCACCCCGCGTTCATATATGTTCTGGGAGAGTGTCTTTTCTGATTCCCTGAGCCGTTCTCGAGCTTCCAGCCGGGCCTGCAGGCGCATCCGGTCTTCAATCAGCTCCTGCTTCCGGGTTTGAATGGCAAAATAGCTCTGGGCAAAAGCAATGGCTTCCTTGCGGGGATCTCCGTTTTGAGCAATCAGATAGGCTGCATAGCGGGTGAGCATGAAATCTTCGATGGGCCGTTCTGCGCCGCTGCCCAGCTTGACCATTTTCGTGACACCACGAAAATGGTTGTTCGGATCGTAACCAGTTGTTTCGCAAGACTCAATGGCCCGTTTGATGGCCGTCATGAAGTTCTCCCACCGGGCGTAATTCAGAGGTTCTTGAATGTCTCGGGCAAACCAGAATTCAATGCCCTCATTTGGCACTGTCTGCGCCAGGTCATCAAATTTGCTCTGCATTTTTTGGATTATCTCACTTTTCATCTGCTACCCCCTGATAAATTTCCCGGAGCAAATTCTACCTTCTCCCAATTCGACAGATCCGATCTCAATAAACGGGAGTAACTTCCCGTATTAAATGAATAAAATATTCTGGGAAGTGTACCAATTTCCGTTCTTCTCAGCCAATAAGCACATCCGGCGGCACGTCGAGGGCTTGGGCAATCGCTCTCAACGTATCGACCGTGTCCTGCCGCTTGCCGGTTTCGATCTGGGACAGGTAAGGTTTACTGATCCCCGCCAGCCCGGCGAGTTCATCCTGGGTCAGGTTTCGCTGAGTGCGCCAGAGCTTCACCGGCGATTCGCCGGCAAGTTCCCGGCGCAGGATATCATCAGGAACCAGAAGAGCAGAAATCTAGTGCACTTTAAAAGACTATAATATTTGTTCAGCTCAAAGGTGAAGCAATTCTCTCAATTGAAGTATTTTTTGCATACTGAAGTTTAGTCCCTTGCAGTTCATTTTTGAGATATTCGGTATATTTTGCACAGCCGCTTTTTTTGAAATCAGCATAGGCTTTATCTTTCATCTTCAATACTTCTTCAATATACTTTTCGTAATTATTTTTCATAAATAACCTCCATTGGGTTAAATAGATTAAGGTCTTTGCAGTAACCATTGTTTCTATTGATGGAATTTACCGCCATCTGCTTCCTGATATTGGCCAAATGCCTGAAATTCCAACTCAGCAAAATATCAAATTCATAGTATGTGCAAAAAGCTATATGCAAAGCATCCTCATATTTATTTTGAGGAATAACACCAGACTTTACATAAATATTAGCAAGGTTTTCAATTTCCTCATTTACAGTATCGTAAACTTTCAGTTTGTATTGCTTTACAGTATCGAGAAGACTTTTTTTCTTTTGCGGATTATCCGTTTTGTTAATTTCCAAATATACAATCTCGGAAATGTACACATCATATTCATGAAGAAAATTATGAAAAAAATCTTCAGTAACCGATTTATATTCAGGCGCATCATCGGCAAAAAGAAAATTAATTACTGATGTGTCCAGATATATTTTGAGTTTCTTCATCTTTGCACCTCAAGTTGAAACGTATAATTATTCTGACATATTTTCCTAAGAAATCAAAGTTATAATTTACGATTCTCAATGGCGATAATGATTTCTTTGGCCATATCCTTTTGGCGGGCTTTTTCTTTAAGCAGATAGTCAAAGCCTAACTCCTGCTTGAGCAGCTTAATTTCTTTGATCGCTGATAAGTTGGAAATTATGGAGATCAACGTTTAAGCCGACCAATACATTGACGATGGTATCGGGATTTGATTTCAGACCGTTGTATAATTCTCTGATTAAAGAAGCAGGGTTTCGAAGGGCACACGAGATCACACGAAGGCATACGCGAATATCAGGTCGCTTTTTCCTGTTGTGGCCAAGATTTCCTTGACAGGTAGGACGACGTTTCCTATACTCCCCTACGCAAAAAATTCTTTAAAAAAGGACATGTCGCGATGATGAAATGGACACTCAAACGAAAGATCATCGGCCTTGCCGTGCTGGCTGCCGTTTTACCGGTTATTGTCATGATGATCCTCATGGGACAGTTCCAATACTCCGTCTCGAACCTGACCACGAAAGAGTTGAGCGACATTGCCAGGTCCAATATGGCCCAGATTGCCCGGGACGTCTACGGGCTCTGCGAAACCTCCAATGATCTCATCCAGAAAAAAATTAACAACGACTTGAATGTAGCCAGAGACATCCTGAAACAGCATAAAGGCATCGAAACGGGCAAGGAAACGGTTACCTGGGATGCAGTCAACCAACTCACCAAACAGAATCAGAAAATTGCACTGCCCAAATTGATGGCAGGCGGCGTCTGGCTCGGCCAGAACAGCAATCCGGCGACGCCGACGCCCATCGTCGACGAGGTGAAACGTCTCGTAGGCGGGACCTGCACAATCTTTCAGCGCATGAACGACGGCGGCGACATGTTGAGAGTGGCAACAAACGTGCAGGACTTCGAAAACCGCCGGGCCATTGGCACCTATATTCCAGCCCTGCTGCCGGACGGAACGACAAACCCGGTTACAGCGGCAGTTTTGAAGGGCCAGTCCTACCGGGGACTCGCCTATGTGGTCAACACCTGGTATCTTACCGTCTATGAACCCATCATGGACAGAGCAGGAAAGATTATCGGCATGCTTTATGTGGGAGAGAAACCGGAGAGCGTGACGTCTCTCAGGAAGGTGATTCTGGGCATGAAGGTGGGCCAGATAGGCTATGTGGGCGTCATCGGCGGTAAAGGCGAGCACAAGGGCAAATACGTCATCTCCAAAGACAGCGCCCGTGACGGCGAAAGCATCTGGAATGAAAAGGACATCTATGGCAATACGGTCGTCCAGGCCATTGTGAGCAAGGCCCTGCGTCAGCCGAAAGGTGAATCCTTTTATCACGAGTACATCTGGCAAAATCCCGGCGATCCGCGCCCCCGGAAAAAGGTCTCATCGGTGATATACTTCGAACCCTTCGACTGGGTCATCGTGGCGGGAACCTATGAGGATGACTTCTTCCAGCCCATCAGCCGCTTCAGCAGCATGATCGGGTCCCTTTTCCTGAAGCTGGTCCTGGCGGGGGTGCTGATCATCATTCTGGCGGTGTTCCTGGCGGTGTTCCTGGGACGGCGAATGATTCAGCCCCTGGAACTGACCACCGCCCTGGCCCAGAAAATTGCGGCAGGAGACATTCAACAGACCCGTGAGGAATTGGCGGGAGCGGAAGCGGCCCGGATCATCAAATCAGGCGATGAAACCGGGGAACTCCTCCGGGCCTTCAATACCATGACAGGCAATCTCGATTCCCTGATCGGTCAGGTCCATCGGTCGGGCATCCAGGTTACCACATCCGCCACGGAAATCGCCGCCTCGGCGCGCGAGCTGGAAGCGACCGTGGCCCAGCAGGCGGCATCCACAACCGAAGTATCGGCCACCAGCCGGGAAATATCCGCCACGGCAGACGATCTTGCCCAAACCATGGACGGCGTCAACGCCTCTCTCAACGAAACGATCGGTATGGCTGAATCGGGCCGCACGGACCTCTCCCGCATGGAAGTGGCCATGCGGGGACTGGTCAAGGCCACCTCATCTATCTCCTCCAAGCTGGCCATCATCAACGACCGGGCCAACAAGATATCCCATGTGGTCACCACGATCAACAAGATTTCCGACCAAACGAATCTTCTCTCCTTAAACGCCGCCATCGAGGCGGAAAAGGCAGGTGAATTCGGGCGGGGCTTCTCTGTTGTCGCCCGTGAGATCAGCCGTCTGGCCGATCAAACGGCCATTGCCACCCAGGACATCGAACAGGTGGTGGCCGAAATGCAGACCTCCGTTTCGACCGGTGTGATGGAGATGGACAAGTTTGCCGATGAGGTCAGGCGAGGGGTGGATACGATGGTTGCCCAGAGCGGCCAACTCACCCGGATCATTGACCAGGTGCGCATCCACGGTCCCCAGTTTACCGCTGTTAAAGACGGCATGTACGGACAGTCCCAGGGAGCCCAGCAGATCAGCGAAGCCATGGGCCAGTTGTCCCTGGCGGCGGAACAGACAAAGGATTCGCTTCATGAATTCAAACTGGCGACGGAGCAACTCAACGAGGCCACGCAGGGTCTTCAAGGAGAAGTTTCCCGGTTCAGAATCAGCACCTGATCGGATAATATCATGTTACTACTTCAGTTTCAGGCCGGGACAGAGCGCTATGGCCTCGATATTGAACAGGTCATCGAGGTGTCCTCTCTGGTGTCTCTGAGAGCTATCCCCCACGCGCCTCCGGAAGTAGCGGGGACCTTCAACTACAGGGGGACTCTCACACCGGTAGTGGATCTGACGGCCCTGCTTACCGGCCTCCCCTCCCGCCCCCGGATGAGCACACGCATCATCCTCGTAAGCCACGAAGGCGCCGACGGGCGGTCCCACATTCTGGGTCTTCTCGCTGAAGCGGTAACGGAAATGACGCGCTGCACGAAAGAAAACCTCCAGCAGCCGGTTGTCTCCGTCAGCGGCTCCTCTTATCTGGGAGATATGATCTTCGATAAGCGTGGTTCTATCCAGGTTCTGGATATGGAACGGCTTTTAACAAGGGATATGCTCTTTACCCTTTTCCCGCCGGAGGTCTCTAACGGATGAAAACGCCTCCTGCCATTAGACAATTCCTGGCTGCCTCTCTCGGGATGGAAGAGAATGATGCCGGCAAAGGGGCTATCAGCCGGGCCGTTGACGCAGCCATGCACCAGGAAGGTATCCTTGATCTACAGGCTTATGAAAAGGTGTTCGCCTCATCCGGGGAAGTACGGCAACGCCTTATTGACGCCGTCGTTGTCGGGGAAAGCTGGTTTTTCCGCGACCGGGGCCCCTTTACCTATCTGGCCCATCACGCCCAGGCCTTACGACAGGCCCGCACAGGAGAGGTTCTGAATATCCTGTCCGCACCCTGCGCAACCGGCGAGGAACCCTATTCGATCGCCATGACTCTCCTTGCCGCCGGTTTAAATCCTTCGGCCTTTGCCGTCGCTGGGGTGGATATCAGTGTTCAGGCTTTGGAGAAGGCCCGCCGGGGATATTATGGAAGCGGCTCCTTCCGGGGAACCATCGGGGCGGATGTCGCCCAGTTTTTCCAGGTAACGCCTGACGGTCGTCAGGTTACGGAAAGGGTGCGCCGGCAGGTTACCTTTCATCATGACAATCTGGTATCGCAGGGAAGTCTTGTCGGACACGGCCCCTACGCAGTCATCTTCTGCCGGAATCTGTTCATTTACCTGAACTCCGAGTCCCGCCGACAGGTCTTCGAGCGGCTGGACCGGCTCCTTCTGCCCGGAGGACTCCTCTTTGCCGGCCACACGGAAACGCTCTTCTGGCATCAGCAGGGCTATCTTCCCATCCAGTGGGATCGGGCCTTTGTTTTGACCAAACCCGCTTCTCCACTGTCGTCAGGGATAAAAACAACGGCAACAACCCTGAAATCGTCGCCGCTCCCGGGCGCCCGACACAAAGAGATAAAAGCCCCGACGGGGCTTGGCCCGGCTTCCGGCAATACGCCACCCAATGAGAAGACCTTTGCGGCCCCTTCGCCATCGCCTGCGGCTGTTGAAAGAGAGCAACCGGTCAAGTCCATCATAGCAGACGCGGGCCCGATTGCACCATTCGCAGACGGGCAGCTTAAGGAGGCCCGCCGCCTGGCGGATCGGGGCGATATGGACGCCGCCGTGCAAATTTGTCAGGAAGTTGCCCGAACGGCTGGACCGGCCGCTGAAACATACTGCCTCATGGGTATCATCCACATGGCCAGGCAGGATATGAACGGCGCCGGGGATTGCTTTCGGAAGGCCCTCTATCTCGATCCCGGCCACTACGAGAGTCTCGTTCATGTAAGCCTCATCTATCGGCAAAAAGGGGACGAACGCAAGGCGGCCCTCTACCGGGAACGGGCCGAACGAAAGGCAGACAGGCAGGGAAAGACAGTGGAATCATCCCCAACGCTCTCCACGATCAAAACGGATGAGCATTTCAGGATAAGGACGAACGGATGGATATAAAAAGTATCCATGTTTCCTGCTGGAAGGAAAATGGGATCTTCGGCGATGGGTCATGTCCGGAACTGGTGCGCCTGATCCACTGCCGCCGTTGCCCGATTTATGCCGCTGCCGGAAGACAGCATCTGGATCAGGAGCTGCCGCCAGGATATCTGGCTGAGCGGACTTCCGTCATGGCCCAGCCGAAAGAGACGGTCAGAATGGGGACCCTGTCGGTGATGGCCTTTCGCCTGGCCGAAGAGCGGTTTGCCCTGAAGACTATCTTTTTTCAGGAGGCAGCGGAGCCTTCGCCGGTCCACACCTTGCCGCTGAAGGTCAACCGCGTCTTTCGAGGGTTGGCCAACATTAACGGCGAGCTTTTGCTGTGTCTTTCCGTTGCGGATCTTCTGGAGTTGACGGTCGGGGCCGAGGGCGATACATCACCGGTGGTCTATGAACGAATGTTAGTGGTTGGATGCGAGGGACAGCGCTTTGTATTTCCCGTCGAACAGATTCTGGGGGTCCATCGGGTCGCCCCGGAGGATCTCGGGGAAGTCCCCGCCACATTGTCCCGCTCGGCAAGATCCCTGACCCGGGGGATTTTCATGCTCAATGGCCATCATGTGGGGCTTCTGGACGAGGAGCGGCTATTCCCCGCCATGACGAGGAGTCTCAACCAATGACCGCTCAAGACACCAACTTTTCCATCGATCCCCTCATGCTGGATCTGTTCCGCGTGGAGTTGGAGAACAACACCCGAACCCTGGAGTCGGGGCTGGTTACGGCGGAACGGGACCAAACGCCGGAACGGATAGAACCCCTTATGCGGGCCGCCCACTCCATCAAGGGGGCTGCCCGAATTGTCGGTTTAAATACGGCCGTTACCCTTGCCCACGCCATGGAGGACGTCCTTACGGCTGCCCAGCATGGGAAACGGTCTCTGACGCCCGATGGGGTGGATAGGCTCTTGAAGGGAAATGATTTTTTTGCCTCTCTTGCCCGCCTGGAAATCAGCGAACTGCCTGCCGCTTTGGAAAAAGGATCCGCGGAGATTCAAGTTCTGTCCGATCACTTGCGAGACTTCTTGTCATCGCCAATGGAAGCCGTTCCGGAGACACCCCCGCGAGCAGCAACCGTAACAGCAGAGAAGCCGCCGGACGCCGCCGTTTCCGGAATAGCGCTGACTGTTCCCCCTGTCGTTACGGAAGCCCTTCTTCCCGGGCAACCGCCGCCTGTTACTTCCACGCAAGACAACGCCTGCTATGATGCACCAACCGCTCCGCCGGCCCTGCGCCCCCGCACGGCACAAGACAAGGGAGAGGGCGGCCTGGTTCGCGTCCGGGCGGAAAACATGAATCGTCTCATGGCCCTGGCCGGGGAATGCCTTGTTCAGACTCAGTCGGTTAAAACGGTGTATCAGAGCCTGCTGGCCCTGAAGAAGAATATCGTCGAGGCGGCCAAGTCCCTGCAGATCTCCCTTGAATCCCAGACACAAGAGGGAGACGGTGTTACAAAGGAAGGCGTCCAGGAAGCTCTGGCCCGTATCACTGCTGCCGAGCAGGCGGCCTCTCAGGATATTGTCTTGTTTGAACGCTTCTCCCGCCGCATGGAACATCTGGCCCATCGCCTGTACAACGAGGTGATCAGCAGCCGGATGGTGCCCTTCTCCGACGGCCTGCACGGCTTTCCCCGGATGGTCAGGGACCTGGCCCGGGAAACGGGGAAACAAGTCAACTTCGAAATTGCCGGAGCCGCGACACCGGTCGATCGAGACATTCTGGAGAGATTGGAGGCGCCCCTGTCCCACCTCATCCGCAACGCCATCGATCATGGCATGGAAACACCGGGTGAACGGAAGGCGGCAGGCAAACCAGCCGAAGGGACCATCATCCTGGAGGCCCGGCATGTAGCGGGGATGTTGAACATCTCGCTTGCCGACGACGGTCGGGGAATCAATCCGGAAGACCTCCGGAGCAAGATTGTCGAAAAGGGATATGTCACACCGGAGATGGCCGGGAGTCTGAGCCGAACCGAACTGTTCGAGTTTTTGTTTTTGCCGGGGTTCTCGACGGCCAAGGCCGTGACGGAGATCTCCGGACGGGGTGTCGGTCTGGATGTCGTGTTCAACATGGCCCATGAGGTGGGCGGCGCCGTGCGCGTTGACGCCGGCGCCGGTCGGGGGGCCCGCTTCCACCTCCAATTGCCGCTGACGCTTTCGGTCCTGCGGACCTTGTTGCTTTCGATTGCCGGTGAGCCTTACGCTCTGCCCCTGTCCCGCATTGACCGGATTCTGTCTCTTACCCACGCCGATATCCGGGAGATTGAAGACCGCCCATACTGCACCCTGGACGGGGAGCATGTGGGCATCCTCGATGCCCGTCAGCTTTTTCAATTGCCGCCGGCGGCTACCCCGTCGGAACGGTTCGACGTTGTCGTCATCAGCGACCGGTTGAATCGCTATGGCCTGGCGGTTGATCACGTCATCGGTGAAGAAAACCTCGTTGTCCGCCCCCTCGACCAACGCCTGGGAAAGGTTCCCAACATCAGCGCCGGCGCCATTCTGGACGACGGTTCACTGGTCGTCATCTTCGATGTGGACGATCTGGTCCGGTCCATCCATCAACTATTGACCACGGGCAAGCTCCAGAAAATCGGCAAAGGCCCTCAGACCTTGCCGGCAGAAAAAAAACGAATCCTCGTCGTTGACGATTCCCTCACCGTGCGTGAGGTTGAGCGCAGGCTTCTGGTGACCGCCGGCTATGAGGTCGCCACGGCCATTGACGGCGTGGATGGCTGGAACACCTTGAAAGCCCAGCCTTTTGACCTGCTCATCTCTGACGTCGATATGCCCCGGATGAACGGGATCGACCTTGTCCGAACGGTTAAGGCCGATCCTCTTCTCAAGGAAATGCCGGTCATGATCGTTTCCTACAAGGACCGCGAGGAAGACCGCCTGCGGGGCCTCGAAGCCGGGGCCAACTATTATCTTACCAAAGGTAGCTTTCATGATGAAAGCCTGCTTACCGCTGTACGCGACCTGATCGGAGCCCCCTGATGCCCCTCAAGATTGCCCTTGTTCATCATGACGTTGCCGCCCTGAGAATTCTGCGTCAGGTTATCACCCTGGAAGCAGACTACACCGTTGCCTGGATAACCGGTAACGGGGTTGAGGCTCTCGGGATGTGCCGGCGTGACCTACCGGATATACTGCTGGTTGATCTCGCCCTGGCCGACATGGACGGCGCCCGGTTCATCTGTGACGTGATGAAAGAGACACCCTGCGCTATCCTGGTCCTGTCCGATGCCATCGCGAAGCAGGCGGGAAAGGTCTTCGAGGCGATGGGTTGCGGAGCGCTGGATGCCATCGCCACACCCACCCGTGAGGAGGACGGTTCCTTAAATGGCGGAGACGCCCTGCTTAAAAAAATGGCCACGATGGCCAAGCTTCTGGGAAGCGTGTCTAAACCTTTGCGAGCAGGCACTTCCGTGACCCGGTCTGAACTGGATCACTGGCCGCCTCTGATTGCCATCGGCTCTTCCACAGGAGGCCCCAAGGCCCTGGCGGCTATCCTGTCTGCTCTCCCGAAAGGTCTGGATGCCGCCATTGTTATCTGTCAGCATGTCGATCTCCAGTTTGCCCAGGGCCTGGCAGAATGGTTGAACTCCCAGACATCCTTCACCGTGGCCCTTGCCCGGGAGGGAATGCGGCCCCAATCCGGCATCGCGTTGGTTGCGGGAACGAACGATCATCTTGTTCTGGGACAGGATCGGGCCTTCCATTATACGGCCGATCCCCGGGATTATCCTTATCGTCCGTCCGTCAACGCCTTCTTTGAAAGTCTCCAGAAATACTGGCCCCGGAAAGATCTGGCGATCCTCCTCACGGGGATGGGGCGGGACGGCGGAGAAGGATTGGCTTCATTGCGCAGGGCGGGCTGGCACACCATCGTCCAGGATGAAAAAACTTCCATTGTCTATGGCATGCCGGCAGCGGCGGTGGAACTGGGCGGCGCGGTCGAAATCCTGCCTCTGGAAATGATCGCGGGAGCAATTTTGAAAAAGATACCCATCAGCAAAGGAAACATATCATGACGGAAAACGAAACACAAAACGCCGCCCGGTCCGCAAACCCAGCCTCAGTGGCCACCCTGACGGCACATAAAATCAAGGTCCTTCTCATCGACGATCAAGCCATTGTCGGCGCGGCGGTGAAGCGGATGCTCGAACCGGAAACGGATATCGTCTTTCAGTTCTGTCAGGACCCCACCCAGGCCATCCCGACCGCCGCCAGATTTGAACCGACGGTTATCCTCCAGGATCTCATCATGCCGGATATCGATGGCCTGACCCTGGTGAAATTCTTCCGGGTCCACCCGCAGCTTAAGGATGTGCCCCTGATCGTCCTGTCCTCCAAGGAAGAGGCGGAGACCAAGGCCGACGCGTTTGCCCTGGGAGCAAACGACTATATGGTGAAGCTCCCTGATCGAATTGAGCTCATCGCCCGAATCCGTTACCATTCCCAGGGCTATATCAACCTCCTCCAGAGAAACGAGGCCTTCGCCGCCCTTCTCGCCAGCCGCCAGGCCCTGGCCGCAGAGCTGGCCCAGGCGGCGGACTATGTCGTTTCTCTCATGCCCGCGCCCTTATCCGAAGGAACCATCACCACAGCCTGGCGCTTTTTCCCCAGCGCCCAGTTAGGCGGCGACAGCTTCGGCTACCACTGGATTGATGAGAACATGTTTGCCATGTATCTCCTCGACGTCTGCGGTCACGGGGTCGGCTCGGCCCTTTTGTCCGTTTCGGCCTTCAACGCCATCCGCTCCCAGACGCTTCCGAACACGGACTTCCGGGTACCCCAGCAGGTGCTGGCAGCGCTCAACGACGCCTTCCCCATGGAGCACAACAACAACCTCTATTTCACCATCTGGTACGGCGTTTTCGACCGCCGGACCCGCGAGCTTCGCTTCGCCAGCGGCGGTCATCCGCCGGCCTTCCTCATTTCCCGGGAAGGAACCCTTGCCCGACTGATAACGGCCAATTTATTCATTGGCGGACTTCCCGAGAGCGTGTATCAGGGAGGTTCCGCAACCGTTCCGCCCGGGGCCCATCTCTATGTCTTCTCCGACGGCGTTTATGAGGTGGAACGTCCCGAGGGCGGCATGTGGTCCATGGACGAACTGGGAACCTATTTGCTTCAGAACCGACTGGAGAAAAACGAAGATATTGATGCCCTGTATCGGAAGATGCAGGCCTATCACGGTCAGGACGTGCTGGAGGATGACTTCTCCATGCTGGCCATCCAATTCACATGAAAGGTAACGTAAGATGCCCCAAAGAAAACACACCCTGAAGCTAACAGCCCCCTGTGATCTTTCCTATCTGCACCTCGTCCAGTCCTTTGTGCGTGGGGCGGCCGAGATCTATGGTTTTACCGGTAACGACCTCTACAAGATCGAACTGGCCATTGAAGAGGGGATCACCAACGTCATGAAATACGCCTTCGACGACGACGATGATGAACCGGCAACTTTCGATGTCATCTGCGAACGGGTCCAGTTGGGCATACGGATTATCATCAAGGAGAAAGGCATCCCTTTTGATCCCGAGCATCTCCCCAAATTCGATCCCGCGTGCGATTTGGATCAAATGGCCTCTTCAGGCATGGGGATGTTCCTCATGCGGGAATCCATGGATGAATTAAATTTCCTCAATCTTGGACCGGAAGGAAAAGAGACCCACCTCACAAAATTTTTTCCCCGGGAAAGCGTCGAGAACTTACTGACCCCGGCCGAACGGCAGGACGTGGCAGAGGCCAAACCGGAAGCACCCGAAAAGACACGGACCGTGGAAAAAATCCCTTACACCGTCCGGCGCATGGCCGCCGACGAGGCTATCGAGATCTCCCGGTGCGCCTATAAATCACATGGTTACACCTTTTTCGACGATCACATCTACTACCCGGATCGAATCATTGATCTTAACGCGACGGATGAGATGATATCCGCCGTAGCGGTCACCGAAGACAATACGTTCATGGGGCATTCAGCCCTCGTCTATCCTGCCCCGGGAGCACGGATCGCCGAGTTTACCTTTGTTTTCGTCAATCAGGCCTACCGAAGTCAGGGATGCATGGGCCGCCTGTGCCAGTTCCTCATCACGACGCCGAAAAAGCATCCCCTGACCGGTGTCTATTCTTATTCCGTGGCCAATCATGTTTATACACAGCGGGGCGTCCTCAACCTGGCCTTCAGGGACTGCGGCATCCTGCTCGCCACCAGCCCCACCACCTGGCGGTTCAAGGGTATCGCCGAAGAAAACGAACAACGGATCAGTGTGGTTTTGAGCTTCCGCTATATCACAACGCCCCCGGCCCGGTCCATCTACGCACCGCCTCAGCATCGGGCCATGATCACCCACCTGTATGACAATATCCAGGCCGGTCACACCTGTGCCGAACCAGAGACAGCAGCGCCTCTGTTTGACGGCGATGTCTCTCTCATCGAAACAAGCATCTTCACATCGGAGCATTGCGGGGAGATCTGGGTGAACCGCTACGGCGCCGAGATCGTCCGGGAGATCCGGGGCATCCTGCGCGACTTGTGCCTCCGTCAGGTCGCTGCGATCAACTTGTTTCTCCCCCTGGAAAACCCGACCACTTGGTTCGTCGCGGAGGAAATTGAAAAACTCGGTTTCTTCTTTGCCGGCATCTTACCGGAAACCTATCTGGGCGACGTCCTGATCCTTCAGTATCTCAACAACGTCGCCCTGGATTATGGCAAAATTCAAGCCTATTCCGATGTGGCGAAAGATGTCCTGGCTTATATCCAAGCCCGGGACCACAATGCAGATTTGTAAGCAATGAACGATATCGCCCGCCCTATTCATAGCCGGCAACGGGGAACACCGGCAAACACTTTTGCCGATCTGGTACTTCGTGATGCCCTCGTCTATACCGCTGACCAACGGCAATCCTGGGCAGAGGCTGTGGCCATCCGCAAGGGGACCATTATCTATGTCGGTTCGACCGACGGTCTTCGACCATTTGTCGGCCCCGAGACACAGGTCCGGGAACTGCCCGGGCGCCTGATTCTCCCCGGTTTTCGGGATGCTCACATCCATCCTCTGACGGGGAGTCTGAATCTGTTCGAATGCCGCCTGATCGGTTCCGCGGACCCGCGCGCCTATCTGTCTCAGGTAGCCGTCTATGCCCGGGCCAATGAGGACCAGCCCTTCATCCGTGGGGGCGGTTGGCTGCCCGATGCCTTTCCCGATTGTGGCCCCCACCGCAGTGACCTGGACGCCATCGTTGCCGACCGGCCTGTTCTCCTCAAATCCATCGACGGGCACAGCGCCTGGATCAACACCAGGGCACTGGAGCTGGCGGGAATCACAGCGGATACGACGAACCCTCCCGGCGGTCTTATCGAAAGAGACCCCAGAAGCGGCGAGGCAACCGGCACTCTCCGGGAATGGTCGGCCATGGATCTCGTTGCTTCACGCTTGCCGTCCCCTACACTTGCGGATCGTGTCACCGCCAGCTGGGCCTTCGTGGAGATGGCGGCCCGACTGGGTATCGTCTCTATCCATGAGGCCATGGCCAAGGAGGATGAACTGGCGGCCTACCGAGTGCTGGACCAAAGTGGCGAGCTGACCCTCCGGGTTCAGGCGGCCCTCCTGTGCGAACCGGAAAAGGGGATGGATCAGATCGAAGATTTACTGGCCCTCAGGCAAACCTATCAAGGCGGCCTTCTTACGCCCCGAACCGTGAAGATCTTTGTTGACGGTGTTGTGGAGGGACACACAGCCTGGCTCATCGATTCGTATGCAGACCGTCCGGGCTTTTGCGGCGAGCGGCTCTGGTCGCCGGAAGAACTGAACGGCATGGCCGCCGCCCTGGACCGGGCAGGTTTCCAGCTCCACCTCCACGCCGTAGGTGACGGCGCCGTCCGTATGGCTCTGGACGCCTTCGAACATGTGGCTCTGGTTAACGGCCACCGGGACCGCCGCCCCATGATTGCCCATTGCGATCTCATTGATCCAGCCGATCTGCCCCGGTTCCATTCTCTCGGCGTAGTCGCCAACCTGCAACCCCTGTGGTTTTACGCCGAAAGGAATTTTCGGAAAACGACACGGACCTTCCTGGGCAGAGAACGGGCCGGGCGACTCTACCCCATGCAGAGCCTCCTGACGTCAGGAGCCGCCGTGACCTGCGGAACGGACTGGCCTTTCAGCGGGGAGCTCAACACCTTCAATCCCCTCACGGCCATCCAAGTGGGCGCTACCCGCAGGGGGCTCGATGCCGACGCGGCGCCTGTCTATGCGCCCGAACAATGTGTCTCGCTTACTGCTCTTATCGATGCCCACACAACCGGCGGCGCCTACGCCGATTTCCAGGAGCACCTCACCGGCGCCCTCATCGTCGGCCGGTCGGCCGATCTCATCTGCCTCGACAGGAACATTTTCGCCCTCCCGCCTTCAGAAATATCCCAAGCCCGGATCCTGTTGACCATCTTTCAGGGGAAACAGGTCTATCAAGCCCCTTTTAATGGGTGACCTCCGCCGGTATGATTCCTCCGTGTCCGGGATAGCAGAAGCGGATCGGTTTAAGAAAATAAGGTTTAAGAAAATAACTTGACAGCTTATAAATAAATAAATAAATGTAGGCGGAACATCCGATAAAAATCCGAGCGCCAACTGCCATAACTTGCAAGGAATTGGTGAAGTCATGAAAATAAACCCGGCACCCCTTCTTTCCTTCCGTGGCATCACGAAGTCCTTCCCGGCTGTTTTGGCCAATGATCATATCGATCTCGATATTTACGGCGGCGAAATCCATGCCCTTTTAGGTGAAAACGGCGCCGGGAAAAGCACCTTGATGAAAATTCTGTACGGTTTTTATCAGGCCGACGGGGGGAGCATCCTCGTCAACGGTCAGCCCGTGCAGATCCGCTCGCCCCATGATGCTCGGGGACAACGCATAGGCATGGTTTTTCAGGACTTCATCCTGATTCCGGCCCTGACGGTGGCCGAGAATATCGCTCTTTTTTTGTCTGACTTGCCCTTCATCCTGGATAATGACGCCATCGTCTCACGCATCGAAAATATTTCCGAACGCTACTCGTTGCAGGTTAAACCGGAAGCGCCCGTCTGGCAGCTCTCGGTGGGGGAACGTCAGAAAGTGGAGCTGCTTAAATTACTTCTGGCGGATGCCAGAATCCTGATTCTTGACGAACCCACGAGGAGCCTGGCGCCCCACGAGGTGATTGGATTATTCCAGGTACTCGCTAATTTGCGCCGAGATGGGTACGCCGTAGTGGTTATCACCCACAAGATGAAAGAGGTTCTCGAGTGTGCCGATCGCATTACCGTCATGCGCCGGGGGAAAATCGCCAGTACGCTCCTGGGTGCGGAGGCCACAGAGAATACGCTGGTCTCCCTGATGTTTGGGAAGGCCGTGGCCGAATCTCCGCAAAGACGGGGTGAATCTCCGCCTGAAGAAGGAATCCCCTTTCTGGAATTGAAAGGGGTAAGCACCCAGCCGGAAGGAACCGGCATAGGGCTCAAGGAGATCAACCTGACCGTCAGGCCCGGTGAAATTGTCGGAGTCGCCGGGGTTTCGGGCAACGGCCAGCGGGAGCTGGGCGATGTTGTCCTGAGCATCGAAAAATGTGCCCGGGGAACTAAATATCTCGGGGGGCAGGACGCAACGCGTTGGTCCGTGGCACAAGTCCGCAACAGTGGCACGGCCTTTATCCCGGAAGATCCGCTGGGCATGGCCGCTTTTCCGTGGCTGAGCGTGCAGGAAAATATGGCCATGTCCGATGTTTCGCGATATGCCAGGCACGGGGGCCTTTCGATGGACTGGGAGGCCGTGCGCACCGATCTGCAGGCTTCCCTCAAACGCCTGGGGTTCCAGATCCCGCCTTTTTATGTGCCGCTGGGCATTCTCTCCGGCGGGAATATCCAGCGCATGATTCTGGCTCGTGAGATGGCCCATAATCCCCGATTGATCATCGCCTTTTACCCGACCCGGGGTCTCGATGTGCAAAGCGCCGTGGCGGCACGGGAGGTACTTTTGGCCTCCCGTGATGCCGGGGCGGCGATTCTCCTTATTTCGGAAGATTTGGAGGAACTGTTTTCGCTCAGTGATCGCCTGGCTGTCATGCTTCGCGGGGAGATTGTGGCGACAAGCGCCCCGCGGGACATCACCGTGCAAGAAATAGGCTACCTGATGACCGGGTCGAAAGGAGAAGGGGCGGAGCGTGGATAAGACAAAGGGATTGATGGAGATTTTACGGCATAAACGGGTCGCCGCGGTGATCCGCTTCGGCGGACTCTTCGGGCTGGCCCTGGCAGTTTTTGCGATGGTATTGTTAGTATTCGGACAAAACCCCTTCCGGGCCTACGCCGATATTTTCCGGGCCACCCTGGGCAGCTCCCACGGGTTCTCGGAAGTGCTGGTAAAAATGATTCCCTTGGTCTTGACGGCCCTGGCGGTGGCGATACCTTCCCGCATCTGGCTGATCAACGTGGGGGGCGAGGGTCAGCTTTTCATCGGGGCTCTGTTCGCCACTTGGGGCGCCGTTAATTTCACCCACCTGCCCGCCTGGCTCATGTTGCCCTGGATTTGTTTCCTGGGGTTTTTGGGCGGCGGGTTATGGGCCTCCATCTCCGGGTTCATGCGGGCGAAGGGCTGGGCCAGCGAAACGATCTCCACCCTGCTGATGAACTATGTGGCCATCCTGCTGGTGAGTTTCTTCGTCTTCGGTCCCTGGAAAGATCCGGAAAGCGCCAATTATCCCCAGAGCGCCCCCTTTCCCGATGCCGCCATTTTGCCTTCTTTGCTCGACTCGCGGATACACCTGGGGGCCTTGATCGCGATTGCCGGCCTCCTCTTGTTCTATTTCGTCATGACCCGGACGCGCTGGGGTCTGGAGATGCGCGCTATGGGCATCAACCAGGAAGCGGCGCGCCGCAACGGGGTTTCCACCAACCGTTATATCCTGCTGCTCATGTTCATTGGCGGCGGCATGGCCGGTCTGGCCGGCATGGGCGAGGTCTCGGCGATTCACGGGCAGCTCCGTCCGAGCCTTTCCCCGGGCCTGGGATACATGGGCTTTCTGATCAGCTGGATCACCATGGGGAGTCCGCTGGGCATTGTGGCGGCGGCCTTTCTGATTTCCATCATTACAGCGGGCGGGGATATTCTCCAGATGACCCACCGGATTCCGGCGGCGGCAATCCATATCCTGATGGCTCTGGTCCTGTTTGTCGTCCTGGCCCGCAGTACCGGTAAAAAGGGGGGAAAATGAGTGAATTACTTTTGGTGAGCATCATGATAGGGGCGATTCAATCCGGTACGCCGCTGCTTTACGCGACCCTTTCCGAGACGATCGGGGAGAGGGTCGGCATTATCAACCTGGGGTTGGAAGGGATAATGCTTATCGGGGCGGTGGTGGGTTTTGTGATCACGGTCCTGACCGGTAATGCCGCCCTGGGGGTTGTGGCCGCTGCCCTGGCCGGGGCGCTGTTCAATATGATCTTTGCCTTCCTGGTGATCACTCGCCGCGCCAATCAGCTCGCCTGCGGCCTGGCGCTCATGTTCTGCGGCGTGGGCCTCAGCGCCCTCATCGGCGCCCCCTTCATCGGTCGCCAGATAGAGGGACTCAACGCGATCAAGATACCTGTCTTCTCCGACCTTCCGTTTTTTGGCCGCGCCTTTTTTCAACACGACATCCTGGTGTACCTGGCGATTCCGACGGCTGTTGTCATCTGGTGGTTTCTTTTCAAGACCCGATGGGGGTTGAGCCTGCGGGCCGTGGGGGAAAATCCAACGGCGGCCTTTGCCGCAGGAAAGAATCCCTACCTGCTGCAATATCAGGTTCTTTTTATTTCCGGACTCCTGGGCGGCATCGCCGGCGCGCACCTTTCCCTGGCCCTGGCCCATAACTGGGCCGAATGGATGACCGCGGGACGGGGCTTTTTCGCCGTGGCCCTGGTAATCTTTGCGAAATGGCACCCGCTCCGGGCGATTGCCGGCGCCCTGCTCTTCGGAGGGGCGATCTCGCTCCAACTGCAGATGCAGGCCCGGGGCGTGCCCGTTTCGTCCTTCATTCTGGATATGCTTCCCTATGTTTTGAGTCTGACGGTCCTGGTCATCTGGGGTCGCACCAGCCGATCGGCCGTCCCGGGCAGTTTGGGCCGGGTTTTTCAGGGAACGGAATAAATGAAAAAATCGAATTCACGGTTAGACTGATAAAAATTTAATGGTTTGAAGACATTGCAAGAAAGGGGAAAAATATGAAAAGAAGAAAGCGTTCGATCCCAAAGCAGTTAGTGATTTTAATAAGCTTGATATTCATCATGGGAATGAGTTTTTCAGCCGTTGCCCAGGGCCAGGAAAAATTGAAGGTGGGCATCATTCACATCGGCTCTATAAACGATGCGGGCTATAATCAGGCGCATTCCGATGGTGTGCAGGCGATGAAACGAAACCTGCCGAACGTGGAGGTCCTCCAGGCGGAGAATGTCCCGGAAGGGGCAGACGCGGAGCGGGTCATGGAGAACATGATCAAGCAGGGCGCGAAACTTATCATTCCCGCGAGTTTTGGCTATCTTGATCCGGCCTTGCGGGTGGCTAAAAAGTACCCGGGGGTCAAGTTCGTCCATCCAGGGGGATACAGGCTTGCTCCGAACCTGAGCACTTATTGGGCCAGCACTCCGGAGGCCTTTTATCTCATGGGGATTGCCGCCGGCAAAACCACGAAAACAAACAAGGCGGGCTACGTGGTCGCCCTGCCGATCAGCTTTTTCCTGGCCAACATCAATGCCTTTCATCTCGGCGCCCGATCGGTTAATCCCAAATTTGAAACGCGGGTGGTTTTCATGGGTACCTTCCTCGACGCCCCCAAGGAGGCTATTGCGGCCAGCGCCCTCCTGGATATGGGTGTTGATGTCCTCGGGGTCATTGTAGATTCCCCGATTACGGTCGTGCAGGCGGCAGAGAAGCGCGGCGCTTATTCGGTCGGCTACCACTACCTGGGCGCGCAGAAATTCGCCCCCAAAGGCTGGATCAGCGGCGTCGCCTTTACCTGGGGCGAACTATACACCCGTTTTGCCAGGCAGGTCATGGACGGCACCTGGAAGAGCGAGGGTCTTTTCGGGAATCTGACGAGCGATTATCTGACCATCGCCCCCTTTGGCCCAGCCGTGCCGCCTGGCGCCATTAAACTGGTAAACGATACCAAGCAGGAATTTATTGCCGGGAAGAAAAATGTCTTCCAGGGGCCGCTGAAAGACAATAAAGGCGTGGAGCGCGTAAAGGCCGGCGAGGCGTTTCCCCTTACGGGAATAGGGAAGATGGATTGGCTGGTTGAGGGCATTATTGGTCAATCCAAGTAAAACGGATGATCTTGGTGAAAAGTTGAATGGGCAGATCGATTCCGCGCCGTTCATCTGGCAGGCGGAATGGATCGGCGCCCGGGCAAAAAGTCTGGTTAATGCGCCAGGGTTCTTGGGTCAGGTAATCGCGGTTCTTTCGGATATTGCCTACCTGTCCGGGGGAGGTGACGAAATCCTGTGGTTAGTGCGGGAGGGGGCGCCGCGTCACCGGCGCGGCATCCCGGTCTCCTTCCCGCCCCGTTCCCTTCTTGCCGGTCAAGGCTTTTTGCAGGCGGGCAACTGCTTAATAATGGAGGGAGGGCTGACCATAAATCTGACCTGGGCGGTGGAATGGAAACCAAAGGCGCTCGAACCAGCAGAGATCGCCCCCCTGGCCCAGGTAAATGATTTTGTCCGGCAGTTCATTGCGACCATTTGCCCGGCGCTCCGCGATGAGGGGCCTGGCCGGGTAATTCTTGGTCTTTTGTCGCTCTCCAAGGGCGAGGAGCTCAGGCCTTTTTTGCCTTGGTCCTGGCAGTACCGTATGTTAGCTCCTGTTATGGACTTGATGAAACATTGTCTCCAAGAGGGGCTGGCCGATATCGGGACCCGGGGGAGAGACGTGATCGGTTTCGGCCCGGGCTTGACCCCCTGGGGTGATGATTTTCTGGGTGGCCTGCTCTTTGCGGCTTGGGGGTTGCAGGCGGCTTACCCTGGAGAATTTCCCGGAGAAACGCCGCCGGCCTCTGACCTGTCACACTGGGCGCGCCACCGGACCCATCCCGTCAGCCAGGCCATTATGGGCGATCTGGCCTGCGGTCATGGTCCGGAACCGCTCCATGACCTGTTACGGCTGCTGCTGAAGGGCGCCGGACCCAAGGAAGAAATCGGGGCGACGCTTTATCGCATGTTAAAGATTGGTCATACGACGGGTTGGTTCATCCTGGCCGGTCTGCTTACGGGATTGCTTGCGAAGGCCGGCGGGGCAAACAACGGCCCACCCTAACTTTTATTACGAAAAAGATCACAAGGAGGAAAAATTTATCCATGAACGACATCAAGCAAAAGATTGAAATGGCCAATATGGAAGCGCTGAAGCGCATTAATGAGGCGGATCCCGTCCTGGTGGATATTGCCCCGGCCGGGGAGGCAATTCCTGGCCTTGAAGACAGGATGATCCTCCATTCCGGCCCCCCCGTGGATTGGCTGCGGATGAGCGGGGCGCAGCGTGGCTCGATGCTGGGGGCGGCCATTTTTGAAGGTTGGGCGAAGGATGCCGAAGAGGCGACAAAACTCTTCGCCGGCGGTGCGATTCGCTTTGAACCAAATCATCCCCACCAGGCCGTTGGTCCCATGGCCGGAACCATCTCTCCTTCCATGCCCGTTTGGATTGTGGAGAACAAAACCGTTGGCAATCTGGCCTTTTGCCGCCAGGTAGAGCGGTTCCAGCAGTTTGGCGACTATGGCGAGGAGGCGCTGCAAGGATTGCGTTTATGGCGGGATGTCTGGGCGCCTGCCCTCAAGAAGGGTCTCCGGCAAATGGGGGGACTTCCTTTAAAGCCTATTATCGCCAAATCGCTCCAGATGGGCGATGAGCTTCACAACCGCCCCGTCGCCGCCTCGAGCCTGTTCGCCAATGCAATGGCCTGCCCTCTGATTGAGGCAGACGTCCCCAAAGGTCAGCTGATCGGCACCATCAAATACATCACGAACCATGAACTGATTTTCCTCGCCCTGGCGATGGCTGCGGCCAAGTCTTCGGTGGACCCGGCGGCGGGCATCGAGTATAGCACGGTGGTCACGGCCATGGCACGCAACGGCACGGATTTCGGTATCAGGGTCAGCGGC
Organism: Smithellaceae bacterium; assembly: GCA_030690945.1. Taxonomy (GTDB): domain Bacteria; phylum Desulfobacterota; class Syntrophia; order Syntrophales; family Smithellaceae; genus UBA8904. The sequence goes on along the minus strand of JAUYFM010000004.1, from coordinate 38,403 downwards.
CTGGGCGACGAATGGTTCACCGCCCCGGCGCCCAGGGTCGAGGGGCTTTATTTCCCTGGTTACGGACCGGCGGATGCCGGCGCCGATATGGGAGATTCGGCCATCACTGAGACCGTCGGCTGGGGCGGCTTCGTTCTTGCCGGGGCCACGGGGATACTCGCTCTGGTGGGAGGTACGCCGGAAGAGGCGATGGCCTACAGCAGGGATATGCGGCAGATAACCGTAGGCGCGAGCAATAATTACCGCATGCCCATTATGGGATTTCAGGGTGCGCCTGTGGGCATCGACATCCGCAAGGTCGTCCAGACCGGCATCGTCCCGATCATCGATACGGCGATTGCCCACCGGAATCCGGGCTATTCTATTATCGGCGCGGGACTGGTTCGCGCCCCGTTCGAGTGCTTTAAAAAGGCGCTCGTCAGATTTAGCGAGAAATATGGACCGAACCGGACAAGCTAGTGTCTCGTCAATCAACAAATGTCATTTCGACCGCAGGGAGAAATCTAAGATTTCTCAGTCGTTATGACTCCTTCGAAATGACAGCGTATCGTTGACGTGACACTAGAGAAAAAGGGGTTTCTACGGAGCAGAATTGATGCATAAAGGAATGGTCATCAGAAAAAATGAATATCACGACTCCGTATTTTTAATGCGGGTGGCTAAGCGCATCTCTGAACAGGAGGGCATTCTTCAGGCAGTGCTGTTCATGGGAACGGAGAAAAACAAAGGATTTCTGGCGGAAATAGGTTTTACCGCCGGGGAATTGGCCCCAGCCAGCCCTGGCGATCTTATCCTGGCCGTGGAAGCGACGACGCCGGAAATATTGACGGACGTACTGAAAAATATGGATGGGTGGCTACAGCCCGAACCAGGATCGGGAACGGCGGCGGCTGTCCGCAGCCTGGACGAAGCCTTGACCCGCCTGCCCCGGGCCAATCTTGCGGTGATCTCCGTACCCGGGTTCTATGCCGCCCGGGAAGCGCAGCAGGCCCTGGAACGAGGGTTAAACGTATTTATCTTCAGCGACAATGTTCCAGTGGAGTCCGAACGCGCTCTCAAGGAGTATGCCCGTGAGCGCGGCCTTATCGTCATGGGGCCCGATTGCGGTACGGCCATTATCGGCGGGATCGGCATCGGCTTTGCCAATGTGGTCAGGCGGGGTCCCGTCGGCGTTATCGGCGCCTCGGGCACGGGCATCCAGGAGTTTACCTGCCTGGTGCACCAGGCAGGGTCGGGCATCTCTCAGGCGATTGGCATCGGCAGCCGGGACCTTTCCGATGAACTTGGCGGCATTTCCCTGCTCTGTGCCCTTGAGGCTCTGGAGAAGGACAACAGGACCGAGACCATCGCCCTTTTGTCCAAACCGCCTGGTCCGCTGGCCTTGAGCAACCTCTTGCCCAAAATCCTTCAATGTCAAAAACCGGTGGTGGTTTGTTTCCTGGGAGGGAAAAAGGAACCTGCGCCACCCGATCGTCTTTTCCAGCAGGCCCGGACCATCGACGAAGCGGTGGCGCTGGCCGTGCGAAACGTCCAAGGCCAGCTTCCGCCGGACTTCAGTTCCACCGCCGGCGATTTAGAGGTGCTAGTCTCCCGGGAACGAAGGGCCATGAATCCCTCGCAAAGATATGTCCGGGGGATTTTTGCCGGCGGCACCTTCTGCTATCAGGCCCAGCAGATATTTAACGACGCGGGATTAGCCGCTTACTCCAACGCCCCCATTGCGGGGAACCTCCGACTGTCCGATCCCCTGCAGAGCAAGGAGCACAGCCTGGTGGATATGGGCGCCGACGAATTTACGGCAGGACGGCCCCACCCCATGATCGATTCCCGCCAGCGCCGGGAACGTCTGCTTGCAGAAGCAAAAGACCCGATGGTGGCGGGAATCCTCCTGGATTTCCTTCTGGGTTTCAATTCCGCCGCCGATCCGGTGGGCGAACTTGCCCCGGCCATTGCCGAGGCCAAGGGTGAGTTTAAAAAGCGGGGAGGGTTCCTTTCCGTGGTGGCTTCGGTCTGCGGCACCGACGGGGATCCCCAGAGTCTTTGTGAACAGGTCGCCCGCCTGGAGGCGGAAGGGGTCGTTGTTTTGCCCAGCAGCGCCCGGGCGGCCCGGTTTGCGGCCATGCTGGCGCTTCAGCTCAAAGGAGGGCTTTCCGATGTCCGATAAGTTCAAGGAACTCCTGGAACAAGGGCCGCAGGTCATCAACATCGGGGTTCAGGATTTTGCCGCCAACCTGCAAATCCAGGGCGTGAAGGTCGTGCAGTTAAACTGGGTTCCCCCGGCAGGCGGCGATCGCGAAATGATGGACCTTCTCGATCAGCTGCTCTGATCCCGAAGTGACTGTGTCACAATTCATTTTCATGTCATAACCTTTCAGGTCACGCGTTTCGAAGCAAAGCGAGAAATCTTGTTTTTAATAAATTCAAAGTATAAAGATTCCTCACATACGTTCGGAATGACAATTGTTATAATTGCGACACACTCTCGAAGTGGCGAGGGAAGGGGTAAAGGGTTCGAGTAGAGGGAAAGATGAAAAAGAATCGTCTGCGTATTGTGATTGCCCTGGGAGGCAATGCTATCAAGCTCCCCCGACAGCAGGGGACCTACGAGGAGCAACGGGCCAGCATCCGGTCGGCCTCGCTTTGCATTCTAGAATTTGTTAAAAGGGGATTTGACGTCGTCGTCACCCATGGGAACGGACCCCAGGTGGGAAGCCTGCTCGTGCAGCAGGAGGCCGCCGCCGCCCAGCTGCCGCCCCAGCCCATGGACAGTTGCAATGCCATGACCCAGGGGCAATTGGGGTATATGTTGCAGCAGGCCCTCATGAACGAACTCAAATCCCTGAATCTGAATTTCAATGTGGTGACCATGATTACCCAGGTGCTCGTGGATCGTAATGACCCGGCCTTCCTGAACCCGGGCAAACCGGTAGGACCTTTTTACGATGCCCCGACGAAAGAGAAACTGGAAGCGGAAAGGGGCTATCTGATCAAACAGGTACTGCCGGAAGGGGAAAAACCATACCGTCGCGTGGTGCCTTCACCCGACCCGATCCGGATTCTGGAGGTGAATGCCTTGAAGAAAGTGGTCGATTCCGGCATGATTGTGATCGCCGGCGGCGGCGGGGGCGTTCCGGTTGTCCTGAATGAACGGGGGGAGTTTGAAGGGATCGAAGGGGTCATCGACAAGGATCTGGCCGGAGAAAAGCTCGCCGAGGCTGTCGCTGCGGATCTCTTCATGATCCTCACAGATGTGCCGAAGGTAAAACTCGATTTTGGCCGCCCGGAAGAGCGGTCGATAGATCGCCTGGGGGTGAAAGAGGCGAAAAAATATCTTCAGGAAGGGCAATTCCTGGCCGGTTCCATGGCCCCCAAGGTTTTGGCCTGCATCCGGTTTGTTGAATACGGGGGCGACGAAGCCATTATTACCTCCCTGGACCAGGCCTGGTCGGCGGTGGAGAATAAAGAGGGAACCCACATCGTTCCCTGAAGGAGGTAAGCATGAAGAACAGCCATATCATCGAAGCCCAGCAATTCAACAAAAAGGCCCTTCAGGAGATATTGAGCGCCGCCGACCATATCAAAGAACGGACAGAGCGCAATTTGCCGTTGGACCTGCTGAAGGGGAAAATCCTGGGCAATCTTTTTTTCGTCAAATCCATGCGGACCAATCTCGCCTTTGACAGCGCCATGAAGCGCCTTGGCGGAAATGTGAGCCACGTCGATTTTCCGGAAACCTTCTCTTCCGAACTGGTGGGAGGGGATTTCGAAGATACGGTGCGCGTGGTGAGTTCCCTGGTAGATGTGATTGTCCTGCGCCATTACCTGAGCGGTTCGGCAAAACGGGCGGCGGAGGTTTCCTTTGTGCCGATCATCAACGGCGGCGACGGGCCGGCCCAGCATCCCACCCAGGCCTTAATTGATCTGTACTGCATCGAAAAGCTGAAAGGGGGGATTGACGGCCTTTCCATCGCCTTTATCGGCGACTTGATGAACAGCCGGACGATTCGTTCCCTGACCTATTTTCTGGCCAAATACTCGGGCATCAAAATCTACTTCGCCTCTCCGCGGGTTTTGAAGATTCAGGACGACATGAAGGAATATCTGCGGGAAAACAATATCCCCTACCATGAGTCTCTGGATCATGCGGAAGAATTTAAGGAGATCGTCTCGAAGGCGGATATTCTCTATCTTACCCAGATACCCAAAGATCACTTTACCAACGGGACCGACGATTATGGCCGGTCCAGAGAAATCTTCCGCCTCACGCCTTCGACCATGAAGATCATGAAGAAGGACACCTACATCATGCACCCCTTTCCCCGGGACTACGAACTGCCCGTGGAAATAGACCAGGACCCCCGGGCGGTGTACTTCGACCTGATCAAATACGGGCAATTCCTCCGCATGGGTCTGCTCTGCCGGGTACTTGGCGTACCGGTGGACTAACGGACTCACCTTGCGAGACCTTTGAATTTCTGTCCTTTCTGTCATTGCAAGCAATTTACCAGTTCTTCAAGCTGGTTATTAATGGAAGAAACAAAGCCCGTCATTGCGAGGCGACCCTCGGGAGCCGCCGCGCCCCCTGACCAGGGGGTGGCAATCTCATAAATTATCGAATGCTTACGAGATTGCTTCGCTTCGCTATCCTAATAACCTGATGACCTGAAGGTCACACGAGGTTCACACGAAGTCACGCGAGGTTACGCGAGGGCACTCGTCGCAATGACAAATGAGGCGTTTTTCAAAGGTCTCCCTGCTCCATTTTTTTAAACCCGGATAATATACGAGGGACAGCCACTGATTAGTTCATCGTAAATGTGTCCCTGATTATCCAGTTGATGCGGCAGTTCCCCGAACAGTCCGAAAAGCGGCGCGTTCGGGGACCGCGCCCTACAGTTAGCCCCATCTCCGGTCGAGCGGAAGATCAGTTTCAGCGGGGCTTTGTCGAACCCGAATTCGGAGCGGCGATGTGTCCACAAACTTGCCCACTTCAAAAAAAGATAAAGGCAATGAACGTGATCGTTTGTTTCATCATCAAAGTATTCATATGCACCTCTGTAAGATTTTAAGATTATCGGTGACCGCGCGCCACTTTATCTATACTAACTGCTTGAGAACACATACTCCCCTCTTTCTCGTGTGCCCTTTAGGGTAAAAGAGGGGTCGGCGGGGCTTTTAAGTAAGATCACTGCGTCCCCCTTTATAAAAGGGGGATTTGAAAGATTGATCTCTGATAAGAATTTGCTTTCTAGGGAAGGGAGTATAGAAAAGCGGCACTCATATGTCAATAAAAAACAGGGCATAAAATGGACGATATCCTGCGATCCTTCGAGGGCAGGCAATAGGAGTTCATAATAATCTGTTTGCATCCGGATTAGGCAACCAGATGAGCCGCGGGGATTTAAACGCCGCAGACTCACCTTGTTCCCTTTTTTTAAACCCGGATAATCCCTCCGTAGCCGTCGATTTTAGAAACAAAGAAGCGAAACACTTCGAAAGCCCCAATTGGCTTCAAAGGTATTATGTGCTGGCGGGCAAGCCAAGCGCGTTGTAAAATCTGGAATAATACCCAACTGTTGAAACATGGAGGAGAAGGGTGAGACAATACAGAATATATGAAAATAGGGACAAGGTGATGCCTACGTAATAAATATGATCATAAAGGCGATGTTCTATGAGCGGTAAAATCGTCAATATCAACCCTGAGAGCTTGAGCGGCGGACCGAGATCATTTTTCACCGCGGCCGGCTTTGCGGGTGAGTGGGGGTGAGAAAACGGTATTATGTTCACCGGAATTACGCCAGCACTACTTTTTAAATAAGTCTGAATGTGTTCCGGTTCTTATAAGGAATAAAGTTTCTTCATCATATTTGTAAATTAGCAACCAATCTGATTCCACATGACAATCTCTGCAACCGTAATAATTTCCCGTCAATTTATGGTCCCGATATGTTTTATCTAATTTTTCTCCACGCAAAAGAGAACGTATTACGGATTTAAGCTTTTCCATATCCTTGTTTCTTCTAATCAACCTTTCAATGTCTTTTTCAAACGCAGTGCTGCTATGGACTCGCTTCATTATCAAATACCGAGATGCGTGAATAATTCTTCTGCATTTTCGAATTGTCTTCCGCCGCCATCTTCAATTTCTTTTATGGCCGCCATAGTTTCGGCATTGGGAATATTTATTTCAAAAGGCAAGCCGTGATGAAGTTCCACTTGTTTGAAGAACAACGTAATTGCTTGCGTTGTTGATAGGCCTAAAATATCAAAATATTTCTCCACCCTTGTCTTTAATTCTGGTTCAATACGAGCGCGAACCATAGCGCTTTTTATTTTAGTCGCTGTTTTAGCCATGATTTTATTCCTCCTTGTGGTACCAATGTAGCACATACGGGGTACACTGTCAAATATTTCAAGAAGGTTGCATTGTCCCACACATGTGGAGATATTACCTCGACACCCGGTATTGTGGACACAGTCCGAAAAAGTGTTCAGGTACCGGCGGCCGGACTATTTCCCGGCCTGGACCGTTCCCTCGAAGATAACCTTATCCCCTTTGGTGTAGATGCCCTTTCCCTGATGATCCCAGAATGTTTCGTAGGCATTGCTGTAGCGGGCTCCGGATGCTGAAATAGCCGCGGGTAATAAAACCGTTCGCCCATCCGGCAGGGTCACCTGAATCTGGTTGGTGTTCGGGTCAAATGATGCTGTAAGCGTTTTGCCATTGTTCGACAGGTAATGCACCGTGGTCACCGGCTTTTTTCCCTGTGATGAATTCACATCCGCAGTCATCTCAAAGGTCTTTACCGGCGGTCTATCCTTTTCCCAGGTTCTGAGATAGGCAAGAATCACCTTGGTGTATCCCTGACTGCGTGCCGTGAATTGGAAGGTGAATCTCCCCCCCGCTCCCAGCATGGTTGAATCCCGGACGTATTCCGGTTCCAATCCCGGTTCCAGAACGTCAACGCATATAGCGGCCAACTCCCAAGTATAGCCGGTGGTAGGGTTGCCCTGCACCGTTACCTTGATCTGATCTCCCGGTTGCACTTTCATAACGGCCCCATTGTCCTTTTCGGTTAGCTCGATTGTCGCGGCAGCAACCGGAAGAGCCGCAAATATAAATAGCCCCAGTAATCCCATCAATACATTCATCAGCGCTCTCATCTCACCCCTCCTGTATTACCTGTTTTCTTTTCCCCGTATTAAATCTAATTGGGAATAATTAGCATTTGTTCACCATTGCGCGTTTCAACGGTCCACCGTCGAAGTTTGTTCTTTACCATACGCCGCGATCAATCGGGCAGGAAGTACCGCCATTACCGTCAGGCGCAGGAGAAGGAAAGAAACAAACATCAGCACTGTTATACAGATTGAAAAAATATAGAATTCCTTGCCAGCCGTATTAAGTACGCGGTTTGGTATGGTGACAAGGTGCACCAGCACTTCCTGGGCAAGGGCCAGCAACAATATAAATATCCCATATTTATGACACAGTTCGTCGACCCCGGTCTGGAGCGGGGTGGCAAAATCAGGATATAGTTTGAGGTACCTCATAAGGGGTGCTCTGGATTCAAGCGCTACCCCGTACCCATAAAGAATGATTGCGATGCCATTGCACATTTCCACCATTTCTTTAATGTCGTTTTCAGGTGTCCTGACCAGGGTAATAAATTCCATAACGATCGAAACGATTATTGCGCATAGGATAAAGTTGAAAAGTATAAGGATGTACCTGTTAAGTATGGCCAGCATTATTATTTGTTTTAAGGATCCTTTCATTCTGTTTCATCCTTTTTAGAAGCTGAACGCCGTTTCACCTGTCACTCGCAATGGGCGTAATGACAAATGAGGCGTTTTTCAAAGGTCTCGGGTCATCTTTCCGCAATCGACGTGGCGGCTGTCGTTATCGTTTTTTGCGGAAGATCAGTTTCAGCGGGACTTTGTCAAACCCGAATTCGGAGCGAATTTGATTCATCAGATAGCGCTCATAGGAAAAGTGGATGCCCCTGGGGTTCGAGACAAAAAAGACAAAAGTCGGCGGTTTGGTATTGGTTTGTGTCGCGTAGGAAATGCTCATGGAGCGGTTGTGAGCGCGCGCCATCGGATTTCTGCTAACGGACTTCTCCACCAGATCATTTAAAGGCGATGTGTCCACTCGCTTTGTATATTGGGCGTAAACTTCGTCAATCATGCTGAAAATCTTGGGCGCGCGTTGTCCGGTCAGTGCCGAGATGAAAAGAATGGGCGCGTAATCCATGAACTTGATTTCATCGTGAATCTTTTCAACAAACTTACCCACAGAGGCGTTGTCTTTTTCGATTTTATCCCATTTGTTGACGATAATAATACAAGCCTTACCGCGTTCGTAAGCCAGACCGACGATTTTGGCGTCCTGTTCGGTGATGCCTTCTTCCGCGTCAATCAACACCAGGGCGATATCGCAACGGTTGATCGTTTTGAGCGCCTGGACGACGCTGTATTTTTCCAAGGTCAGGCTGATCTTGTTTTTCCGGCGGATTCCCGCCGTGTCGATCATCAGGTATTGTTTGCCATGCACTTTGACGATGGTGTCAACGGCGTCGCGTGTTGTGCCCGGCGTGGGATTGGCGATACTTCTTTCCTTACCGCAAATCAGATTGATCAGCGATGATTTGCCGACATTGGGTTTGCCGACAATTGCCACGGCAATCGGCTTATCCCCCTCCTCATTCCTCTCAACGACTTTGGGGAAATCTTCTGTCAGAACGGCCAGCAGTTCATCCACGCCTAATCCGTGCTGAGCGGAGATCGGATAAAACGCATCGATGCCCAGCCGGTAGAATTCGGTGAGCAGTTCTTCATGGCGCTCGCCGTCCACTTTATTGGCGGTGTAAAACACATTTTTGCCCTTGCCCCGCAACTGCCGCGCTATTTCAATGTCCGAGGGCGTAAGACCGTCTTTGCCGTCCATGAGAAAAATGATGACGTCCGCTTCTTCAATGGCCAGGTTCGTCTGCTCGCGCATCTGGATCAGAATGCGTTCTTCCGTGACCGGTTCAAACCCGCCGGTGTCAATCAGCGTGAAAACTTTATCGTGCCAGACGCAGTCCATATAGTTGCGGTCTCGCGTCGCGCCCGGTTCGTCGATGACGATAGCCTTCTGCCTTCCCGCGATGCGGTTAAAGAGGGTTGATTTGCCCACATTGGGACGGCCGACGATGGCGATAACGGGTTTTGCCTGCATGGAAACCTCTATTTAATCAGTCCGAACTCACGTAACATTCGGTCGGAGCTGGTCCAGTCTTTCTTGACGCGCACAAACAATTCCAGAAAAACCTTCGCGCCGAAAAGATTTTCCATGGAAAGACGCGCCTGCGTCCCGATTTTTTTGAGCATGGCGCCTTTTTTGCCGATCATGATCGCTTTTTGCGATTCTTTTTCCACAGAAATCGTCGCGCTGATGCGAATCAGATTTTTTTCCTCGTCTTCCTTGAAAGCGTCAATAGTTACTGCCGACGCATAGGGGATTTCCTGCTGGGTTAAAAGCATAATTTGTTCCCGGATAAACTCTCCCGCGATGAACCGCTCGGTGGCGTCGGTCGCGATGTCGTCCGGGAACAGTTGCGGACCTTCCGGCAGCGCCTCTTTCAGGCAGCTAAGCAACTCATCGTGCCCGGCGCCTTTTAACGCGCAGATTGGAAAAATGCCGGAAAAATTGTAAAGCTTGCTGTACTGATCGATCAGCGGCAGCAGAGAGGGTTTTTCAACCCGGTCAATTTTGTTGATGGCCAGAAACACCGGCGCTTTGACCGAGGCCAGCGCTTCGATTAAAAAAATGTCGTGCGGTCCGATATTGGCATCGGCTTCGACCATTACCAAGAGCGCATCGGCGTCGCCGATGGTGTCCCGGGCCGCCTGAACCATCGCCCGGTTGAGCGGTGTCTTCGGATTGTGCATTCCCGGCGTGTCCAGGAAGATCAACTGCGCATCGGGAAAGTTTTTAATGCCCGTGATGCGGTTACGGGTGGTCTGCGGTTTATTGGCGACGATGGAAATTTTGTCGCCGATAATCGCGTTAAAAAACGTTGATTTGCCCACATTCGGGCGGCCGAGGATGGCGATAAAGCCGGATTTAAACACAAACATTCTCCAATGATTAGATGATTCCCGGAATATCCAGAGAAAAAGATTCCCCTGTTTCGATAAGAAGCGATAGATGTCCCGGAAGGCCTTCGCGAACAGAGTCTATAACGATTTGGGTGTCAGGGTAAAGCTTTATTATTGCTTCGGCATTCTTATTGCCAAGGCCGCGAAAATTGGACAGGTCGCGTTCGACAACCCCAAAGCGCAATATCCTGGTCTCTCTCGGAATATCACGCAGCAATTTCAATGTGGCTGAATAAAAAATGGCCGAATAGACCAGGCTGCCGAAAGCCGGATGCATCGGGCCTGCCAGTACAGCGCCTTCTTTGCTCATTTCCGGCGTCATCTGCAGGCCGAAACGGATGATGTGAATGCCCGCTGGCGTAAGCGTCTCCCAGGCGAGAAGGCACCAATCCACCGCCTCATCCAGACTGAGGGGCTGATAGTGTCCGAGACGATAGTCGGAGGCGAGTTGGGTGTCCTCAAAAATAAGCACAGGATGGATGCGCGCGGTATCAGGCCGAAGTTCGGCTGTGCGCTCAAGCGTTTCCCGAAAGCTTTCCCTGGTGTCGCCGGGCAGGCCGACCATCAGGTGCAGGCCGGTTTGGAAGCCGTGCGCCTTGAGTAATTTCATTGCCCGTATCGTGGCTTGGGCATGATGCCCCCGTCCGGTGCAACGAAGGACTTCATCATTGAATGTCTGAGCGCCGATTTCAATGGTTCGAACGCCGCTGGCGTGTAAAAAAATCAGTTGGTCGTCATCAATATAATCCGGTCTTGTGGAAATCCGGATCGAATCCACCTGGCCTTTTTGAATATAGGTATTGGCCCAGGACAAGAGCCGCTTTTGATAGTCCGGCGCAAGGCCGGTAAAGTTGCCACCGTAAAAGGCGATTTCCACACGCCTAAGCTTGTCTCTATTCCAGCGCAGATAAGAGGCGACTTCAGTGTCAAAAAAACTTTTCATAACTTCCGGAGCGAAGTTCCCCGCGGCAATTTTCTCATTGCAGAAGGTGCAGTGCTGAGGACATCCGCTGTTCATGATGAAGATGGGGATAATCAGCGGTTTTTCCGGTTGCCGGAGGAGGAAACTTCCTCCCGTGTCCCCCGCCGGCGGGGGTGGCGCGCAGCGCCGGAGGTGGAGGGCTTTCCGGTGTGGGGGGTTAAGCGCCGTTTTCACTGTGCAGACTTTCCCAGGCTTTTTGCGCCGCCTGTTTTTGCGCGTCTTTTTTGCTTTTTCCGTAGCCGATTTGTCGAATGTCTGGGCCTACGGTTACTTCGACTTCAAAGGTTTTGTCATGATCAGGGCCGCTGGATTCAAGCAGGGCATAAAGCGGCGCGGATTTGTATTTTTTCTGACATAGCTCCTGCAAGGCTGTTTTATAATCGAAGCATTGCGCATTCAGAGCCTCATCATTCAACAGGGGGCCCATCAGTTTTTTGATAATTGTTTTGGTTTTGCTGAAACTGGAATCGAGGTAAATCGCGGCGATGACCGCTTCGAGCGCGTTAGCCAGCAGCGATTCTTTAGTCCGCCCGCCGGAATGATCTTCTCCCCGGCCCAAAAGCAGGCAATCCCCCAGGCCAAGTTCCGCCGCAAGATCCGCCAGTGGTTTTTCATTGACCAGTAAAGAACGGATTTTGGAAAGCGTGCCTTCATCGAAGTCGGCATGTTTTTTCATCAGCAGGTCGCTCACGCAAAGACCAAGAACCGCGTCACCCAGAAATTCCAGTCTTTCATTATCGCTAGCGCCAAGCTGCGGATTTTCATTGACATGGGACCGATGCGTCAGAGCGGTCGAAAGCAAATCCGGATTGCGAAAAGCATATTGAAGCTTTCCCTGAAGAGCAGTTAATCGTTTTAATCTGTCGTTACCCATGAACAACCCTGCCTGTGAGTTTGCCTTCCCTATAGTATTCGATTCTGGCCATGACAATAGTGTTTACTAAAGAAGAGGGGTGTTTGTCCAGCAGTACCGGAAGATAATTGTGTGAGAAACCTTTGGGCAACCCCGTTTTTTTGTCCCGGGTCTGTTCCACCAGAACCGGTAGTGTTTTCCCCGGAAACCTGAGGGAAAATGTCTCTCTTTTTTTCATGCCGAGTTCCCGCAGGATCGCGGCCCGTTCTTTCTTGATTTTCTCCGGAACCTTGGGCTGTATGGCCAGCGCGGCCGTTCCGGGTCTTTCAGAATAAGGGAAGACGTGCAGGTAGGCCGCGGGCAGTTCTTCCAGTAACTTTAATGTGTGGCCGAATTCCTTTTCGCCTTCGCCGGGAAAGCCGACCATGACGTCGATCCCGATGGCGATATCACTCACCGTTTTTGCCACTTTTTCAATGAGTGCGCGATAAAATGACGTATCGTATTGACGTTTCATCATTTTCAAAATGGAATCATCGCCGCTCTGCAGCGGGATATGCAGGTGAGGACAAAGGTTTTCGTGTTTGCCGAAAAGAGACAGCAGTTCATCCGATATTTCGTTGGGTTCGATGGAGCTGAGCCGGAATCTCACGTTCGGGTTTTGCGATAATATCGTCTCGAGCGTCCGGGTCAGGTCTGTTTGCGGTTGCAAATCATGTCCATAATACCCCAGATGAATACCGGTAAGAACAATTTCCTGATAATCCTGCCGGAGGAAATCCTGCACGCCGGTGAGAACATTGGACACGGGCAGGCTGCGACTTTTCCCGCGGGCGAAAGGCACGATGCAGTAACTGCAAAATGCGTTGCAACCGTCCTGAATTTTGAAAAAAGCTCGGGTGCGCCCCGCCAGGCTTGATGCCGGGGTGGAGGGAAATTGCTTTTGCAGAAAAATATCGGAGGCTATGATTTTTTGTCCATCAAGGGCTTCATTGCTCAGTAGCCCGGGAATTTGATGTTTCTGATCATTGCCCACAACAAAGGTGACCCCGTCAATGCCGGCCAGTGCTTGGGCCTGCGTTTGCGCATAGCAGCCGGTCACGATGATGCGGGCCCGGGGATTGGCGCGCATTGCCCTGCGGATGAGCTGGCGCGCCTGAAAGTCCGCAAAAGCGGTGACGGTGCAGGTGTTGATGATGTAGGCGTCGGCGAAAGCCTTAAACGGCACTATCGCAAAGTCAGCGGATTGCAGGTCCCTGGCCAGCGCCGCCGAGTCACACTGGTTGACCTTGCAGCCTAAGGTGGTCAGGCCGACTTTCAATTTCATCCTTTCGTTGTTCAATGGCATTTCTTTCCCATCATCCTCTTTTATCCGACGCTTTATCTATGGAGCAACCGGTTTTTTGTCAAGGCAAACAAAAAATAGATTTTATATTAAAAATAAGTTAAATTCCCCCATATATTTAAAGATACAGGAAGGAGGATTTCATCATGGAATGTGTTTATAATTATTTTTCGACAAACCCGACAGCCTATACTTTGCTGGCGATTTTTGTCGTTATTATAATTCTGTGTTTTATCCTAAGCAAATTTATTAAATTAACCATTTTGCTTCTTTTTGTCATTTTACTGGTTGGCGGGGTTTACCTTTCCAAAGACCCGGCGACCATGCCCGACAAAATTAAAAAGTCTGTGGAGACATTGAAATCCGGCGGAGAGCAGATCGTAGATAAGGTCAGCAATTTTTGGCGGGAGACCAAGGATCTGGCTGATAAAGTAAAAAAAGTTCCCGGAGAGCTCAATAAAATGCTGGACGCCGCGAAAGAAGATGTCGGGAAATAGTTTTTCTATGTAATGAAAAGATCGTTGGTCGAAAAATGCGGGTCGGTGGTCAGATTGACGCCCATGCGCCTGAGCCCTGCTTCGTCACCGGGTGTGGGAATGTGGGTCATATGAACTTCACAGTTTTGCAATTCCTTTAATTTTTCCAAGGCCAGTTCCGCCGCCGGATTGGTTGTGGCGCTGATGGCGAGCGCGATGAGCGCCTCTTCCATGTCAAGGCTGACATTTTTTTCATCCAGAATTTCAGTTTTCAGCTTACGGATCGAGTCGGTGATATTGGGCGGCAATAGTTTAATTTTATCGGGAATATCCGCCAGATGCTTGATCGCGTGGATCACCACACTGGATGCCGCATGCATTAATGGAGAGTTGGCGCCGGTGACAATCGAGCCGTCTTTCAGTTCGATGGCCGCGCCGCAGAAGATGCCTTCATTGCCACGGTTTCGTTCCACCGCTTCCTCGGCCGCCCTGCGCGCCGGCACGACCACGTGTCTGTCCTCCGGTTTCAGGTTAAAATCGTTGAGAAATAATTCCACGCGCTGAACGGTCTCTTTATCGGAAAATCCCATGGCATATTCGCAGCGGTAACGGAAATACCGGCGGATGATTTCCTGCTTGGCCGCCTCCCGGGTGATGTCGTCATTCGTAATGGCAAACCCGGCGCGATTAACGCCCATGTCAGTGGGAGACTTATAAAAGGAAGCCTCGCCGGTGATCTTTTCCAGAATTCTTTTTAAAACCGGAAAAACTTCAACATCGCGGTTGTAATTGACCCAAGCTTCGCCGTAGGCGTCCAGATGAAACGGGTCAATCTGGTTGAAATCGCGAATATCGGCGGTAGCCGCTTCATAGGCGACATTGACCGGATGCTTGAGCGGCAGATTCCAGATCGGAAAGGTTTCAAACTTAGCGTAGCCCGATTTGACGCCTCTTTTGTAGTCGTGATAAAGTTGGGAGAGACAGGTTGCCAGTTTCCCGCTGCCCGGCCCCGGGCCCGTGACAATCACCAGCGGTTTGTCCGTAGGGATGTGGTCATTGACGCCGTAGCCTTCATCGCTGACGATTAAATCCACATTGGTCGGATACCCCTTCGTGAAGCGGTGTGTGAAGACACGGATGCCCCGGCGTTCCAGCTTGTTTTTGAATAAAACGGCTGAAGGCTGATTATCAAACCGGGTAATGACGACGCCCATCACATTTATATTCCAGCCGCGCAGATCATCAATCAACTTCATCGCGTCCGCATCGTAAGTGATACCGAAGTCCGCACGGATTTTTTTTCGTTCAATGTCGCCCGCGTAGATGCAAAGTAAAATATTTGCGCGGTCTTTCAGCTCCTTGATGAGCCGCATCTTGACGTTGGGATCATAGCCGGGCAGCACTCTCGCGGCGTGATAATCGTAAAGCAGTTTGCCGCCAAATTCCAGGTAGAGTTTATTGTTGAATTTTTCGACACGCTGTAAAATTGCCGCTGTCTGCTCGGAGATGTACTTTTCATTATCGAAACCGCTTTTGCCTGTGTTCATGAATACTTGAAGGCCTTTCTTAAAGAAGATATTATTCTGATTAGATTAAATTAATTTCCATCGCGCGGACGGGGCAGGCGGAAACGCACAGTTCGCAGCCGTTGCACTTTTCAGGATCAAACAAAACTTTTTGTGTCTCTTTCTCGAAAAATAATGCGCTGGTCGGGCAAAATCCTGTGCAGGCGCCACAGTGAATGCATTTATCGATATTCTGGAACACGCTTTTGGAAAGAGATTCAACTTTCAGCCCCATTTCTTTCAGGAAACGGATGCCACGGTCGAAATCCTCTTTTTGACCGGAGAGTTCCAGCACGATTACGCCTTCGCGGCGCGGAAAGATTCTTGCTTTGAGAATATTAAAGACAAGGTTGTGTTTTTGAGCCAGCAGATAAATAACCGGCTGCTGGACAATCTCTGGTGTGTAGCGAATAACTATTTTTTTCGAGTACATAGCCTGAAAAGTGATAATCCTTCGATTTTGCGGCATGTTAAGAGATGCAACGCATAATGTCAAGGCAATAGTTGGCAATAGTTGCGCTATGCATTTCGGCTGCTTCACTGCGTAGACTCTTAGTATGACGGCCCCAAAATGTATTCGCGGCAAAGTGATTTGAGGGAGTCGAACGCGCCGCAGATTTTCAGCAAGACTGATTTCTCAATCAATCGGTTACTCTGAACAGAGTAATTTCGACCAGGGAAGGTGAGGGAAGGCGTTATTCAACGGGTGGTCGTCGTCAACCAAGTGATGCTCCAGATGGTTGAATGCTTTTTCGGCGATCTTTTTGACGGCGTAAGGATCGACAACGTCGTCTTTCATGCCATGATAGAGAATCACCGGGATTTGCAGCTTCTGTTTTACAGCGCTTTCAAATCCTTCTATGGTCAGCGCAGGAGCGATCAGAATCAGCTTTGTGACCCGCTCTTCATGATCCAGTGCAAACTGAGCCGCCATCAAGCCGCCGAAGCTTGATCCCACCAGAATCAGATGGTCTTTGCCGTCAAGAATCCGATCCAGTTTGCGCATGCGGGTTTTAAAGTCATCCGTGTAATCTTCAATAATCATTTGCGGAAAATTCTTCTTGAAATATTGTGCTTTGGTCCCCTGAGCAGTGCTCTCCAAACCGTGAATAAAAACAAGTGTGTTTTCCATTATTTTACCCTCTGCTTTTTTCCTGGACGTCCTCAATTTGATATTGCCCGGATTATGCCATTGTGTTAAGCCTTGCGCAATAGTATTTTTAAAGTCAAGCAGGAGATAAGATTATGGCATTAGTATTACCTTTTCAAGCGGTTCGTCCGCAGGCGAAATATGCGGCGCAGGTTGCAGCGTTGCCGTACGATGTGATGACACGGGAAGAAGGACAGAAAGCGGTGGCCGGGCGTCCCCTGAGTTTTATGCATGTGGAAAAATCAGAAATCGACGTGCCGGACGGCACGCGCCCTGATGATGTTTTGATTTATGCAACGGCCAGGCGCAATTTCGACAAATTAAGAGAAGAGGGCATCCTGCAACAGGATAATTCACCCTGTTATTATGTCTATCGTCAGCAGATGGCGAATCAGGTGCAAACCGGCATCGTCGGCGTCATGAACGTAGCCGAGTATGACGAAGGAAAGATCAAGAAGCATGAGTTGACGCGTCAGGACAAAGAAGAAGACCGCATCCGCCACGTTGATACGGTCAACGCGCAGACCGGTCCCGTATTTATCAGTTACATGGCGCGCCCCCGAATCAACGCGATTGTGGAAAAGATTGTTGCCGGGAAACCGGAATATGATTTTACTGCCGAAGACGGTGTGATCCATACCGCCTGGGTGGTGACAGATAAAGCGGAGATCGAAGAGATCAAAGGCGAATTTGCGCAAATTAACGCACTGTATATTGCCGATGGGCATCACCGCGCCGCTGCCGCCGCAACCGTTGCACGCAAACGTCGTAGGCCGGGTCAGGCGCAGGAATCGGACAGGGTGCTGGCTGTATTTTTTCCGCACAATCAATTGAAAGTCATGGATTACAACCGGGCTGTGAAAGGTCTGCATGGCCTGACGCCGGATTCGTTTCTGGAGAAGATCAGCGCCGAATTTACCATTACGAAGAACTTTTCCGCAAAATCGCCCGAGCGTCTTCATGATTTCGGCATGTACCTGGATGGTGCTTGGTATGGCATCACCATCAAAGACGGCGTATATGATGCCAAAGATCCGGTGGCCAGTCTGGATGCGGCCATTTTACAAGATCACCTGCTCGCGCCCGTTTTAGGCATCGCCGATCCGCGCACCGACGACCGGATCAAGTTTATCGGCGGCATCCGGGGGATGGCGGAACTCGAAAAGCTGGTAGATCAGGACGGATTTGCTGTAGCGTTTTCCCTGTATGCCACCACGATGGAGCAGATTATGAAGGTGGCCGATGCCGGCGCGGTTATGCCGCCTAAGTCCACCTGGTTTGAGCCCAAGCTGCGCAGCGGTCTATTTGTTCACAACCTTTAGGTTGGCTTGCAACCTTATCACAAGAAGCATTTTTACCAGTTCATAGAGCTGGCTATTGTTGGACTCAGTCTTTTCTTCCCCCCTTTTTAACCACCTATAAGGTGGCGCGAGGGGGATTTGAGGGGGATTTTTCAATCGGCTCAGTTCCATAAAATCTCCCCCAACCCCTCTTTATACCCTTGAGGGCACGAGTAAAAGAGGAGAATCACTTATTAAAGTTTATGAGGAGGATATGATGAAAAAGATTCAATCGTATTGTTTGACATTTTTTGTCCTGATTGTAGCGTTCAGTTTTTCGGGTTGTGCCACCACGGGGATTTACTCCGTCAATATGGGTTATGACGCGGAATATGCCGCGGTTCCTTCCTACCTGAAACCGGATCAAAAAGCTTTGCAATCGATTATCGGAGTGGCCGAATTTACCGATACGCGTAAGATAGACGATCCGCTGGTGATTGGACGCGTCATCGAAAAAAACGGTATGAAAGTGCTGGTTTTGCCCAAAAATACCCGAGCGACAAACGCCGTCGCCCAAGGGGTCAGGCAATATCTGAGAAAAGCCGGATATAATTTGTCCGGCGTGGGTGAACGATGGGATTTGCGTGAAGAAACGATTCCGCAGGCCGCGAACGGCAAAATTCTGATCGGCGGCGCGATTGAAGAGATGGAAATCAACTGTCGCCGGGATTTTCCCACCAATGCTTACACAACAAAAATGAGACTGACCATTTACCTGGCGGATACCGTCAATAAAAAAATATTGCATCGCGCCACCGTGGTAGCCACAACGTCTCAGGAGCATGTATCTTTTTCAGAAGACCGGATGGGGTATCAGGCCGATATTGCATTGGGTGACGCGATTGAAAAATTATTTGAAAAACGGGAACTGGCGCAAAAAATTCGTGAAGCACTCAGCCGGTAGCGTTTGATCAGACATTAGGAAGGCTCCGACGGGCAGAGATATCCAGTCAATGTTATCTTTGTGAGATGATGCCGAAAGGGAGATATTATGAAAATACTCAACACAGCGCCAATGTCGAATGTCATGAAAGGCCTTATCGAAAGCAAGGCAAAGGGATTGTCATTTTCCGTTATTGAAGCGCACAGAATGCCGGAAGACCAACTTATTGCGGAAATCGCCGACGCAGATATTGTTTTGGGCGATTACACGGGCGCGACGCCGATCACGCGCCGGATCGTTCAGGCGGGAAAGAATCTTAAACTCATCCAGCAGCCCAGTGTCGGTTACAACCATATTGACATCGTGGCCTGCACAGAGCTTGGAATTCCCGTAGCCAACACGCCGGGCGCCAACGATATCGGCGTGGCCGAGCACACCATCATGCTGGCCATGGCCTGCCTGAAGTATCTGCCTTTTTACAACGCCAAAACCCATGAGGGGGAATGGCTCTTTACCCATGCGCAGCGAACCGGTGTCTTTGAACTGAACGGCAAAATTTATGGTTTGCTGGGCATGGGCCGCACCGCGCGCGCCGTGGCCGAAAGGCTTGCACCCTTTGGCGTTAAACTGCTTTATTACGACATCGTTCGGCTGAGCGACGAAGACGAAAAAAAGTATTGCGCCACTTATGCTTCCCTGGAAGATATTTTAAAAACCGCTGACGTGGTCAGCATTCACCTGCCGCTAACGGAGACAACCACAAAAATCATCGACGCTCAAAAGCTGTCCCTGATGAAAACGACGGCCGTGCTGATCAATGTCGGACGAGGGGCACTGGTGGATGAAGCGGCGCTGGCTCAGGCGCTGCGTGCCAAAAAAATCGCGATGGCCGCCGTGGATGTTTTTGTTGAAGAGCCGCCGCCGCAGAATCATCCGCTCTTCGGTTTGGAAAACGCCATCCTCACACCACACCTGGCCGGCTCCACGCGCGAATCCGGCGGCCGCATCCTCAACATGGCCACGGACAATCTGATTCGCGTCAGGCAAGGCGAGAAACCGCTGTGGGTGTTGAATCTGTGACAACAAAAGAAAAACAAAACATTAGAATGATCTAGTCAGAAAGGATTATCGCCATGATCGATTTCACTCACCGGAGGGCCACATGTCATCTAAAATCATCTACGAGCGATTTCTCTGGTTTCACAACAAAATCAAGGAAGACAAATATCCCAATTCAAAAACCTTGTCTGAAAAATTTGGGATATCCCGCAAGACAGCCCAGCGCGATATTGAATTTATCAGCGAAAGGCTCAAGGCCCCTCTGTGTTACCTACACAACCGGCGCGGTTACACCTATGAGGACAATACCTGGGAAATCCCCGGCCTGTGGCTTTCCGAAGACGAACTGATCTCGCTTGTCCTTTCCTACCGGCTGGCCTCCGCCGTTCCGGACAGCGGCGTGAAGACAACCCTGAAAACGTTACTCAATCAGATCATCACCAATCATTCTTCGGATACTTTATCCATTGACGAATTAAGCGATAAAATATCCGTCAAAAATATTGCCTATGCCCGGACCAATGAAGCGGTTTTTCATCGGCTGCTGGAGGCACTGCTCCGGTCGAAGCCTGTGCGCATTGCCTACTACTCGCCGCACAATGATCAATCTACGACGCGCGACATTCTGCCCCTGCACCTGCTCAACTATATGGGCACCTGGCATATCATCGCCTATTGCAATGTCAAAAAAGAACTGCGCGATTTTGTTTTGTCGAGGATTCAGTCAGTTGCCGCCAGCGAAATCCAGATTGACGCCCGCGTGTCCGCAACTCGGATTAAGGATTATATCCGGGAAACCTTCGGCATTTTCCGGGGTAAAGAAACCACAGAAGTCTGCCTGCGATTTGCGAAGGATATCGCCCCCTGGATCGCGGAGCAAAGCTGGCATCCCCAGCAGAAAGTGACTATCGAAAAAGACGGCAGACTGTGCCTGACCATCCCCGTAGCCGACTTCCGGGAAATCAAACGCGAAATATTGCGCTATGGGTCGCAGGTCGAAGTGATAGCCCCCGCCGTGCTGCGGCAGGAAGTAAAAAAAGAAATAGAAAAGATGAGAAAAGTTTACGCCCTTTGAGATGAATCAGAATTTTCGTAAAGATCAACGGGCAATAATATTGTTGATGAAAGTAGAATCAGGCTGTGGTATTATCTTTGTAAATTGTAATAGGTGGTGACAATATGCAAAGCTACATTAACCGGTACGTAACAGACGAATTACAGCAATCCCTCAACCATAACCCCGTCACGGCATTGATCGGGCCGCGACAATGCGGCAAATCAACTCTCGCCCGGCATGTTCTTCAGAACCGTAAAGACGCGCTTTTTCTGGATCTGGAACTTCCATCGGACATGCGAAAACTCGGCGATCCTGAACTATTCCTTCAGGAACACGCAGATCGATTGATCTGTATAGATGAAGTACAGATGAAACAGGGTATATTTCCCCTGCTGCGGGCTCTTATCGATAAAGACAGGCGGCCCGGTCGCTATCTTATTCTTGGTTCTGCATCGCGTGATCTTGTCAGGCAAAGCGGCGAAACGCTTGCCGGACGCATCCACTATATTGAACTCACGCCATTTACCTGGGCGGAACTGACAAGCGGAAGCGGCAAAAAAGGGTTGGATTTTAAAAAGCACTGGTGGCGTGGCGGCTTTCCTCCGGCGTATCTGGCTGATAACGACACGCAGAGTGACGCCTGGCGCAGGGACATGATTAAGGATTACCTGAGCCGCGACATCCCCGCATTCGGTTTTGCCATACCCATGCCGACGATGGCGCGCTTCTGGAAGATGATAGCGCATTATCATGGCGGTCTTCTTAATGCATCCAAATTCGGGCAATCGATGGACATATCCCACAACACCGTTCGTAAATATATCGACATTCTTGAACAGACTTTCATGGTGCGCACCCTCCAGCCTCTGGAGATCAACCTCAAAAAACGTATGGTCAAATCATCCAAGATATACCTGCGCGACAGCGGGCTATTGCATACGATACTGGAGATTGACAATATGACGGAGCTTTATGGAAACCCTGCATTCGGTCCATCGTGGGAAGGCTGGTGTATTGAACAGCTTATTGGCGCATTGCCTCTGTGGCAGCCTTTCTTTTATAGAACATCGTCAGGAGAAGAAATTGATCTTGTTCTGACTAAAGGTAAAAAAAGGCTGGCCTTTGAAATCAAGGCATCCCTGACGCCTCATCTTTCCAAAGGGTTTGCCGATACGATCAAAGCGCTAAAACCGGAACGCACCTGGGTTATTTGCCCGATGACCGATCCCGGCTATCCCATCGCGTGCGGCGCGCGCGTTGCGGGAATCAGTGAATGCCTGAAAGAACTGAGCACAATTATATAATGCGCTGTCGAGGAATGCTCGATTAGTGGCATGAAAAGGTTGGGTGAGGATGGGTTGTCGGGCGCGTCGCGTGACCTCGTGTGCCCTCGAGTGACCTTCAGGTTATCAGGGCATTAGGTTATCCCCGAACACGCCGCATCAGAGAAAACGTAGTCGTAGGGCGTGTCGCGTGACCTTTAGGTTATCCCTGAACGCGCCGCTGCCGCGAAGCAACAATATTTTCTCATAGGACACGCCATGGGGATGGAGTAGGAGGAGAATTAAGGAACAAAGATCAAGGTTCAAGGCGAAAAATGTCCTCCGCTCGCGTGACCTTCAGGTTAGGCGGAGGTGTTACGAAGTGACGGAGGTAGAAAGCTCATGGCGCATAGCGCATAGTGTCCCCCGCTGGCGGGGGCGTGAGTCCGGCGCATGCTGGATGGCGCAGAGCGCCGGGGGTGGACGCAAAGTGGGAAGCACAAAGGTGAAGATTAAAAACAACGGCTCAAGGAAGAAGGAAGTGAAGTCGTGACATTTTGTCACGGGTTTAAACTGCCTTCCCCTGATGGAAAACGGCGGGAAGCCGATTGCGCCGCATGATAAAAAAGGAGCAAGCTTATGACAAATTCTTTGGCGATTTTTGAAGGCTACAAAATTCGGCGGCATTACGATGAAAACACTGAGATATGGCTCTTCTCTGTAATTGATATTATTCAGGTGCTAATCCAACAGCCCGATTTTCAGGCCGCGCGCAAGTATTGGAATAAGCTTAAAGAAAGACTAAAAAAAGAAGGAAGTGAGTCGGTGACAAATTGTCACCAACTGAAAATGGAAGCCGCCGATGGTAAAAAATACCTTACCGATACGGCTGATCCCGAAACCATTCTGCGCATCGTCCAGTCCGTGCCCAGCCCGAAAGCCGAGCCGATAAAACTCTGGTTGGCCAAAGTCGGCTATGAGCGCATGCAGGATATGGCCGATCCTTCACGCTCCGTGGACAGAGCACGTCAGTTCTGGCAGCAGCACGGCAGAAGCGAAAAGTGGGTGCAGCAGCGGATGATGGGGCAGGAAACCCGCAATAAACTCACCGATTACTGGAAAGACCATCAAATCAAAAAAGAAGAGGAATATGCCATTCTCACGGACATTATTCACCGGGAATGGTCGGATGTTACTGTGCAGGATCATAAAGATATCAAGGGCTTGAAAACTCAAAACCTGCGTGATCATATGAGTGAGGCCGAGCTGATTTTTACCGCCCTTGCCGAGCTTTCCACACGGCAGATTGCTGAAAGTGTTAATGCCACCGGCATGCAAGAAAATGAGGTTGCTGGTAAAAAAGGTGGGAGGATTGCTAAAAAAGCACGACTGGAATTAGAAGCTAAAACCGGGAAAAAAGTCGTCACAGGAGAGAATTTTCTGCCGCCGACTACAAAGAGGCAATTAACTAAAAAAAAGTCTTAACTGCATGGACGCAACGTTTTTTCTCGAAAAGGTTGGGAGAAAGTGGATCGTAGGGCGTGTCGCGTGACCTCGTGTGCCCTCGAGTGACCTTCAGGTCATCAGGGCATCAGGTTATCCCTGAACGCGCCGCTGCCGCGAAGCAAAAATATTTTCTCATAGGACACAGAATGTCCGACCAGATTTGCTATGACAGGTAAAATAAACAGCATGAAAAAAGTAATCGGATTTTTTCTCATAGGACACACTATGGGGGTGGAGAAGGAGTAGAATTAAGGAACAAAGATCAAGGTTCAAGGCGAAAAATGTCCTCCGCTGGCGGAGGTGTTACGAAGTGACGGAGGTAGAAAGCTCATGGCGCATAGCGCATAGTGTCCCCCGCTGGCGGGGGCGTGAGTCCGGCGCATGCTGGATGGCGCAATGCGCCGGGGGTGGACGCAAAGTGGGAAGCACAAAGGTGAAGGTTAAAAACAACAGCCGGTGACAGTGACTGATGAACAAAGCAATTGATGTTGCTATAAAAATATATTTGAATACGGCGAGCTACAGGAATATTCAGTTGTTTCCATTTTGGAAATAACTGCCGATGACGGCAGAAAAGGAATAACCAGCATCGATTCAACCGCTAATTCATTACCCGGAAGGAGCCTGAGTAGGGGCCATTGATGCCATACGCAAAGGTAATGTTTCCAGAAGGTGCAATCCCCTGATTGCCGAATTGCTGCGACGTATTCAGATGGTCGAGACCTGGGGGCGTGGTATGCGCCTCATTTTTGCCGAGGAGCCGACCGTGCAATTCAGCTAACTGGCCCAAATCTTTATCGCCGCTTTTACAAGGCCGTCTGCGGAGGTGGAGAATAAATAAAGTAGCGGGTTATGAATGATCAGAGGTCAGGGGAAGAATTTCTCAAGCCATCAACAGGAAGGGAACGCCATGAATCAAGACTATAAAAAGGGTGAAGTCGTTATTTACAGGGCTGCAGACGGCCCCGCAATCGACGTTCATCTGGAGAATGAGTCTGTCTGGCTGACGCAGAAACAGATGTCGGAATTGTTCGACACGGAAAGAAGCGTCATAACAAAACATTTGAAAAATGTTTTTAATTCCGGCGAATTGGAAGAAAAAAGCAATGTGCAAAAAATGCACATTGCAAATTCTGATAAGCCTGCTGCTTTTTACAATCTGGATGTTATTATTTCAATTGGCTATCGAGTCAATTCAAAACGCGGCACCCAATTCCGCATTTGGGCTACCAACGTCCTACGGCGTCATCTTGTGGCCGGTTACACCATCAATGAAAAACGGCTCAAAGCTCAGTACGAAAAAATCCGCGAGTTGCAGGACACTGTCCAGTTGCTGGGCAATATCTCCATGCTGACATGTGCTTCGGATGAAGCAAAGGGCATTGTTCAAATTATTGCCGAATACTCCAAGGCATTGAATATTCTGGACGACTTTGATCATCAACGCCTTGCCACACCGAAAGGAACAAAGAAAACAAAATACAAACTGACCTATGAGGAAGCAAGAAGCATCATCGATCAGATGAAAATAAAATTCAAAGACTCCGCGCTTGTGGGGCAGGAAAAGGACAAAAGCTTTCAGGGGTCGCTGGGCGCTATTTACCAGACCTTTGACGGCAAAGATGTTTACCCAACCGTGGAAGAGAAAGCCGCGCACCTGCTTTACTTTGTGACAAAGAACCACAGCTTTGTTGACGGCAACAAACGGATTGCTGCGGCGCTATTTGTATGTTTTCTGCAAAAGACAGGCATCTTGCTGGATAAAGACGGACATAAGCGCATTGACGACAACGCGCTCGTTGCCCTCACCCTCATGATCGCGGCGAGCAAACCGTCGGAAAAAGAAATCATGGTGAAGGTGATCTTGAATCTTCTCGCAGGGAAATAGTTTGTAGGGAACGGTCGTGCTCGTTCCAAGTAGGGCGTGTCGCGTGACCTCATGTGCCCTCGAGTGACCTTCAGGTTATCAGGGCATTAGGTTATCCCCGAACGCGCCGCATCAGAGAAGCATGTTCCAAAAGAATTGGCTGTGAATGTCGCCGCAAAGTAAAAATAATTTCTCATAGGACACGCTATGGGGGTGGAGGTGTGGTAAGATGTTATGAAATTTGGCGAATCAAGATTGTCGCGCCGACAATATTTGTGTAGTAATGACATGACATTGTATTGTAGAAGCAAACACAACATTCAACAATAATCTGCCACAAGGCAGTGTCTTTAAAATAGTTTCAAAAAAAGAAAGGGCGGTATGTAAAAGAAGAGACCAATTTATTTGGCGAGAAGAATTGGACTATTCGACAATGTAAGAAAAGCAACTTCAATTACTATAGGCCAAAATAAATCATGGAATATATAGCACATTCAGAAAACAATCTTAATGAATGCCATTCCTTATCTAAACATTTAAACGAAACTGCAACTCTTGCGAAGTCTTTTGCTTTTAACGAAAGCTATGAAGCAATTTTCTATCTGACAGGTCTATTGCATGACCTCGGCAAATATCAAATACCTTTCCAAAACTACCTCAAAAATGGTGGAGTACGTGGCAGCGTCCCGCATGCTTCTTGGGGATCAGGATATGCCCGTTGCAAGGGCATGCTGGAAACATCTATCGTCATTGATGGACATCATAAGGGCATCCCTGATAATTCGGCATGGAAAGGTGACACGGAACCATTCAAGCGCAATGAAGTCGATGGATTTGAAAACGTGCTTGGCTCTTTCGTCGAAGATAACGGCTTTCATGAAGGCATCTTAAAAAAAGACATAATGTCAGAAATACCAAAAACGCCATCACAAAGGGAAGTATTTATCAGATATCTATTCAGTGCCTTGACTGATAGTGATTGGCTTTCTACAGAAAAGCATTTCGACAAAGATACTTCCGCTATGCGTGGTTGCGCGCAGCTTGCCATTGATGACATGACAAACAAATTAGAGAAGGCATTTTCCGGAAAATCCAAAGATGGCGATATTAACCGCATGCGGAATGAAGCGCGCCAGCAGGTGCTTCAAAAAGCCGGTTTGAGTTGTGGATTTTATTCATTGGCCCTTCCGACCGGTATGGGGAAAACGCTTACATCTATGGCGTGGGCTTTAAAACACGCAAAGATGAATCATTTAAAGCGAATAATAATTGTTCTTCCTTTCGTGAACATCATCGATCAGACAGCAGAGGTATTGAAAGACATATTTGGTGAAGAATGGATATTAGAGCATCACTCCGGATTCAATGAAGATGAAGCTGGGGCCGAGGATAACGAAGAAAGATATTCTCTTTTGGAGCAAAGAAAGAAACTGGCCTGCGAAAATTGGAACTATCCAGTCATCTTGACGACCACTGTCCAATTTTTTGAGTCACTCTTCAGCAATAGACCATCAAGATGCCGGAAGATTCACAATATTGCCGAGTCTGTGGTCATATTTGATGAAGTTCAAACACTTCCAAAGGAAATAATCTTACCCACCCTTCAGATGCTGAAAGATGTTCAGAGAGTAATGAGAACATCTTTTCTGTTCTGCACTGCAACACAACCCGCTTTTGAGAGAAGAAAGGGGTTTGATGGTATTGATGCCATCTATCCTTTAATAGACAATCCTGCCGAGATATACAAGGAAACAAGGCGTGTTAAATACAGTTTATTGAATAATCTGGAACCTATAAATTCCAGTGATCTTCTAAGAGCGGTCGTGCATGAAGCAACTTCGACGCTCGTCATATTCAACACCAAGAAGGCCGCATTAGAATTCTATGAATCTGTCAAAAACAGTGCCCAATGGGAAAACAAGTACCATCTATCGACGTCTATGTGTCCAGCGCATCGAAAGAATATCATCAAGAATGTCCGGGCTGACCTGAAAGCAGGGCGTAAAATCATTGTGTCTTCCACACAGTTGATTGAGGCAGGTGTGGATTTTGATTTTCCGGTAGTGTTTCGCGCTATGGCCCCTCTTGAATCGATCATCCAGTCGGCAGGGCGATGCAATCGGGAAAACAAATTAGGCATGTCCGGTGGCAGAGTATTTCTATTCAAGATTGTCGATGGTGGCATGCCGGATAAGACTTATGCTGCATGTGCAAGTCATGCAGAAGAGTTTCTTAGAACAGACATTGAACAGCTTCACAATCATCAATCATTCAATAAATACTATGCCCAAGTGGTTCAACTTTATGTTGATCCAGACAAATACAATATAAATGAAACACGCAAAGCCTTTAATTTTAAAACAGTCAACGATGGTTATCGAATAATCCGGGATGCTACCGAAGGATTGTATATGTATAACTACAGCAATGAAAGCAGACAATTGCTTCATACGCTCGAATACAAGGAATTTTTATCAAAGGACGATTACCGGAAGATGCAGCCCTTTATAGTGCCGGTTTATAAGTATTTTATTATTCAAAATGGATCAATGTGTAAAACAATGCCGCAAGGATTTATGGTTTGGTATGGCAACTATGATCAGCAAACAGGTATTTCAGTTGCACCCATTGATGCGGATAAATTAATCGTATAATCAGGAGGTGAGTATGCTTGATAGTCGAATCGTAAGTGTAAAAGTAACAGGGGGCTTTGCCTGTTTTACCAGGCCGGACCTGAAGGTTGAACGTATGACTTACCCATGCATGACGCCGTCGGCAGCGCGTGGCATTCTTGATTCCATTTTATGGAAGCCCGAGTTTCAGTGGTATGTGAGAAGAATAATTGTTTTAAATCCCATTAGGTTTACTTCGATCAAGCGAAACGAAATTAATACCAAGCAAGGCAAAGAACCAATTATTATTGAAGAAAAAAGAGCACAACGAAACAGTGTCATTTTAAGGGATGTAGCTTACATTATTGAAGCATCCATTTATCAGCAGCAATTATCAGATAGAAACAAACCTGAAAAATATATTGGCCGAAAAGGTATTGACGCGGATCATGATGGCATATTTATACGGCGTGTTAAAAAAGGGCAATGCTGGCGAAGGCCCTACTTAGGCACACGTGAATTTGCCGCAGAGTTCATGGAGCCGCATGGCAAAGAACAATCTATAAAAGAAACAATACCCATTGGGAGCATGTTGTTTGACATATTCTATGATGCAAATGGCAAACCGGAACCAGTCTTTTTCTATGATGTGGCAATACGTAACGGTGTTTTGAACTGCGAGGTGCCGGAGAATGACAAGATGATGCAGTCAAGCCATATGCAGCCGCCAATAGACAGCGAAACTTCTTCCTTAATCTATGCGTTTAACCAACAGGAAGAAAAGGAGGCTGTCTTATGATCAAGGAGCTAAGCGAATTTGGAAAACCGATATGTGCACAAAAATATGGGGAATGGAATCATGTTGCTCTCAAAGATGAACCTATTTCGATTGAACTTGTCATTGATCATGATGGCAACTTTTGTAAATTTGAACCGTTTGAAAAGAAACCAACAATTGCTGAGGCTTTAACGTCCAAAAAAGGGAAGGCAAGACTATTGCTTGATAAAGCAGAAGAGGTGCTTTGTTACGGCGGTAAAAAATCAACAAAAAAACATGAACTCTTTTTATCAAAATTGAATAAGTACAGCGCAATGTCTGAACTTGCCCCAGTTGTTGCTTTTTACAAACATAATAAGGTCAATGGCGTAGAGAAAGCATTGGCAGAATTTGAATCTGCTATTCCAGATAAGAAAAAAAACGGCAACATCGGATTTCGCATAGAAACGGAAGGGCTTCGCATACATGAAAAGCACGCTGTCAGAAGAAAAGTTATTGATGAATACATTGCTGAGAAAAAGGGCATTCCCCCAAAAAAGTGCTCGATTTGTGGCAACGAAGACTTTCCTGTTGAGGATACACCGCACGGCATGATTAAAGAAGTCCCTGACGGCAAAAGTAGCGGTTGTGCTTTGGTTTCATATAACGAACATGCTTTTGAGTCATACGAACTGACTGGAAATAATAATTCTTCAATATGCGCAGAATGCGCAAGAACCTATGTTGAGGGATTAAAATCACTTTTGTCAGCAGGCTCAATAATACCAGGCAAGAAAAACAAGACAGACGTTTTATATTCCCATCGTTGGCCCCGTAAAAGGTCTGCTAACTTTGGCGTGGATACAGCTATGGTGTTTTGGACACGCCTTAATAATGATGTGCCCGAAATTGATCAGCTTGAGGCACCCAAACCAGAAGATATAGCAAGACTTATTGATTCTGTGACTATTGGCACTGAAAAAGAGAGTCGGCATATTGAGCCTGACCAATTTTATTCATGTACACTTTCAGGATCTGCAGCCCGCATAGTAGTTCGCGATTGGATTGAGACAAGTCTTAATAATTTTCGGGAATCAATAGTAAAATGGTTTAAGGACATTGCTATCGCGCAATACGACAAAGATCTGAAAAACATAAAGACGCATTATTCTGGCCTTTATAATCTTGCCAGAAGCTGTCAGAGAAGAAATTTTGATGGTCGTTATGACAAAGACGATACTTCGTTGGCGCGGGTTGCAACATATCTATGGAATGCGGCTTTAAAAAATACCGCACTACCTATGTGGATATTAACAAAAGTACTTCAACGGGCACGATTGGATAAATATGGGGTTACCGCAGATAGAGCGGCTTTGATTAAACTCATTTTAAACAGAAATAATAGAGGAGGTGATTTTGTGATTACAGAAAATATTGTGCAAGGCAACAGACCTGTGGCCTATATTTGCGGGCAGATTTTTGCAAAACTAGAGAGCATTCAATATTATGCTTCATCAGGCGAAAGAAATGCCGGGATACGTGAACGATATTTCACATATGCGATGACTTCACCTGCCGCTGCATTTGGACGTTTGTTCGATTTAAGTTCAAAGCATTATAAAAAGATTAAAAATGAAAAACCTTGGCGTGCTGTATCTCTGGATAAAGAACTCCAGAGTTTAGTGAAGGATATAGACATTAGCAAATTGCCTGCTACCTTTTTGTTAGAGGAAAAAGGACAGTTCAGGTAAATTTACCTAGGGCAGATGCGGAAGATCAGCATGGATTAGTAACAGATGTATGTATAAAAAGGAAAGTCAGAAATTATGTACACCTGAAACATAATTTAACCTCTCCTTATAATATTTTTATTCGTCAGAGAGATATTGCTGGCGATGACAGTTATCTGAATGCGGTCATTGGTAAGACACCGGGAAATACTTCTTCAGAAAAACGTCGAAAGTTGTGTGATGATTATTATGATATACGGACATTTGGCGCTGTATTAAGCACAGGTGAAAAAGAAAATGTTGAGACCCCAGAAGAGGAAGGGGAGGAAGAAATTAAAAGTAAGAAACAAAAGAAAGAAAAAGTTAGAGGGGCTGGGACGGTCCGTGGGCCTGTTCAATTTACTTTTGCACGATCAGAAGACCGCATATATCAGGCAGAGCACTCGATAACACGATGTTGTGTAACTACGGAAAACGAAAAAAATGAACAGGCTAAAAAGGATCGTGAATATGCAACCACCTTTGGTCGCAAGGCCACAGTGCCGTATGCCCTTTATCGTATGCATGGTTTTATTTCAGCTGTTGATGCTAAAAAAACAAATTTTTCAGGAGATGACCTCAAGCTTCTATGGGAATCGCTAATTAACGCTTTTGAAAATGACCGAGCCGCTGCAAGGGGAGAAATGAACCCTAGAAAACTTGTTATATTCAAGCATTCCAGTCATCTCGGCAACGAACTTGCCGGACGATTATTTGAACGTGTAACCGTAAAGAAAAATTCAGAACTGCCAAGAGGAAAAGAAGATTATACGATCACTGTTAACAAGGAGAACCTTCCGTCTGATGATAAGAAAAAACCATTGATTGAAGTTAAAGAATGGCCGGAAGAAAAGATATTTTAAAGCCGAGGTACCCCCTGCCCTGATCCCGCCGCATGGCGGGCATGGGGCACTGAAATCTTACCGGATCGTGCAGGCACGTAAAGGAGTAATAAGATTTATATGATAACCTTAAAACAATTTATATCGGGTCTCGAAACAATCCCGGCGACAACGTCGTGGTATCTTGCCGATATCAGCGAATCCAAGGGCAGGCAGGATCTCTACAAAAAACAGTCACCTCAGCGGCTGAATTCGCTCAAGGAGCATGCCCTGATTGAAAGCGCCGTTTCATCCAATCGCATTGAAGGGGTTGAGGTGGAACAGAAACGCATCGGCACAGTCATTTTCGGCAAATCCCTTTTGCAGGATCGCTCCGAAGAAGAAGTGCGCGGATACCGGGAGGCGCTCAACCTGATTCACTCGTCGGGTTCAAAATTGCCTGTCACTGAAGAAA
Organism: Smithellaceae bacterium; assembly: GCA_030690945.1. GTDB lineage: Bacteria > Desulfobacterota > Syntrophia > Syntrophales > Smithellaceae > UBA8904. Next base: position 6,475 of record JAUYFM010000004.1, on the reverse strand, counting down.
CATGCACGAAACTGCATCTGCTGACGCGCGGTGAAATATGGGATGCCGGGAAATACAAGGAAAAAGACAGCGACATTATCGAAAAGCGAATGGATGGCACGTCCAGCATCAGATTCCGAACGGTTCCGGCGAAGCAAACACCCAAGTCTATGCAACAATTGCATACCGCCTGGGAAGATGCGGTTAAAGAAACCCAGATGCACCGGATCATTGCCCTGGCGGCCTATAATCTTGATTTTCTGTGCATCCATCCCTTCCGCGACGGCAACGGGAGAGTATCCCGCCTGCTGATGCTTCTTCAGTGCTATCATGCGGGAATCGAAGTAGGCAGATACATCAGTCTGGAACGTCTCATCGAGCAGAACAAGGAACGTTATTACGAAACGCTGAAACTCAGTTCGCAGGGCTGGCACGAAGGCAAGCACAATCCCTGGCACTATATCAATTTCCTGTGTTTCATCATCAAGAGCGCTTATAAGGAATTTGAGGAAAGGATGGGGCAGCTTTCTCATCCGAGAGGCGAGAAGACCGAAATGGCGCGAAAAGCCGTAATGGTCTTCACAGGTCATTTCAGCGTTTCGGATATTCAAAAAATGTGTCCCGGCGTGGGGATCGACACGATCCGGCGTGTTTTAAAAGATCTGCAACATGACAAAATAATTGAATGTATATCGCGTGGCCAGTCCGCCAAATGGCGCAAAACGGGCAATTAGGTAATACCTAATTAATTAGGTATTGAATTAGGTATTAAGAGGCAACATGTATAATCCAGACGATTTCATCATGCTCTCCGCTTTGCAGCACTATGCCTTTTGTCCCAGGCAGTGCGCTTTGATTCATGTTGAGCAGGTCTGGCTGGAAAACCGTCTGACCGCCGAAGGCCGGATTATGCATGAGCATGTGCATGAAGAAGGCGATGAATCGCGTGGAAATGTTCGCATCGAACGCGGCTCTTCATTGCGATCTTTGCGGCTGGGGTTGATCGGCAAGGCGGATGTTGTGGAATACCATCGTCAGGCTGATGGAACATGGCAGGCCTACCCTGTTGAGCATAAACGGGGCAAGCCCAAGGCTGATCACAGCGATAAAATCCAGCTTTGCGCTCAGGCGCTTTGCCTGGAGGAAATGCTCAATGCGGATATTCCCGCAGGGGCGCTCTTCTATGGCAAAACCAGAAGGCGTCTGGATGTTGTCTTTGACGAAGCGCTACGGCTGGAAACGCAGGAGGCGGCGCGTCTGACGCATGAGTTGATTGAATCAGGCCAAACGCCCAGGCCTGTTTATGCCAAGCGCTGTGAAAGCTGTTCACTGATGGCCGAATGTATGCCCAAAACGATTCAGAAAAAAAGGTCAGTTGAAAGTTACCTGAAACGAATGCTGGATGAAACATGAAGTTACTTTGTAACTTTTTTATCAGCAAAAAAGTTGCGTGTGAAAGCTAAGGCCCTCTCCCCTCAATCCCCGCCCACCAGGGGCAGGGAAGTTTCTTAGGAGAAAATATGGAAACAAAAATAGCTGTTTTCAAAGGGAAGGGAATCAGAAAAGTCATCCACAACAATGAGTGGTGGTATTTCTCCGTAATTGATATTCTCCGGGTGTTAATCCAGCAGCCCGATTTTCAGGCAGCCAGAAACTACTGGAAAGTCTTAAAAAACCGTCTGAAGAAAGAGGGGCGTGAACCGGTTACAAAATGTAACCGGTTGGAAATGGTTGCAGAGGATGGAAAAGTCGAAAAGTCGGGCAGGAAAGGAAAGTAAGATTATGAAAAATAATAAACAGATTGCCAAACAGAACACATTTACAGAGTTTCTGCTCTACACTACGCCAAGTGGCAAGGTGAATGTGGAGATATTCCTGCGCGATGAAAATTTGTGGCTTACCCAAGATAAAATAGCTGCTTTATTTGGGGTGCAACGACCGGCTATTACTAAACATCTCAAAAATATTATTGAAAGCGGCGAGTTACAGGAAAATTCAGTTAGTTCCGTTTTGGAACTAACTGCCGATGACGGGAAAAAATATTCCACTAAATTCTACAATCTTGACGCGATCATATCCGTTGGTTACCGTGTCAATTCAAGGCAGGCGACGCACTTTCGCATTTGGGCGACCCAAGTGCTCAAAGAGTACATCATCAAGGGCTTTGCCATGAATGATGAACGGCTCAAAAATCCCAATACCATTTTCGGCAAGGACTATTTTGAAGAGCAACTGGCGCGTATCCGTGATATCCGCAGCAGCGAACGCAGATTCTACCAGAAAATCACCGACATTTACGCACAGTGCAGCGCTGACTACGATCCAAACGAAGAAATCACCAGACAATTTTTTGCTACCATGCAAAACAAACTCCACTGGGCGATAGCCGGCCAAACTGCGGCAGAAATTATTTACAACAGAGTAAATGGCGAGAAACCAAATATGGGACTCACGAGCTGGAAAAATTCGCCCAAGGGAGCCATACGAAAAACAGATGTCGGTATTGCTAAGAATTATCTCAATGAAAAAGAACTGGATGGACTAAACAGAATTGTCACCATGTATCTTGACTATGCGGAAATGCAGGCGCAAAAAGGCATAGTGATGTATATGGAAGACTGGGTAGATAGATTAGACGCCTTTTTACGATTCAACGAAAAAGATATTTTACAAGATAGTGGTAAGATCAGCCACGAAGTCGCGGTAGCTTTGGCGGAAAATGAGCATGAAAAGTACATGGATATAAAAGATCACATGCTTGAATCCGACTTTGACCGCGAAGTCAAAAAAATAGTAGATGCTAGAAAGAAATTTGCTCCGTTAGATCAAGAAACTAAAAAAAAGGCATAGTCCGGAAAGGCTTTCTACCGCTTGTCAGGAGGCATAATGGAAACAAAAATGGCTGTTTTTAAAGGAAAGGGAATCAGAAAGATCATTCACAACAATGAATGGTTTTTTTCCATTATTGATTTTTGTGGCACTCTAACGGATAGTTTAGATGCAGGTTCTTATTGGCGGAAATTGAAACAAAGGCTCTCCGAAGAGGGAGGCGAGGTCGTGACATTTTGTCACGGACTGAAATTAGAGGCTGCTGACGGGAAAAAATACAAAACCGACTGCGCAAACACGGAAGGCATTTTCCGCATCATCCAGTCGATTCCCTCACCCAAGGCCGAGCCTTTCAAACGCTGGCTGGCGAAGGTTGGTTATGAGCGTGTACAGGAAATCGAAGATCCGGAACTGGCCACCAAAAGAACTAAGGCGCTTTATCGGGCCAAAGGCTATTCCGATGATTGGATTGAAAAGCGGATGCGCGGCATTGCCATCCGGGCAGAACTCACCGATGAATGGAAAAAGCGTCAAGTTGGACAAGAAAGAGAATACGCCATTCTGACGGCAGAAATCACTAAAGCAACCTTTGGCCTGACTCCATCGGAATATAAAGACCTGAAAGGCTTGGAACGCGAAAATCTCCGGGATCACATGAACGATCTGGAACTGATCTTTTCCATGTTGGGCGAGGCCGCTACAACAGAGATTACCAAAACGCAAGATGCACAGGGTTTCGACAAAAACCGCACTGCCGCCGGAAAAGGCGGGCGGATTGCCGGCGACGCCCGCGAAAAGCTGGAAAAAGAAACAAAAAAAATGGTTGTCTCCAAAGAAAACTACCTGGATGCACCTGAAAAAAGAAAACGTCTGGAGAAAAAGTGACTGGATCGATAGATCCGGTGTATCGTAAATATTTAGGTACGGGTCGGGTGCTGGGTGAAGAAAGGTGATAGTATCCAATAAACTTGATAATAAACGTGATAATAAGAAAAAGGCCAAGAGGAACTGACCATGACCAAACCTCTTTGGATGAAACATGAAAAAACATCTTAACACCTTATTTGTCACCACACAGGGTGCTTACCTTGCCAAGGAAGGAGAAACCGTGGTGGTCAAGGTTAATCAAGAAGTCAGACTGCGCGTCCCGGTGCACACCATCGGCGGCATTGTCTGTTTCGGTAATGTGTCTTGCAGCCCTTTCCTGATGGGCTTTTGCGGAGAAAACGGTGTCGGCATCAGCTTTTTAACGGAGTATGGCCGTTTTCTGGCGCGTGTGCAGGGGCCGGTATCTGGCAATGTTCTGCTTCGCCGTGAACAATATCGACACGCAGATGATTTGGAATATTCCGCGCAAATGGCTAAAGGATTTGTTATCGGCAAGGTGGCCAACTGCCGGACAGTTCTCCAGCGGGTGTTAAGAGATCATGCAGAAAAACTGGAAGAGGATGCGCTTCGCCGAAGCGTGGATGATTTGAATCGGTCACTGCAATCACTTGAATTGAATCAGTCGCTCGATTGTGTGCGCGGTTTGGAAGGCGATGCCGCGCATACTTATTTTAGTGTTTTTGACCATCTGATTGTTGCGCAAAAAGAAGGTTTTAATTTTCAGGAACGCAACCGACGCCCGCCATTGGATAATGTGAATTGTCTGTTATCTTTCCTTTATAGCCTATTGATGCATGATTGCCGTTCCGCCCTGGAATCAGTCGGCCTGGACCCGGCGGTCGGCTTTCTGCACCGTGATCGGCCAGGCCGTCCCAGCCTGGCTCTGGACTTGATGGAAGAATTCCGGCCATTTCTTGCAGATCGCCTGGCGCTTTCTTTGATTAATCTACGGCAGGTACAGGACAAAGGTTTTAACAAAACGGAAGCAGGCGCGGTCATGATGAATGATGAAACAAGAAAAACCTTGCTGGTTGCCTATCAGGAAAGAAAGCAGGAAGAAATTCAGCATCCTTTTTTGGATGAAAAAGTAACGATTGGCTTGCTTTTTCATGTGCAGGCATTGCTGCTGGCGCGCTGCCTGCGCGGAGATCTGGATGGCTATCCGCCGTTTATCTGGAAATAAATATTAGATCCGAATAATTCCTTCGCCCCTTTGTGGGAGAAGGTGAGGATGAGGGGCTTCTCTGGATTGGGAGGTAAATTAAACAATGTTAGTTCTGGTCAGTTATGACGTTGCCATGCAGAATGAAAAAGGGCCAAGGCGTTTACGACGTGTGGCTAAGGCCTGTCAGGATTACGGCCAGCGGGTGCAGTATTCTGTGTTTGAATGCATTGTCGATCCCGCGCAATGGACGGTTTTGCGTGACCGCCTGATGAAGGAAATTAATCCCGAAGAGGACAGCCTGCGATTCTATTTTTTAGGATCGAATTGGCGAAGACGCGTGGAACACATTGGAGCAAAAAAGTCTATTGATCAAGAGGGACCGCTCATTGTGTAGGGTGTTCATAAAGTCATTTCGACCTTGAGGGAGAAATCTTTTTTTTAGCTATTTTAAGGTTCCGCGAACCGCAAGCTGACAATAAATAGCAGGAAGGTTCGCGCAATGTTTAAGTTATCGAAATACTGTTCTATTTGCCAAAGCTCTTTGAAAACTGAATAAAAAGGATGCCATGAAAACCAGGATTCGCGAGTAAAGATCATGAAATGTAGTATTTGTAATTGATTAGCAGTAAACAGTCGCGCCCCGCGCGGGCGCGTGGATTGAAACACAAAGACTTACCACATTCTTTGCATTTGCCAGTCGCGCCCCGCGCGGGCGCGTGGATTGAAACTGGTTTTGCTGACAAATTTCTCGTAGGAGCTGATGTCGCGCCCCGCGCGGGCGCGTGGATTGAAACCGGAAATAAGCCTCCGGTATCCCGCTCATGGGATGTCGCGCCCCGCGCGGGCGCGTGGATTGAAACCTGGGATGAATTTTATCTGCCGGGCCTCGATATGGTCGCGCCCCGCGCGGGCGCGTGGATTGAAACGCAAAGAGGGTCTTCTTCTTCGCCCTTTGTATGCGTCGCGCCCCGCGCGGGCGCGTGGATTGAAACTTGTTCGGGTGCAAAACGTTCATCCTTTCTCATCGTCGCGCCCCGCGCGGGCGCGTGGATTGAAACTTCTTTGACATAGCGCATTTTCAGTTCATAAAGGTCGCGCCCCGCGCGGGCGCGTGGATTGAAACTACGGATAAATTCAATGCCCTGCTTCCCCCCCCGGGTCGCGCCCCGCGCGGGCGCGTGGATTGAAACGTTTCCAAAACAGAATTTGGTCGTGTCCGGGCGATGTCGCGCCCCGCGCGGGCGCGTGGATTGAAACATCCGCCAGATGTCGGACAGCCGTTGCATCGAGTGTCGCGCCCCGCGCGGGCGCGTGGATTGAAACCTTTCCTGATCTCCGATTGATCCTCTTTGCGGGTGTCGCGCCCCGCGCGGGCGCGTGGATTGAAACTTGGCCGGTGCGAAAAGCTTCTTCAGACATTATGTCGCGCCCCGCGCGGGCGCGTGGATTGAAACCTTGCAATGGGTGATAATCTCTTTTTCGCCAAGCAGTCGCGCCCCGCGCGGGCGCGTGGATTGAAACCTTGTGGCTCATACAACCTAGGCCGTCAATCAGCGTCGCGCCCCGCGCGGGCGCGTGGATTGAAACGGGAAACGTTTTAGACTTCTTGGATTT
>JAUYFM010000002.1 GCA_030690945.1 Smithellaceae bacterium | reverse complement strand
TGATTCTCACGGGCCGCTACGCCGCCAAAGCCATCATCAAACTGGCCGACACGGTCAGCGACGTTAAAGAGATCAAGCACCATTACGCCGCCGGTGTCAAAGACCGCGCGGGTATCGAGTATTAACCCTGGCCCTGTCTTTTTTACTCTTGGCGGGTGTAACGACGTGTCATGATCTTCAAAACATCGTCGATTATTTCGGCGGCATGCGCAGCGCGCCGTCCAAGCGGATACAACAGCCGTTGAGCATCGGATTTTCAATAATATGAAGAACCATCCGGGCAAATTCCTCAGGCTTGCCCAGTCGCCTCGGGAAAGGCACCCCTCGGGCCATGTCTTCTTTAACAGCGGGCGACAAACCGGCCATGAGCGGCGTTTCAAACAGTCCCGGCGCAATCGTGGCCACCCGAATGCCATAGTCGGCGCATTCCCGGGCAATGGGCAGCGTCATGCCTACAATGCCGCCTTTAGACGCGGCATAAGCCGCCTGACCGATCTGACCGTCAAATGCGGCGATAGATGACGTATTCACAATCACCCCCTTTTCGCCCTCATTATTGGGGGTATTATTTACCATCTGCTCAACAGCCAGGCGAATCACATTCATCGTCCCCACAAGATTTATCTGGATAACTTTATTAAATAATGACAGCGGCAGAGGACCTTTCTTACCCATCACTTTGCCGGCATCCGGCACGCCCGCACAATTGACCACAACATTAATTTTGCCGAATTGATCAACAGCTTTTTTGATCGCCTCACGAATGGATTCCTCGCTGGTGACATCGGCATGAGCAAAAATGACATTGTCCCCTGCTGCATCAGCCAGTTGTTTACCTTTTGCCGCATCCATATCAATGACGACAACCTTCGCTCCCTTACCGGCTAATTCCAGCACCGTGGCTTCCCCTAGTCCAGATGCCCCGCCGGTGACCAAAGCGACAACTTCCTTGTTATTCATATTTCCTCCCCTTTTACTGATGATATAGAAATACTTAATAATAGCATTTTCTTAACATAAGAGAAAAGACCTGACAACAAAATATGCGGAAGATTTCATTCAGAAAATTGTAATCCGGTCAGGCCAGAAATGCGTAAGCGACAAATTGTCCGTCGTGGCTCAGGCTGACGTCAATGCCCGTCTTAATGCCATTGAGATATACGGCCGGCGGCTGAAGTTCTCCGTCTTTTTCTCGGTCTCGGAGAATTTTAATCTGACTTTGATCATCTCGTAAAAAGGATGACAGTGCATGGGCCAGGCATGATCGTGCGAAAACGGAGGGATCCCTGTCTTTTTGATCATGCCCTGCGGGCAACACGTCAACGCGCCAGATCACCTTGTCTAAAATATCGAAACAGTCGGCGGCAAGGCAATGAACATAAGACAAAGAAGAAAGAAGAAAAAAAGGGATGCTCTTTTTTTCTGAAATCACAACATCGCCTGCAGCAAATGCCGTGGGCGTCTGATCCTCGAGTGGCGCTTCAGGAGGCTTGCTGCCCTGATGTTCGACGGCCGATGCGGGATGGCGGAAATGCACAGTCCAGTGGCGCGGTAAAAAAGCCGCACCGCTGGACTGTTTCCGAATAACTTTATAAGCGGCTTCCTTGCAGGCCCAGATAGACCACAGCGTCGCATCCGGATTGTCGGAACAACGGACCTGCTCAATTTCAGTATCGGTGAGGATTCTCTTCAGATAGCGCGAATCCGTGCTTTTTTGCCGGTTCTCCGGACTGATCAAATCCACAACATCGTTCCCGATGCAAGGCAAAATACTTCTCCTCCATGTCCGCGAGCCGCCCAATAATCTGCGCCGCATATTCCCGTTGTGCACGAAGTCCCTCTTGCGCCACAGGCGTCGGTTTAAACACCTCCATCTGCACGTAAAATTTGTCCCCCCAGGCAGGAATCAGGCTATGGCGGCGCTGCTTGTCGCCGCGTAAGTAAAGACACATCACCTTGCAATTATCCACATCCTGAATAAATCGGCCTACCCCATAGGAAAAATTATCTTTATCCACGCGGCCGGTGCGCGATCGGCCCCCTTCCGGAAAAATCATGATGGCATGCCGACGGCGCAACAGATAAATGCATTTGTCAAGCACTTCCTTCATTTTTTGACGGGAACCGCCTCGATCGACGGGAACGCACTTGGACAGGTAACATAAAACCGCGAGAAAGATGTTGCTTTGAAAATTGCTTCTTTCCGGCAAATTCCACGGGAGCTGCTTATAATGCGTGATATGCCGGACCATGCTGAACGAAGCATAGCTCAACAGGAAGGAATCTATCATGGTTAAATGATTGGCGCATATAATCCAAGGCCCTTTGTGTCCGGCAAATTCCGCGGCACACTGATGGCGGAGTTCCCGCAAATTCCTTATCCGGTAAAACAACAGAATGTGCGCAACAAAAAAGTAAAACGGCGCAATCAGAAAAATGGCCACCCGACCTAAAACATTCTGCAAATGCAGAAAAAACCTGGACTTTGCATCCATAATCCCTACCCGAGTTTTTGTTTAACGATTCTTACCGCATCGCCGATCGTGCGAATTTTGTCCGCCTCATCGTCATCAACACTGATGCCGAATACATCTTCGCATTTGATAATCACGTCGACCAGACGCGCGGAATTGACTTTTAAATCATTCAATATGTGCGTATCGAGTGTTGCCTTCTCCAAGAGCGTCGGGTCCTTGGTATAAACCTTTAAAATATTTATCATCTCTTCGAAAATTTTCTTGTCATCCATCTTTTTAGACTCCTTCAATATAATTATTTTTCTTCCCACTTTTTAAATATGATACAACTATTCACATCCCCGAAACCGAAACCGGCCTTGGCCAGATACTTCAATCCTGGAAATTCCATGCATGTTTGTGGTATTTTCGACGCGTATTGCGCGATATCCGGGTGCACATCCCCGCTGTTGAGCGAGGGATGTAAAAATCCCCGATAAACCTGAAGCACGGCCGCCACGCTTTCAATGGCCCCGGCAGCGCCGAGACAATGACCGACTAAAGATTTTGTCGAATTGATGTAAGGAAAATTGTCCGGTGTTCTTTCCAGCGCCTCCGCCCAATTCCTGACTTCGATAGGATCCGCATAGGTGGCCGTAAGATGGCCGTTGATGGCATCGATCTGTCCCGGATCAATACCGGCATCGGCCACTGCCGCGCGGATACACCTTTTCACGCCCTCAGAGTTGGGAGCAGTCATGGAACCGCCCATTCGCTGGCCACCGCTGTTGACGGCGCCGCCGATGACCTCAGCGTAAATTCTTGCGTTCCTGGCCAGTGCCGTCTCCAGGTCCTCCAAAACGAGCATGGCGCCGCCGGATCCGGGCACAAAACCACACGCCGAGGCGGACAGCGGCCTGGAACCCGCGGCCGGGTTATCATTAAACTTGCGGGACATCACGCGCATAGCGTCAAAACCACCCCAGATATACGGTGTCGCGCCTTCCGATCCACCCGCAATCATGCGTTTGGCCAGGCCCATTCTGATTCTCCAGAGAGCGTCAATAATCGCCTCATTCCCTGTGCTACAGGCCGAAGAGTTCGAGGTCACCTGATTGCCGGCCCCGATCAATCCACCAATACGGGCGCTGGTGCCGCTGTTCATCACCTGTTCCACAATGCGACTGCCTAAGCGTCGAACCCGGCCTTCATTAACCATGGGCACAACATTTTGCGCGATCGTATCCATGCCACCAATGCCGGACCCTGCGATGACGCCCGTGTCCCAATCCACAGTATCATCATTGCTGTCGGGCATACTGAAACCTGCGTCCGTCCAGGCATCTACCGCCGATACCGATGCGTAGCCAATATTGTCATTGATGGACATCAGCTTTTCATGATCGAAATAGCGTTTGCGGATCGCGTCAAAATCTTCCGGGATACCCGCAATCTGACAGCCGAATTTCAATTCTGCCAGCAACGGCTGAAAACGTATGCCTGACCGGCCTTCGCGCAATGCCTGTTCAAAATTATCCAGGCCATGAGCGTTAGGGGCTGCAACGCCCATCCCTGTAATAACCACTCTTCTTTTCATGTTTCCACTCCCATTCCGGCTAATTTACCCATACAAACCACTTCACCATTTTCTCTTTCCATACTGGTCTCCACTTTTAAAGCCCCGTTACGCATATATATTTTTTCCCCTCTCACAATCACCCGCTCGCCAGGCGTTACGATGCCCTTAAACTCGATATCTTCCGCCAGTGAGAAAAGACTTAAGGGACCTTTCATCTGGCTTGGCCGAACATTTCTCTGGCAAGACAACAGATACATGCCGTAAGCCACTACGCCAATCTGGGCCATCGATTCCATCAGAATCACGCCCGGCGTGATCGGTCTGCCGGGGAAATGCCCCTGATAGAAAAACTCGTCTTCGCGAAAACGGTAGGCCCCGACAATTTCTTCTTCATTCAAACGAATAATCTCATCAATGAAACGGAACGGCTTTTGCTGCGGCACCAGCGCCAACACTTCCTGTATGATGCTTTCATCAGCCTCCATAAAGGCCTCCGTTGACGTGAATTACCGAACCATTGATGTAGTTTCCTTTTGCGGCCAGGAAAGCAACGACTTCAGCGATTTCCTCAGGCCTCCCGATTCGCCCCAGCGGAATGCCCGCCATAATTTTTTCTTTTACTTCCGTCGGCAATTCTCCTGTCATGTCGGTTTCAATAAAACCGGGAGCAACGGAATTCACGAGAATATTACGGCCGGCCATTTCCTGCGCCAGCGATTTGGTAAACGCGTCAAGCGCCGCCTTTTCCATCGTGTAGGGGATTTGTCCGGCATTGCCCGTGTGACCCACCACACTGGAGATATTGATTACGCGACCGGCTGAATTTCGCATCATGAATTGCCTCAGAATTCTTTTGGTCAGATACCAGACGCCGCGCGTGATCGCCCTTTGCTCGTCAAACTGCTCCAGCTTCATTGTGATGATGTCGGCGTTGATCGAGTGCCCTGCATTGTTGACCAGAACGTCAACGCGACGGGCCTCGTCTTTGAGTCTGGCAACCATCGCGTCGATTTGTTCGATTACGGCCAGATCCGCCGAAATTAAAAATCCGTCCTTGATTTCCGCCAAAAGCGCCTGCGCTTTTTCACCGCTTCTGCGGTAATGTATGCCAACACGAAAGCCTTCCGCCGCCAGAGCGCGGCAGCACGCCGCACCGATCCCGGTGGCGCCTCCCGTCACCAATGCAACAGGTTTATCCACTAGTTTAAGTCCTCAACTTTCAACATCAGGCACAGCATACCTAAACGATCTCCCGCCCGATAATCATGTTCTGCACCTCGCGGACGCCTTCATAAATATCAATGATATGAGCATCGCGCGCCAGTTTCGATATTTCGTATTCCATGGTAAAACCATAACCGCCGTGCAGATGCAGGCCTTCGGTTGAACAAAAGATGGCCGCCTCCGAGCAGGTGTTTTTCGCCAGCGACGCGTAAATGCCGGCATCGTCCGCTTTTTCCTGTATCTTGCAACAGGCTTTCATCAGAGACAACTCCGCCAATTCCACTTTTTTCCACATGGTGGTGAGCATATCCCGGGCCACCGGAAGATCACAGATGCGCTGGCCGAATTGCTTGCGTTCACGGGTGTAGGCGAGCGTCACGTCTAACGCTCTTTTAGCCAGTCCCAGACCGATGGCCGCGACCATCGGACGCGCAAAATCGAGCACATCCACGATATATTTAAAACCGAAACGCCGATCCCCGATGATCTGATCGGGCTGGATGATGACATCCTCAAAGGTAACACTGGCCGTGTTGGACAGTCTTTGCCCCAGTTTGTCTTCCGGCTTGCCAATAATAATTTTACCGCCGGTGGGCAGATTAATTTCCCGGATAGAGTTCCCGACGTCGGGAAGATCGGCGGAGGTCACGTGCGAAACGGGAATAACCACGCAGGCCATGAAATTGCTGGTGGGCTTGCCGACTTTGCACAAAATCGTGAATTGAGACGCATAAGACGCATTGGTAATAAAACACTTGGAGCCGTTTAACACGTATGTGCCGTCATCACGCTTCGCGATAAAGCTGGTCATCATAGAGTTGTCGGAACCGGCGCCCGGTTCGGTCAGACAAAAAGACGCCAGAAGCGGCTTTTCGACAAAGGGACGCAAAAACCTTTCCTTCTGCTGGTCGGTTCCGTGCTGGCTGATCACAACGTTGGCCAGATCATTGCACATGGCGGACGTGGAAATGCCCGTATCGCCGTATGATATTTCCTTGATGATCAGCGCCGACGAAAACACATCGACATCAAACCCCTTGATTGATTCCGGAATGCACAAATTGATCACGCCCATTTCCCAGGCCTTATGGATGATCGTCCACGGAAAGCGATGCGCCTTTTCCAGTTCAAGAATATGGGGTGTAATTTCATTTTTCACCAGCTTGCGCACGGTCTCCAGATACATGCGTTGATTTTCACTGTAACTTAAATCCATAGTCTGCCTTTCGTTTCCCTCTTGATTAAAAAAAGTTGTTGTCCGTTGATTGTTTAAGTTTTTGTAAAGATTTTTTCCGCCGCCGCAAGCCCTGTAATGGACTCGCAAGCTACGCCGATGGTTTTAAAAAAGTCGCGCAGCGGACGTCCCGGACCAATTTCATAAACCTGAGCAGCACGGTTTGCCAATGTCTGCATATTATCGCGCCATAATACGGCATTGGAAAGTTGACTGACCAGATTGTTTATAACCGCGTTCATGGAATCCGCATGAAATGATCCTTGATAATTGGAAGTGACGTGAGGAGCGTTTTGGACATTAAATGATTTGCTGAATTTTTTCAGGGTTCCGGCAAAAGGCTCTTCAATTTTTTTCATAAATCGGCTGTGGAAAGGTGCACTGACATTGAGTTGCACAAATCGGTATGTTTTAGGCGCCGCAAATAATTCCCTGCACCGATCTTCCGCCCGGGGCAAGGCGGAGGCGTCCCCGCTGATCACCACCTGATTGGCGGAGTTAATATTAGCGATATCCACCGGCAAATCCGTCAGCATCGCCTTCAACGCCTGGACGTCTATTCCCTCGGATATCACGGCCGCCATCGAACCGACACCCACCGGAACGGCTTCCTGCATCAGTTTGCCGCGCGTCCGAACGATTTGGACCGTATCGGCAAAAGGTATGACCCCCGCGGCCACCAATGCCGTGAACTCACCCAAAGAATGGCCGCCGAAATAGTCAGCTTTAAATCCGTATTTTTCAGCAAGCCCTCTGAGCATGGCTACTTCGGTGGTCACAATACAGGGTTGCGTGTATTCGGTCAGGTTCAATCGGGCGTCTTCATTAAAACAAATCGCCGCAACATCCAACCCCAGGGCGTCCGCCGCTTCTTCGTAGGTTTGACGGCACACAGGAATTTGATCATAAAAATCTTTCCCCATCCCCTGCCTTTGCGATCCCTGTCCCGGAAAAACAGCCACCGTGCCTTTCATTTCGTTCATCTTTATTCTCCAAAACAATTCTTAAAAGTACCAATTATTGAACACCAAACAACTGCCCGCGTAAAAGCACAATCCGTGCCATGAAGGTATTATTTCAACATAAGAGCCAGAAGCCTGAATCCATTTATCATTTACGACGCCAACAGCGGAGCATTCACTATTTATTTTTGTTTTGACGTGTAATTTGCTTTGCACTGCGAACAGATTTTCGCACCGAAGGAGTCATGCTTTCTGCACACTGAAGTTGACAATCTATTGCTTCATGGTACACAGTTATTAAAACGAAGATCAGACTAAGTCAAGTCGAAATTATGTCGCATTCTTCAAGAAAATATTCATGATGATGATACTGGATCAAAAATTTTATAATCGCCCCACGTTGGAAGTTGCGCGCGACCTTTTAGGAAAAAAACTGATCCGGCGTATTGACGGCACGGCGTTATCCGGAATCATTGTCGAGACGGAGGCCTATTGCGGAACAAATGACAGCGCCTGTCACGCCCACCGGGGCCAAACCCTTCGCAACGCCGTGATGTTCGGCCCGCCGGGATGCGCCTATGTGTATTTTACGTACGGCATGCACTATCTGTTGAACATGGTGACCCAGGAAGAAGGCAATCCCTGCGCTGTGCTGCTGCGGGCGATTGAGCCGCTTTCGGGTCTTACCGAAATGCGGGCGCGTAGAAAACGGCACGGAAAAGAACTGACCAACGGCCCCGCCAAACTATGTCAGGCGCTGGCAATTGATAAATCCTTCAACGGCTGGGATCTGACAAAAGGCTCGCAATTATGGGTGGAAGACTGTCAAACGGTTGAGTCCCAGTCCATCTTATCCACACCCAGAATCGGCATTGATTACGCCCGCAAGGAAGACCGCGAAGCGCTTTGGCGGTTTCTGATTATAGCTTAATCATCCCCCGTCCGTTTTTGCATTTTTTCTTCCAGATAGAGCTCCGGAAATAATTTCCAGATGGCCAGGAAGAATGAAACGATCACCGGGCCAAGGACAAACCCTGAAAATCCGAAAACGGCGATGCCTCCCAGTGTGGATAAAAAAATCAACAGCGAATGCACTTGGATGTCTTTGCCCAACAGAATCGGGCGCAACAGATTATCCACGGAGCTGACCACGACCGCTCCGAAAACCAGAATGGTAATTCCCTGCCAGATGTGACCCAAAAGCAACATGATGATGCCGGCCGGCACCCAAATAATTGCATTGCCGATGGCCGGCACAATGGAAAGGCCGATCATCAGCACGCCCCAGACCAGAGCGCTTTCAATGCCCGTGACATAAAAAATCAGGCCGCCCAGCAATCCCTGAATGCCTCCAATGACAAAGGTAAACTTCAGCGTGGCCTTCGATGTAACAAGGAACCCGGAAATGAAGGTATTGATATGACGCTGCTCGACAGGCAGATAATAGCTGATGATATCGATCAGCTGCCTTCCATCGCGCAAAAAATAAAACAGACAGTAAAGCATCACGGCAAACTCAATGAAAAAAAGAATCGTGTTTTCCGTGAAGGCGGACAGGTTTTTAACAAAGAAATTGGCAACAGCTTTTAAAAGCTCAACGGATTTATCCGTTATAAATTGTTGATCCAGGTCGAAACGCGCCAGAAGCGGGTGTTGGCCCAAAGAGTTGAACATGCCGGTGATCGCATTCATCCAGGAACTGCTTTTGGAATTAATCGAGTTGTATATGTCAAGAGATTCGCCGACCAGCAAAGTGAGGATTAATCCGACCGGCAAAATCAACGTGACCAGCACAGCCCCAAGTGTGAGACCGGCGCACAGATTGGGTCTTTTGAACTTTCGATGCAGCCACCCGTATAATGGAGCAAAGATCGCGGCCAGCAAAACCGCCCAGAAAATCGCGAAGAAAAAAGGCTTCAGAATATAACCGAAAAAGAATGTAACGATTCCCAGCATAAGAAAAAAGATCAACTTGGGAAAACCGGCAAACGGTTTATCAAACATGGGTCGCCTCCTGAGAGATCAGATATTCTTAAAAAAATATGGAAATTATTTAACACATATCCGCAATAATCTCAAACAGTCCGCAGACATTTGTTTGCGTGGTAAACCATGACTGTGCTATGCTTAAAACAATCAACCACCTCGCGAGCTCGCTGCGGAGAATTGACGCTCGTCCCGCAACAGCGGGATTAAAGGAGACATGCTTGAAAAACGATTTGACCTTGTTTTTAAAAGCCCTGAATTTTTCCGCGGGAAAGCATCGCCATCAGAGAAGAAAAGACTCAGCCGCCTCGCCATACATCAACCACCCGATTGAAGTTGCCAACATCTTATGGACCATAGGCGAAGTTTACGATGTGGCCGCCATCATTGCCGCCATTCTTCACGACACAATTGAAGACACGGACACCACCCCTGAAGAAATCCGCCTAAGCTTCGGCGACGAGGTTCTGGGATTGGTGCTGGAGATGAGCGATAATAAAAGCCTGCCCAAACAGGAAAGAAAACAAAACCAGATTACACACTCGTCCCATCTGTCACGGCGCGCCAAACAAATTAAACTGGCGGACAAAATATGCAATATCCGTGACATCGCTTACGCTCCGCCGGATCACTGGCCGCGGCAAAGAAGGATCGATTACCTGCAATGGGCCCAGGCGGTGATCGACGGCCTGCGAGGGTCCAACGAGCAACTGGAAAGACTCTTCGACGACACGCTGGCTCAGGCCAGACAAAAGCTTACCGAAGAAAATAACAACGACAGAGAATCGACTATTTAACCGTCATTCTTACAACCCGGCACGTGTGACCTTTAGGTTATACGCCGGGTTGGTGCCTCCGACAAGGTTAGTCGCATAAAACAGACGTAGGAGTCTATAACTCATTTCACTGTCATCCCAACGACTTTGTAGTTAAACTCGTAATTAAGCGAGCCGCTCCATTCTTTCGCAAAAATACTCTTATAGCGGGTGCCGTAAACCGGTCCGACAGGTTTACCGTACGTGTAAAACCAGTTGACCACCGGCCTTCCGGAAAAACCCAGGGCAATCCAGTAAGCACCGGGTTTCATAACCGGTCTTTCTTTATCTCTAAAGTTAAAGGTCACCCAGCGATAACCGGGCTTGCTGGAAATTTCTTCCAGTGCGATCATCTGGGTTGTGCATAAGAGTTCGCCGGGTTCGCCCCCTTTATCTTGGAAAACATCCACCCAGAGATGGCCGTCGCCGCCAAAATTATGTAGTGCCAGTGCTATCTTGTGAAGCGTAACCGGTTTTGGCAATTCAACAACCTGAGCATACTGCGTCACACTATGGGTAACAAATTCTGCCGTTTCCACCAGAAAACTGCGTGACATTTCAAAAGAATTGTTTCCCTTGGCTTTGGTAACGCGGGGAAACGCAAAATCAACATTTTCCGGAAATTCAAGATTACCGAAAACAAAGGGCACATTATATCGCAATTCCTTAGGAGGCGGCACAGGCTTAGGCGTTGCAGGTATTGGAGGAGCCGGTGCAGGAGGCACAGGCAGAATAATCGGCGGTGCGGGCTCAGGCGGCGGCGGAAGCGCGGGTGGCTGGACATCCATCTGGGCAAGAACATCAGGTCCCAAAAGCAGATTCTTCGGACCATAATTCTGGCGCTGTGCTGTTACCTTTATGGAATCGGAAAGGAACTTCCCGTCGATGGTTTCCTGCAGCGTCGGTTTAGTGCGCGCCCCAGAACTCTGCGCCCAGCGGACCAGACCATCATTTTTCGTTTCGTTATTGTCCACACCGACTTCAATGCGCACAAAACGATTGGAAATAAAAAACTGCATATTTTGGGGATCATAGGGCACCCAACCCAAATCGGGATACCAGACTTCCACCCAGGAATGCCTGCCCTGTCCCATTTTAAATGTCAGCGTCCCCTTTTCCCAAACCACGTTAAACGGCTGATTCATCGTGACGCCATTGACAATCCGGACGGGCACGCCCACGCTGCGTAAAAGCGCCGCGGTCAGATGGGAATAGTTTTGGCAGTTTCCCTTGCCGGATTGCAGGGAGTAAAGCGCGTCGTATTGCTGGGGCGGATTGACGTAACGGACATGATCCACAACCCAACTCACCACTCTTTGCACGGCATCGAACTGTGTTTTCACGCCATTGGTCAGTTTGAACGAAAGCTCTCGAATGGCCGGATCATTGGTCTGCACCTGCTCGGAGGCCTGTAAATAAACAGTCAAATGTTTGGGCGTGGACGCGGCCGGAAAAGGCGCACTGGATTGCATGGATTTTAATCCCGTGTTGGTTCGAGCGTCAAAAGATACAACAGCGTCAATGATCGGCGGAACATCCATCCAGGTCGCCTGGATGGTCTTATTACCGCGGGCATCCGTGGTGGTGGTGCTTTCCTGGGCCTGAGGTGAAAAAGTAATTTTAAAATTGGTAATCTGCTGTTTGTAAGTGGGAGAATCAAAACTTTCGGGCACAACGAAGCTGAGCGTTAATTTTCTCATCGAATCGCCTGCCGTGATCTGATGCCGCAACTCATAATGAATCGTGGATGCCATATCGCCCTTGACCGTAAAGTTCTCGGCCAGAACCGGTGTAGATGCCATCAGCATCAAGATAACGAAAATGGCTTTAAAGCTTTTCATCATGGAACGTCTCCCTTGTCGAATATTTGAGCCCGGAAATAATAAACGAGATAAGTCATGAATGTCAACAGAAACAATTTATGCTTTTATCAGTAAATACATAACCTTAACAGACACCGTCAAAATTGTAATTGACAACAGGGCAATTATGAATAAGTTACGAAAAAGATTGATGCCGAAAAGGCATCACCGGAAGGAGAATATTAAATGCTGACAGTTACAGACAAAGCCTCGGAGGTCATTAAGGATTTTCTCAAGGATAAAAATGATGATGTGGCGATCCGTATCACCATGTCGATGGGTTGATCCGGGCCCTCTTTGGGCATGGCTCTGGACGAGCCCAGAAATGAAGACGAAGTGATTGAGGAAAAAGGAACAAAATTTGTCATCGATAAAGATTTGTTGAATCAGGCGCAACCGATCAATGTTGATTTTATCACAACCCCCGAGGGAGCAGGTTTTAAATTAACGTCAAATCTTTCTCAAGAGGGCGGCGGCTGCGGTTCCTGCAGTTGCTGAAAACGCTCGGGGGAGAATCTTCTCCCCCATTTTTTTAACTCTATGATGCAAGACGACCACAAAACGGAAAAACTCGACGAGGCCGACGGCCTGTTGAAGCAAGGGAAATACAGTGAAGCCATCGCTCTCCTGGAGAACATTCACGGAATTTATCCGGAGGAAGAATCGGTGCTGCTTCGTCTGGCCTGGGCCTCCTGGGACAACGGACATAAAGAACGTTCCATTCCATACTGGGAAATCCTGCTGGATCGCGAGCTTCAGCGCAAAGTTTTTACCGGTTTTGCTTACGATGAGCTGGTGCGGATTTATAAACAGGAAGGTGAAATCGAAAAACTGGTCGCCATCTGCGAAAAAACCGTCCAAGTGCAACCGCAGGATGTCGGATTGCTGGAAGAGTTGGGAAAGGCTTATCTTCTGTCCGGCCGGAGCGAAAAAGCCTTCGACACTTTTAAAAAACTCACTGCGATGGAGGCGGACAATCCTGCTTTTTACTGCCGGCTGGGTGAAGCCCTCATGGCGACCGGGCAAACCGAAGCGTGCGAAGAGGCTTATCGACAGGCAGGCCTTATTGACCCCGACGAAGCGGACCGCTACCTTTTCCGAGCCGCTGATTTATACCGGAGGGGAGGCCATTTCAACCCGGCCAAAAAGCTGCTGACAAAATGTCTGGAAATAGCCCCATCCAACAGTCTCTACTACTGTTCGCTGGGAGATGTCCTGGTCTCCATGAAGCAACCGGAAGACGCATTCACGGAATACGAAAAGGCCTGCCAATTTAATCGCCCGCATACTGCGGCCTTTTATATTCGGCTGGGAAATTCCCTGATGAAAGGGGGATTATTTGCAGATGCGGCCAAAGCGTTTGAAGCCGCGCTTTCATTTGATGCATCAACACCTTGTCGTCAAAATCTGGAGGAGGCCTACCAAGCCTCCGGCCATTCCCCGTCTCGCTCTCCAAACACGTAGGGGCACGATCTTGTGACCTCGCGTGACCTCGGTCATCAGGTTATCAGGTGGTTATGCGTCGTGCCCCTACTTACGGATTTTTTCCTTGAAGACCCGGTAAAAATCTTCATGTTCCGCCATCGCCTGACGCAGTACTTTTTCCACCTCACCGATTTCTCGTTTGTTAATAATCAGATTCACGCTTTTATGGTAAGCTTCCAGATTGTCCATGGTGGAAAGCGTCACGCTGAGTAACACGACAAAAGTCTGCCTGCGGATACTCATGGACAAACCTTCCAGATTCGACAGAATACTGTTGATACTACCTGCGGCCGTATCAAAGTTCTCATTGACAACTATGACGCTGAAAATTTGAAAACGCATGAATTTAACGGCTTCACCGCATGATGTCGCTTCCACAACCGCATACCCCATGCTTTTCATTGCACTGACGATTCTACCCCGGGCAACGGCATCCTGTTCACAAACCATGGCTGTTTCCCCTTCGGGAGCCATGAAACCAAAGGGCCGTCCTTTGGACTCATCCCTTGCTGTCACCGATCCTGTCATTGTCCCTTCACCAGACATATTCATCTCCTTCGCACTAATATTTTGGCAAAGTAATTTTTATTTTTTTTGCCAGGGAGGAGGTACGTTGCCCTGAGGCTTGCCGTACCCTTGATCTACTTCCAGTTTTCCCAGGTCTGTCGTTTTCTCGCCGCGGGCACTCTTGATGGAATCAATGCCCCTGTTAACATTAGGTTTATTGGAGGCATAGGCCTTGGCCGTATCTTCGGAAATCAATCCCCGCTGATAGAGATCAACGATACAAACATCAAAGGTAACCATGCCAAAAGCCTTGTTCTGTTCCATAACATCGTAAAATGTTTTACCTTCGGATTCACCGTGCAGAATCATATCCTTAACCCGCAAGTTGGAACCCAATGCTTCAAAAGCAGCAATGCGCCCGCCGCCTTCCTTAGGCAGTAGGCGCTGACAAATGATCCAGCGGACGGTATCGGCCAGACGGATGCGGATTTGATTTTCTTCATCCGAAGGAAACATACCCAAAATACGATTGATGGTAGAGCCGGCATCCACCGTGTGCAGCGTACTCAAAACAAGGTGTCCGGTTTCCGCGGCAGAAAGCGCGATTTCCACTGATTCGCGGTCGCGCATTTCACCGACCAGCACAACCTTGGGCGCCTGCCTGAGCGCGGCGCGCAGGCCGCTGGCAAAGGTGTCGAAATCCTTGCCCAGTTCCCGTTGATTGATGGTGGCCTTTCTCTGCCGATGCGTAAATTCCACAGGATCTTCCAACGTAATAATGTGGATTGATTTTTTCTCATTGATTTCGTTAATAACAGCGGCAAGCGAAGTGGATTTACCGCTGCCGGTGGCGCCGGTTACCAGAACAATGCCGTTTTTTTCGCCGGCAACATGATAATAGGCATCCGGCAATTTCAAGTCCGCGCATGATGGTATAGTGTTTGCCAGTTTTCTTAAAACAATCGAGTAGTGACCGCGCTGTGAGAAGATGTTTACGCGGAAACGTGAAACACCCGGCAGTTCGTAGGATAAATCGCAGGAGCCTTTCGTCACCAGATCGTCGAACAAACGGTGGTCCTGATTAATCAGGTTCAAGGCAAAAATTTCCGTCTGAAATGGCGTTAATTTTTCAAAGGGCGGCTTCAGATCAACACCGATCAGTTGGCCTGAAGATTCCACCTGGAAAGGCCTGTCCACCGTCAGATTCAAGTCGGAGATATTGGGATGAGACTCCAGCATTTTCATCAGGATATATTCTATTTCCGGTTTTCTCATAAAGAATCCCCTTATGCTTCGGTAAAGTCTGTCGGTGGATATTTTAAAAGCGGACGGAATTTTGTTTTATCGTTGGCCTTGTTGTAAGCGTCCTCGCCGCTGATCCAGCCTTTGTTGTAGAGTTCCATAATGGCATCGTCCAGCAATTGCATTCCGTATTTTTTACCGGTCTGCATCATCGATGGAATCTGAAAGGTTTTCTGCTCACGAATCAGATTGCGCACTGCCGCAGTGGCAATCAGAATTTCCATCGCCGCACAACGCCCCTTGACATCAATCCTTTTGAACAGAACTTGGGCAATGACCGCCCGCAAACCGTCGGCAAGAGTCGAGCGGATCTGCATTTGTTCACTGGATGGAAATACTTCAATAATCCTGTCCACGGTTTTCGGCGCGCTGGTCGTGTGGAGAGTGCCAAAGACAAGATGCCCGGTGGAAGCTGCTTCCACCGCGAGAGAGATTGTTTCCAGATCGCGCAATTCACCGACCAGGATAATATCGGGATCTTCACGCAGGGCGCCGCGCAGCGCCGAAGTGAATGTTTTTGTGTGAATCCCCACCTCCCGGTGGTTTACAATACAACTCTGACTCTGGTGGACAAATTCAATGGGGTCTTCAATCGTAATGATATGGTCTTTGCGGGTACGGTTTGCTTCATCGATTATTGCCGCCAGAGTTGTTGATTTACCAGAGCCTGTCGGTCCGGTAACCAGGATAAGCCCGCGCGGCAGAGCGGCCAGTTTGGAGATAACCGCCGGAAGCCCCAGCTCCTGGCAGGTTAATATTTTACTCGGAATTTCACGGAATACCGCAGCAATGCCGTACTTCTGTTGGAAAAAGTTAGC
Source organism: Smithellaceae bacterium (assembly GCA_030690945.1). Classification (GTDB taxonomy): domain Bacteria; phylum Desulfobacterota; class Syntrophia; order Syntrophales; family Smithellaceae; genus UBA8904. The sequence goes on along the minus strand of JAUYFM010000002.1, from coordinate 151,126 downwards.
CCGGTAACGGGCCAGACCGGGAATTTCATAGGCAAAATCAACATCGCCCGTTTCTTCGAACTGCTTGATTTTATGTTCCGGCGTAATTTCGTAGAGAAGTAATTTCAGCGTATCATTATTCAGAACATCATATTTGATCCGCTCAATTTCACCGCGAATGCGGATGGCGGGCTGTTGGCCGGACACAAGATGAAGGTCGGATGCCTTATTGTCATGCATCAGCTGAAAAAAAGCGTCGATTTTTGCCATGGAGATCTCCCGTGTATTTTATTATTGTCTTAAAAAACGGCTGCGTTGTAAGGAGTTCTATGTCGAACGGTCAATCAATCGCATACTTAAAAATCCGATGATCTCCGATATGGGTGAGAGTATAGGGAAAACGGACCTGTTTTGTCAAGCCAAGATTGGGACTACGAATGGGGCTTACTTTTTCAGCATCTCCCTATTTCGCCAACTAATTCTTGACACTGGGACAAACTATAATATATGCTCGCCACGTTTTTCTCAAGGTTGGGGGTGTAGCTCAGCTGGGAGAGCGCGGCGTTCGCAACGCCGAGGCCAGGAGTTCGATCCTCCTCATCTCCACCAAGACCTCATCCAATACAATCCAAAGAAGTCCACGAAGCCCGCATGAATAGCGGGTTTTTTGTTGCCGTTGGTTACAATATAATGACTTGCGCTAGCGTTGCCTTCTCTATTTAAAGGAGGAATTCGCCTATTACAAACATTATATTGAACCTAATGGATTATATTGATCGGAATTCCAATTCAATGGATTGTTTTGTATATACTCGCGGACTCGATTCATGCCATCATCATCGCGGATGATATGTTCGTAATAATTTCGTTGCCATAATCTGCGCATATATTCATTTTTTGATTTAGAAATATTCAAGCATTCTTTGGAAACCAACGATTTGTATGCCCCAACAATATTACCAATCGTAATCGCATTAATTTCCGTAGGGGCAACCCTTGCGGTTGCCCCTGTCTTTGCCCCTGTCTCTATATTCTGGGCAATTGCATCATTTTGGGCAACCGCAAGGGTTGCCCCTACGGTTATAATTCCGTGGATATGATTGGGCATTGTTTGAAAAACATCCAATTCAATATGTTGGTAACGATTCGGTAATTTATGCCATTCGTTATCTGCAATTTTACCATATTCATTTAAAACCATTGCACCGTCAGTTATTTCCCCGAATAAACATTTGCGGTCCTGTGTACATATCGTTATGAAATATGCCCCGGATTGTGAATAATCATATTCCTTCAATCGAATTGACCGGCGATGGTGTATTTCCGGATTATATTTCATCCCACATCCCGTAGGGGCAGGGCTTGCCCCTGCCCCTGTCTCCTCCTGCCCTTGTCTCCTGCCCTGACTCTTTTGTTTCGGGTAACCGCATCATTTCAGGCAACCGCAAGGGTTGCCCCTACTCATGGACATGCAGGCTGACGGTCGGAACTTCAAAACTGGTATGTTCGGCTTTGCCCGCCCATTGCAGTTGCGGATCAAGATGCGGATCATACTGGTAGGTTCTCTTTTTCTGGCCGCCGTTATCGGTGTGGGAATCCACCAGTCCCGCCGGCGGATTGTTTAGGCGCGTCTTGTCTTTGTGTTCGTATTGTTCAAAAAGTTTTTGCTCGGTTGAGATTGATTTTTTACGTGCCATGTGATCTCTCCTGCAAACGTCATTTGTGTGTTCTGGTGGTGGTTCAATGATTATGAAATTACTTGCAGATAATGCACATTTTCCGACAGTTCGTCAATGAAGATGTTCAAATCACATCCGTCCCGGTTGTCCTGGCAACAGGCCATAAAAAAGGGCGGGTTTTGCAACCCGCCCTTTCCCCGTTTAAGACCTTTTGGCCTGTTTCTTGGTGTTTTTTGGTAAACTGTCGAAAATCTTGGACAGCTCCCATTTTTTACGCGTTTTCCAGCTTCCCTTGTGGTAGGCATAACTGGCCAGAAGCGGCAGAACGGTTGTGGCTTCGGCATAAACCATCTGTTCGCAACTGGAATCCACCTTGCCCCAGGAATTGGCTTCCTTCAGCGTTGAACTCGAGCACGCGCCGTCGCGAACATCGGCCACAGTAATCTGGATGGCGTATTTATGCATGGGCACTTCCTTGCCCAGAATTTCGGCGCAAACCACGGTATCCTGCGCGAAGTTTTTCGGCACGCCGCCGCCGATCATGAGCAGACCGGTTTTTCCCGCTTTAATCTTTACGTTGGTCAATTCCAGAAAATCCTTGACCGAATCGATGGTCAGATGATTGTCGGGCCGTTCATACTGGTGCAGCACCAGACCGAAACCGGCCGAGCTGTCTGAAAACGCGGGACAAAAGATCGGCACATTATTTTCGTAGGCCGCCTGAACTAAAGAATTTTTCTTCCTGGCGTTCTTCACTAAATACTTGCCCATCTCCGCGATAAATTCCCGCGAGGAATAAGCGCGCGGAGGCAGCGCATCCGCTATTATTTTAATCGTGCGGTCACAGTTTTGCAATTCTTCTTCACTGATGAACGTGTCGTAAATCCGGTCGATATAAAGACTGCGCAGTAATTTGTCATCAACAAACGGCGTGCCCTGATAATGTTTGAAACCCAAAGCCTCGAAAAAATCCATATCGACAATCGACGCGCCGGTGGCGACAATCGCATCCACCATATTATTTTTCACCAGATCGACATACACCTGCATGCAGCCGGCGGCGCTGGTGGACCCGGCCAGTGTCAGGATAACCGCACAATTTTTTTCTCTGAGCATCCGGTCATAAATATCGGCGGCATTGCCCAAATCCCGCGCGGAAAAGGACATCTTCTTCATGGCCTCGATCATTTCCACGGCATTGATGGCTTTAATGTCGATATGTTCAACCGTTTTCTTCAATAAATCTTTTTTCTTCATTCCTTCACCGATCCCTTAGAGGTTTTGTCTTTATTTGTTCTGGTTATTAAATCAGAGTATGATAAAAGTCAATATATGGATACTTTTACACTGGCGGCAACCAGTTTTACGATCGCCCTGTCCCTTTTCATCACGGGAAAAATGGACAAGCTCCAAAAGTCTTTTGCGGGCTTTTGCCTGGCTATTTTTATTTCCCAGGCGGCGGTTTTTTTCCGGGGCCTGTTTGCGCCGGGATTCTGGATATATATCGAGCATATCGGGCTTCTGGCCATTGCCCCCCTGGCCGTCTGGTTTTTCCGCCATCTGACCCACAACAAATCTTATCTTTCACAAAGCTCGGTGGCGCTGACGTCTCTCATCAGTCTGGCCGGCGTCAGCCTGCTATTTTCACCCCTGCGAGCCTGGCCGCATTTTCGCGTCACGCTGATCGCCTATGCCTGTCTCGTGCTGGTCGTCTGCTACTTTGCTCTGCTGCGGCATGTCGGCAAACTGTTTCCAAGTACGGAAAAAAGACGGCTGCGTTATCTGCTGATTGCCTGTCCGATAGCCGTATTGCTCTCGGGCGCCGATCTACTGGGTTATCTGGGTTATAATTTTCCGCCCATGACCGGTTTGGTTTTATCCGCCCTGCTTTACTTTACCCTGCTGATTATCGCTTATCCCCAGCTTTCCGAACTGCATGATTTTTTCGCCCGCGCTCTGGTCATTTTTATCAGCACCCTCACCGGCGCCTTTATCTTTTATTTTGTTGCTTTCTTTTTCAGTTCCAGTCTGCCTTCTTTTACCAGTGTTGTCATGGCATCGTTTTTAATCGTCATTTCCGTCACCCCGATCAAGATGATCTTAAAGAAAATTTTCAGTTTCCTTTATCCCGGCAGCAAGGACGTCTTTACGTCCCTTTATGAGTTTGATGAAAAACTGGAAAGAGAAAAGGCCCTGCTGCTGGCCGAAATGGCGCCCGTTTTCGCCCACGAAATCCGCAATCCTCTGGGGTCCATCAAGGGAGCGGCGCAAGTTCTTCAATCCGAGACGGCCACGGAAGAACACAGCAAACTTTTAAATGTAATTATTGAGGAGGTCAACCGCCTCGACACGGTCGTCAGCCAATTTCTGGATTATGCGCGCCCTTTTTCCAGCAAAATTCAGCCCCAGGACATTAATGCCGTTATGGACCGGGCGATTTCAATCATCGCGGCCAATCGCCTGGCCGAGAATATTTCCATATCACGGGATCTGCAGGAAGGATTGCCTGCCGTCAATGTTGATGAACAGCAAATTCTTCAGGTCATGATCAATATCTCGCTAAACGCGATTGAAGCCATGCCCCAGGGCGGCAGCCTGGCCTTCAGGACATCAAAAATTGAAACCAGCGCCGGCGTCGCCACAGGCATTACCATCCGGGACACAGGCAATGGTATAGGCCCGGACGATATCAAAAACATCTTCAAACCTTTTTACACGACCAAGGAAAGAGGCGTAGGACTGGGATTGGCGATCTGCCAGAGAATTATCAGGGAACACGGCGGCTCCATCCGGGTCAAATCTCTGCCCGGGCAAGGAAGTGTCTTCTTTATCCGGCTCAACACAGACGGCAAAACATAAACACAATCCATCTTGATTTAATCGCCAAGTCATAATAGTTGTAACCCATGAATAAAATTTTAATCGTTGATGATGAATTGAATATGCGGCTGGTTTTGGCGGCCATGTTGAAGCGGGAAGGCTATGAAGTCGCCTCCGCCGCTGACGGCTCCGAAGCGCTGCAAATTTTGAAATCCGGTCGGATTGCCGCCGTGATCACGGATTTGAAAATGCCGCGCATCGACGGTATGGAACTGCTCAATCGTGTCAGTCAGGAATACCCGGAAGTTCCTGTAATTATGATCACAGCGCACGGTACCGTGGCGACGGCCGTTGAAGCGCTCAAAAAAGGAGCCTTGGATTACATCACCAAACCCTTTGAACTTGAAGAACTGAAAAATATCGTCTCCAAAGCCATCAAAACCCGTAATTTAAAAGAGAATGAATTCTTTTTACCGCCGGAAGAAATTGAGCGCGCCGACATCATCGGATCAAGCCCATCGACACTGGAACTGTTTGACGCGATCAAACGGGTGGCGCCCACCACCACCACTATTCTGATCAACGGAGAAACCGGCACGGGCAAGGAACTGGTCGCCGAAGCCATTCACCGTAATTCACCGCGAAAAAATAACCCGCTGATCAAAATCAACTGCGCGGCCATTGCGGAAACGCTGATGGAAAGCGAACTGTTTGGCTACGAAAAAGGCGCTTTCACGGGCGCGGCCGTTACCAAACCGGGCAAGTTTGAACTGGCCCATAAAGGCACCTTATTTCTTGATGAAGTGGTTGAAATTCCAAGGGATATGCAGGTCAAACTGCTGCGCGTTTTGCAGGAACAGGAATTTGAGCGGGTCGGCGGTCTCAAAACGATCAAAGTGGATGTGCGTTTTATTGCCGCGACCAATAGGAATCTGATGCAAAGCGTGCAGGATGGAAGTTTCCGTGAAGATTTATTCTATCGCCTGAATGTTTTTCCCATTAGCGTGCCTCCCTTGCGGGAAAGAAAGGGCGACATCATCCCTCTCGTGGAATTTTTTGTCGATAAATTCAACAAGAAACTGGCGTTGACGATCGGCGGTGTGGACGATGCAGTAAAAGACATGCTCTTGCGCTATCGATGGCCCGGCAATATCCGTGAGTTGGAAAACCTGATGGAACGAATGATGCTCATGGCCAAAGCACCCATGATCACCGCCGGCGAAGTCCCGCCGGAATTCAAGGCTAATCTGGAAAAAGATGTCGAGGCCTTGACGGATGAAGACAAAAAACCCTTTAAAGATTTTATGCGCACGCACATGGAAAATGTGGAGCGTCAGATGATCATCCAATGTCTTGACGAATTGGAGGGCAATGTTACGAAGGCCGCCAAACAACTGGGCTTAAGTCGCAAAGGCTTGCAACTCAAAATGATTAAATACAATCTGCGCAAATAACTATTTTTGATAAGCAGTCGTTGTGAATAAGCCGGACGACTTACTTGAGCCGGCCTTCCTGACGCAGTTTGGTGATCAACTGATTAATAGCCGGCATGGCTTCAGTAGCCGCTTTTTCGCCCTCCATGATCGCTTCATGCCTTTTGGTAAAATCGCTCGAACCGATATTTCCCACTTTGGGCTTAATCACGACATCGGCGCTTTTTAATTGAATGACCGCCATCTTGTTATGCATAATATCAATCGCCCGCATCATGGTTTCGATGGTCCCGGTGGTCGCTGTTGAAGATAGGCTGGCTGATATATCGACGGCAATAACCACATCCGCGCCAAACCTACGGGCCACATCGATGGCCACAGGGCTGACCACCCCGCCGTCCACATAAGCTTTATCACCGATCATCACCGGATTAAAGATACCCGGAATGGAACAACTGGCCCGCACGGCGCGGCCTGCATTGCCCCGGCCAAATACCATTTCCTCGCCGGTTTGAATGTTGGTTGCCACGGCATAAAAGGGAATTTTGAATTTATCAATGGTCGTATATTTCACTTTATTATTGATAAAATTCTCCAGCTTTTCGCCTTTGATGAACCCGTTATCCGGAATGATGTAATCGGCCATATCATCTTTCGAAAGGGAGAAGGCAATGGTCTGGAGATCATAGGGATTATAGCCATAAGCATAGAGGCTGCCGACAAAAGAGCCGACACTGGTGCCGACGACCATATGGATGGGAATGCGATGGGACTCGAGAACTTTTAACACGCCGATATGAGCAAACCCCTTGGATGCTCCCGCGCCCAGCACAACGGCAATTTTTGCGGGCGGGGGCGGAGGCACAGCGACAGGCGGTGTTGTTGCGCAGGAAACAAACAGGAACAAACAGCCCCAAAAGACAGGATAAAGAAACTTTCGTAAGCGATGAAAATTAACCGGCATGGCTATGGCGTCCTTGGTTTTCTGTTTCTTGACCGCGGCCTTCCATTTTGGGGTTTGGGCTTGGGGCTCAGGCTTAGTTTTGGTTTGGGCTGGCTTCCCTCTTCTATGATATCGGCCGCGAGTTGAACCGGTGGCGCATGAAGGGTCTGTTGATAATAATCGTCCAGCAGCATGGTGATAATCGCCAGTTCATCTTCGGCCTGCGCCAGATTTCGCGCCAGCGGCAGAAAGCGCTGCATCCGTTCCATCTGAATATTGTCGCGACCGCGTAACCTGGCCTCCAAAAGAGCGGTGATCCTTTCGGCAACCACTCTTTCGAGTTCCTCATCGCCGGGCAGCGGGCGCTCCTCCATATGAATATTGTAAAAACGAGCAATACTTTGTATTTTGAATTTTTCCATTTCTGCAACCACGGAAATGACCACGCCGCTTGACCCCATCCTTCCGGTGCGTCCGGCGCGATGCACATAAGCTTCCGGGTCTTCCGGCGGCTCATACTGAATCACGTGCGAAAGATCGGGGATGTCAATGCCGCGCGCCGCCACGTCGGTAGCCACTAAAAAGCGCAAGGCCCCTCGCCGTACCCGGGCCATCACCTTTTCCCTCGCGCTTTGGGCCAGATCGGAGCTAAGTTCGTCCGCGTCATAACCGAAGCGTTTCAGCACGACAGACAGATAATGCACCGTGTCTTTGGTGTTGCAGAAAATAATGGCCGAGGCGGGATTCTCGATTTCGATAATCCGCACCAGCGACCGCTCCTTGCGCATGCCCGGCACAACATAATAAATATGCTCGCTTTCGGCGATATGCACTTCGTTGCCGCTTAAACTCAGCAACTCGGGCTTATGTAAAAATTGACCGGCCAGACGAATGACCTGCGGCGGGAAAGTAGCTGAAAACATGCTGCTCGTAATCTTGCCTGTCGGGATATATTTACGGATTTTGACCATATCGGGATAAAATCCCATAGACAGCATCCGGTCCGCTTCATCAAAAATCAACATCTTCAGATGATCCAGCGAAAGCGTGTTTTTAAGCAGATGATCCAGAATGCGTCCCGGCGTGCCGACCACCAGTTGAGCGCCGCCCCGAAAAGCTTCCAGTTGGGCGGTGTAACCGACACCGCCGTAAACAACAGCCGTTCGCAGCTCGGTCCCCTGAAACAGCATCAGCGCTTCCTGGGACACCTGCAGGGCCAGTTCACGGGTAGGAACTAAAACCAGCGCCTGGGCGACATTTTTTTGCATATCGATTTTCTGCATAATCGGCAGCAAATAACCGCCTGTTTTGCCGCTGCCGGTTCGCGACTGAATCATCACATCACGGCCGGAAAGAAGGTAAGGAATGGATTTGGCCTGCACGGGTACCAAAGACGTCCAGCCCGCTCGCTCGCAGGCCGCCTTCAGATCGTCAGTCAGTTCTTCTAGACAGATATCGCGGGGGCCATCGGCCACAGGCGTATCTATCCCTTCATTGGGATTATCGTCGCTCATAGAAACTTAAACCTCTCATTTCCAAAATATTTATAAATATCATTTAGTTTAGTGCGGCTCAGGAATCAAGGAAAAACTTTGGGATGATTCTATCTATCACATGATATTATTCTTTTACCGGCAAGAAGATGTCTGTTAAGAAAATATCTTGACAGTTTGTACTGATTCATATAGCGTAATAGCCAATTCGTCAGAGGCTGATTCAGCCCTGCCCTTTGGAGCGATTCAAGTATTCAAATAAACAAGCCGATACTAAATCCGTAACTGCTTAAAAAATCGTGAATATCCTCGTGTGTTTCTTGAAAATTAATGCAGTCAATACAAATACATTTCATTCCAATATCGAGTCTGTTACTAATCTAAATTAAGGAAATATTTATGAACATCGAAGACATTAAGAGGCTGCCTATCAGCGAGCTCAACAATCTGGCCAAGGAGATAGAAGTTCCGGGGGCCAGCGGCATGCGCCGCCAGGATCTGATTTTTGCCATTTTGCAAACCCAGGCGGAGCAAAACGGCGTTATCTCCGGCTCCGGCGTTCTGGAAATCCTGCCGGATGGTTTCGGCTTCCTGCGCGCAGTCGATTATAACTATCTGCCCAGCCCCGACGACATTTACATTTCACCTTCGCAGATTCGCCGCTTTAATTTGAGAACCGGCGACACGATTGCCGGTGAAGTCCGTCCTCCTAAAGAAGGTGAAAAATATTTCGCCCTCTTGAAAGTCGATGAAGTTAACTTCGAAAGCCCCGAGGCAGCCCGTGATAAAATCCTCTTTGACAACCTGACCCCCCTTTATCCCGAGGAAAAATTGAATCTGGAATTTGATCCGGAAAACTTTTCTACACGAACCCTGGATTTATTTGCACCCATCGGCAAGGGACAGCGCGGCCTGATCGTTTCGCCGCCGCGCGCCGGCAAAACGGTTCTTTTACAGGATATCGCCCACAGCATTACGGCCAATCATAAGGAAGTCGTTTTGATGGTGCTGCTCATTGACGAGCGTCCCGAGGAAGTAACTGACATGCAGCGCAGCGTCAAAGGCGAGGTGATCTCGTCAACCTTTGACGAGCCGGCTTCGCGCCACGTCCAGGTTGCCGAAATGGTTATTGAAAAAGCAAAACGACTGGTCGAACACAAAAAAGACGTCGTCATTTTGCTAGACTCTATCACCCGTCTGGCACGCGCGTACAACACCGTCGTGCCGCCTTCCGGCAAGGTACTTTCCGGCGGTGTCGATTCCAACGCACTGCACAAACCCAAGCGCTTCTTCGGCGCAGCCCGAAACATTGAAAACGGCGGTAGCTTAACCATCATTTCAACCGCCTTAATCGATACCGGCAGCCGTATGGACGAAGTTATTTTTGAAGAATTCAAAGGCACCGGCAATATGGAATTACATCTGGACCGCCGTATCGCCGACCGCCGTATCTTCCCCGCGTTTGATCTGATCCGATCCGGCACACGCAAAGAAGAATTGCTGATCCCCAAAGCAAATCTCAACCGCATCTGGATTCTACGCCGTCTGCTGCAGGAAATGAATCCGGTCGATGCGATGGAGTTTATTATCGGCAAAATCAAGAGAACGGCAACAAACCAGGAATTTCTGGATTCTATGAATTCATAATCATCCGGCGGCATGTTGAAACCCGCCAATTATTATCTTGAATTTTTACAGCTTATAGGATAATGCAGCGCATCTGTTTAAAATTATAGAGACCTTTGTCAAACATTGCAGACAATGGGCCAGGAGGAAGAAGGAAAAATGAAAGAAGGTATTCATCCGGAATATAAAGAAACAACAATCACTTGCGTTTGCGGCAATGTGATTGAAACGAAATCAACCAAGAAAGACATCAAAATAGACATTTGCTCCAGCTGTCATCCGTTTATCACCGGCAAGCAAAAGCTTCTGGATACGGCGGGCCGTGTGGAGAAATTCAAAAGGAAATACGCACCCAAAGCGGAAGTCGCACCAGTTACAAAGAAAACAACAAAAAAAGCATAGGATTAACGTACCGCTAGCGTACAGACAATTTTGGACTTTATCCTCATGATCAACAGGTCAGAACATTCCCGGCATTTATAGCTGCGTCCTCCCAGAAATGAGGAGCGCTATAAATGTGTCTTTCCCCTCAACCAACATTTTTTGAAGATCTACCGGCCAGGTCAGTTATGGATATTTTACTAAACAAACTACGCGACATTGAACTTCGCTACCAGGAACTCGAAGGGCTGCTTTCCGACGCCCAGGTGGCTTCCAAACAGGGGTTATATCAGAAATATGCCAAAGAACACTCGGACTTAACGGGACTGGTGGAAAGCATCCGCCAGTATGAAAAAATCAAGGCGCGTATTGCCGAAAACCAGGAACTCCTTGCCGAAAACGATGAAGAAATAAGGGCGATGGTTAAAGAAGAAATGCCGCTCCTGCAACAGGAGCTCTCCGAGATAGAGGGGAAAATAACGATTTTCCTCCTGCCCAAAGATCCCAATGACGATAAAAACGTTTTTCTGGAAATCCGTGCGGGCACCGGCGGCGATGAGGCCGGTCTGTTTGTCGGTGACTTATTCCGCATGTACGCGCGCTATGCCGAAGCGCAGGGCTGGCACGTGGAAATTGTCAGCAGTTCACCGGCGGGCGGCATGGGCGGTTTCAAGGAAATCATCGCCCAGATTGAAGGCCGGGGCGCATACAGCCGTTTAAAATATGAAAGCGGCGTGCATCGTGTCCAGCGCGTCCCCGTCACCGAGGCACAAGGAAGGATTCATACGTCGGCCGTCACCGTCGCTATCATGCCGGAGGTAGAAGACGTGGAATTGACCATCGACCAAAACGAACTGCGCATTGACGTCTACCGTTCAACCGGCCACGGCGGCCAGAGCGTCAATACGACGGATTCGGCGGTGCGCATCACCCATTTGCCGACGGGACTGGTCGTAACCTGCCAGGATGAAAAATCTCAGCTCAAAAACAAGATCAAGGCCATGAAAGTTTTACGGGCGAGACTTCTGGATGCCATGGTGCAGAAACAAAACGCCGAACAAGCCCAGGTACGCAAAAGCCAGGTAGGCACCGGTGACCGTTCCGAGCGCATTCGCACCTACAATTTTCCGCAGGGCCGCATCACCGATCACCGCATCAATCTAACCCGCTACGATCTTGACAATTTCATCAACGGCAACATCGGCGTTATGATTGACGCACTGGCCTCACACCATCAAGCCGAACTGCTCAACAAACAGGGACAATAACGCACATGGTATTACTTACCAAGACCAATAGTCTATTCCTTTAAAAATCCATTTTATCCCATAGGGATAATAGGTTTATAGAAATACATATCCGAAAACAATCTACGACCCCGAAGGGGTCGCACGTATATTGACACAATGAGCTATAGACGTGAAACCCCTTCGGGGTTTATAAACCTTACCCAAAAGGTATCAACCACCTCGCGAGCTCGCTGTCGAGGTATGAAATGAACGTCATTATATCGCGAGCCCGCTGCGGAGAATTGACGCTCGTCCCGCAACAGCGGGATTAAACAAAGTGTTGATTTAGAATTGGACTTACATCAAAGATCCGAATGGTGTAATTTACAGGTCATTCCGTCTGTAAAACAGGAGGCAATCCATGAAACAAATTGAGTTCACCGACATTGAAGGGATCGAAGTAGGGCATGCGCAGAATTTGAACGCCGCGACCGGTTGCACCGTTATGCTCTGTGGAGACGGCGCAACAGCCGGTGTGGATGTGCGCGGCGGCGCACCCGGCACGCGGGAAACGGATTTGCTTAACCCGGTCAATCTGGTGCAGAAAATCCATGCCGTGATGCTGGCCGGCGGCAGTGCCTTCGGGTTAGATGCGGCGGCAGGCATTATGCAATATCTGGAAGAAAAGAAAATTGGTTTTGATGTAGGCGTCACCCGGGTGCCGATTGTTTGCGGCGCGGTGCTGTTTGATTTGACCCTTGGCGATTTCAAAATCCGTCCGGATAAGGAAATGGGATATTCGGCCTGCGTCAACGCCACGAAAAAGTTCTGTTCGCAGGGCAATGTCGGCGCGGGAACAGGCGCGACCGTCGGCAAAATCCTGGGCATGAATCGCGCCATGAAAAGCGGCTTGGGTTGTTATGCTTTGCAGGTCGGCGATTTGAAAGTCGGTGCGCTGGTGGCGGTCAACTGTCTTGGCGATGTGATCGACCCGGAAACCGGCAAGAAGCTTGCCGGGCCATTAAGTGTTGATGGGAAAACTCTTGCTGACACGGAAGACATCATGATCCAAGCTTATGCGGACAAGAAAAATCTATTCAGCGGCAACACGACGATTGGCGTTGTCGCAACGAATGCCACCTTTGATAAGGCGCAGGTAACAAAGCTTGCCTCCATGGCGCAAAACGGCTACGCTCGAACGATGCGTCCTGCACACACGATGGTAGACGGTGACACCATCTTTGCGCTCTCCACCGGTGACGTCAGTGCGGATTTAAGCGTGGCCGGCCTTTTGGCCGCCCGCGTGATGGAGCGCGCCGTCGTTAACGCCGTCAAAAACACGACGTCTCTTTGTGGTTTGAAATCTTACTCGGATATTTTTTAGAGACGGCAAACGCGGCGTTGTGCAAAGCTCTCTAATAGTCATTCCCACGAATAACCTGATGACCTGAAGGTCACACGAGGTCACGAGTGCGGGAATCTAGGAAGCAATTGAAAACACTGGATTCCCGCTTTCGAGGCTGTGTCGCAATAGCAAGAATTGTCATTCCGAACGCATGTGAGGAATCTTAATGCCTTGTATTTATTGAAAACAAGATTTCTCGCTTCGCTTCGAAATGACATGAGAATGAATTACGACACAGTCTGTTCACGGGAACGCGTGACCTGAAAGGTTATGACAAAATTGTTGATTTTATGTGGTTGCACAAAACTATCAAGCCATTGATAATACTGGATTATCCATTTCGCCTCTTTTTCGAAGCCGTCACTGCTGGATCGGCGGCAGGAAACCCGCTCCGGACTTCGTGTCCAGTTGGATGCCAAAGTCGTCGTAATAGGTGTAATCTCCGGCACCGGCATCACAGCCGGAGGTGGACGGCGTGCATCCGGAGGTCGTAAGAGCGATCGCATCGCCGGTAAAGTCCGCGGCAACACTGCTACTGGTCCATGCCTTTGAATCGAGGGCGCTCGTCTTGATAACGGCCTGGTAGAGGTCTGTCGTACTCAGGGCTGGAACAAAAGAAGCCACATTTCCCTGGCCGTCGGCCGTCGTGTCCAGCGTGGGGGTGTTGATGGTTATGCGGGGAATGACGGAAACAGCGGTGATCCTGAAGACGCTGTTATTGGTTGGGGTAAAAATGAGATTTCCCGTGCCGGTCGCTGTGATGGCATTCGTGTATGTCCCATTTGCAGAAATGGTGCCCCCGCTGACGCCCCCGAGGGAATAAGTGAAATTACGAGGTGAGCCCGTTCCCCCCCAATTGGTTACAGTGATGGAAACATCGTAGGTCACGCCGGCGGTAATGGCAAGAGCGGGATTGGGTTGTGCCGTCCCCGACGACGTGCCACTGGCCTTTTGCAATCGGTTTGGATTTGTTGCAAACGTCCATCGTGTTCCCAGAGTCCAATTCCCCGTAGTCAAGGCCGGGGCCATTTGCGAACCAGGACTTGTGGCCGTGCTGAACCACTGCACCAGCGTGAAGTAGTCATTCCCCGGCGGGGTGGCCGTGGGAAGCCCCGCGGTCTTGTCCGTCCAGTCGTCGGGAGGCCAGGCGTTACCGGCCAGAAAGTTGGCGCCGTCTCTCGCATTGCCGATGCGCGTGTTGTCCGCCTGAATAGTATTGCCGGCCACTGCGGTCTTGTCGTCGCTGTAATAGACCATGATGTAGCTTGCCTTTGTCGTCGCCTGGGCGCCTGCGGCCCGGGCGTAGGCGCTGCTGGTCCCGCCTACCAGATAGATATCCTCGTTGACGGAGAACCCGCTTCCTACCACATTCGTGAGGATCAGCCTCCCGGCTGCTACAATCGAGTTTGTTCCCCCCCAGTTCGTCGTAATAATGGGTGTGCCGATGACGCGCGCCGTCTTGGTCCCGGCAAGGTTACTGATCTTGTCGCCATACTTGAGATGCCGGCTGCTCGCATCGACCAGGCCTCGGGTAAAGGGCAATTCGTACCCCTCGACCAAGCGAACCATCAGGGAGGACCAGTCCTTGAGGCGGAAGTTCGGACTCGAGCCCGTCAACACACCGTCACTTGCCGTCAGAATATGGTAGGCGAGAAGCTTGAAGGCGCCGGTGCCGGTCGTAGGCCCGGTCCGCTGCCAGAGAATGATCGCCGGGTCGGAATACTGATCTCTACACGTCTGCCACCCCAAAAAGCCGCACGAGTAAACGGAGCCTGTCTCCGGACTACCGGGATAGAAGCTGGCAGGGATAAGAGCAGCAGCCATGTCACTATTCTGAGAATAAGCGCCTGACGGGGGATTATCCCACGACGGCCCCTGTGTCTGCCGCGCCCTCACGAAAGACACGCCATATTGGTACAAATCCGTGTTATCTGAATTATTCGCCATCCGAAAGCCGAGACCGGCAAAGAAATAGGGCCCTGTATTCTTGACTTTGACCTGGAGATCGTAACTCAGGCAACCGCTTGCATCTAGCCAGGACTTGGCCAGATTGGCATCGGTGTTGCCCCAGTTGAAGGCGTTGAATCCCCAGAAACCGTTGCCGCCCCACCCGCTCAATCCTTGCAGAAAGGTCCCGAGGCCGCTTGCCCCGGTTGGATCGACAACGGAGGTGACCTGCATGGCGCCGCCGCTTACGGTGTGGGTTCCCATACCCTGCGCGGTGAACCAACTGGCGTCGTTTGTGAACTGGTCGATAAACTTCGCCTTCCCAAATTCTCCGCTAGAGGAATCTTCAATTCCGCCAACGGGAACGTTGTAGATCACCTCGCGCGAGGTGTTGCCGAGGGTTCCGGTAGAGGAAAGGCGGATGAACTTTTCAAGCACAACCTTGGTCGTTGCGGGAATACTCACGGCGCTGGTCCAGTTTGCGTTCTGGGTGCCGTTGGACAGCGTGACATTGACGAGCGTATTTCCAATTCGTTTTATATAGTTGAAGACCGCACCAATCGGAAAGGACGGCGGCCTGGGGTTCAGGGTGAAATTGCCGTTCAAGAGCGGAAAGACGCCGGAGCCTGTTCCGCTCAGGCTCAGGCTGCCGCTTTTGGAAAGACTCTGGTCGCTTCCAGGTTGCGTCACAGGCTGCACGTCCACCCCTGCGGCGATTGTCGGCAGTGCGGGAGACAGGCCGCTGAAGGTAATCGCTGTCCCCGAACCGCTGCCGGAGGTATAAGAATAGTAGCTGCTACCCACCTGGATCTGCCCTGAGGAGAAGCCTCCGGTAAATTCCGCCGGGATCGTGCCGTAAACCTGCGTCGTGAGCGTCGTCGCACCGGCTGCGGTCGCCTGACTCTTGAACCAGTAAGGATAGACCCGGGTCGTAAAAGAGCCTGCGCCGCCCAAAAGATTGCAGGTCTTGTTATTCATGGCCGTCATCGCGGCCTCCTTTGCCGGCCAGCCGCTGGCGTTGAGAAACTGGCTGGCCGCATAACGGAACCCGGACTCCGCCAGATAGTATGTCTTTCGGCTCTGGTCCGTGTAAACCAAGTTACTGTAAGAAGCGGAGAACATGGTCAGCATGGCTGCGCCAAGTGTCGCCATGATAACCATCGTGACGATCAGGACGATCAGAACGCTTCCCCGGGCGCCAAAAACGCCCGACCGAAGCGGTCTCACCCCGCGCCGGACGGCCGAGAACAGCGTCACGGTAAAAATAAGCGAAATCATGATGATAAATGGAATAGCCAGTGGCGCATAGACCAGAAAAAAAGTCAGGGCGACAACCGGGGCAAGCAGGCCTCTGACAGCCCCCATGGCGAGGGGCCGGTTGCGGATCAGATCCGCCGCCGCCGGACCATGTGCGTAATACTGTTCCACGAGCCATCTCCCCCCCCCCCAGGCGAGCAGATACCGGTCTCGAAAATCCCGCAGGATCTGGACCATCGGGTGCCCCGGGTCCCCGTAGGCCGCCGTCGCGACAAAACAGCCAGTGGTCCCGCCGGGATAGTTCGGGGCTGTAGGCGGGATGATCCCCGGGCCCGCGCCCACACCCGCACCGCTCGGATCTTTTATATTCTTGGGTGCCACGCGGTTGATGAAGGTCAGGACGCCGCCGCCCTCCCGATTGATCTGCATGCTGACATCAATGGCCGTGAGCGTGGTGATATCGTTCGTGGCCGGCCAGGTTGATGCGGGGACCGTTCCGGCGTAGTAGGTCAGTGTGAAGGCGCTGATGTTATCAATGAGAATATCCCCGTTGGCCAGGGGATCCGTTCCGAAAGCCATCTTCACCGCTCCGTTGTCGAGCCCTATGGTCACATTTCCACTGCTGTTGTTAATGGGCAGGGCCGTTGCCGTTGCATCCGAGGGGATGTTGATCAGTTCCATGATTTCCCTTGTGATCCGCGACATGGCCAATTGGGACTTTTGGGTCACCGTGGCGTTTTCACGCGTCGTCGAGTACCCCTTAACGACTTGAACAATGGCCATCCCGCCCATGGAAACCAGGATTCCCAACAGGACCAGAGAAACGATGACCTCGATGAGCGTGAAACCCGCCTGCGATCCGATGACACGACCGTTCAAGATCCGGAAACGTCTTTGCGTTCTCTTCGGGGTCGGCGTCGTCGTTCTGAAAAAGTCCGGTGTAAACATCATCCTACTCCGTAAAAAGGGCGGTGACCAACTGGCTCCGGTACTGGATCGTGACCTTGAGGATCTTGCCGGCGTTATCCGCCTGTTCCGTAACGTTGGCGCCGGAAGGAAATGAGATACGATGATTGTCCACGACGGTGTAAGGGTGGGAACCATCGGCATAGCGCGTTTGCGACGTTCCTTCCGCCCCGACGTTGGCCTTGAATGTGGTCAGGGGGGTCGCCGATGTGGCCATCAGGTATTTATAGTCGGCGCCCATGTTCTCTACGATCTGATAAACATAGGCGCTGTTCTGCGCGAGGAGAACGGGATTGGCGCTCTGCACCACGGTCGATCCCATGAAGGTGACCAGCATAACACCGAGGATGGACGCCACAATCAGGGAGACGATAATCTCGATGAGCGTGAAGCCCCTGCCGTCTTTCATTTTGATGCGAAAATGTTTGCGCTGCATGCATTTCCCCCGGTGAATGCCTATGGGATGAACCCTGTTTTTTTCGTTACGGTAATGTTTCCGCCGCTGGTCGCGATCGTGACCGTCGTCAACCCCGGACTGCCGTAGGGGTCAAATGTGATGCGCAGGGGGGCCGACGTGATGGTCAGGGTGGATTTTTTTGTCGTCAGATTGACGGTTGTCGTGTCTTCACCGAGAAGCTGGACCGGCGTCGTCGATCCGGCGCCCCGGAAGAGGTAGTAGGTCGTTGAGGAGGTGAAGTTGATACCCCAGGGGCTGCTCTCACTCATCGCCCGGGCCTGCGCCAGGCGCAGATGCGCCTTGACGACTTCCATCTGGGAGGAGAGATCGTATACTGCCGTGTCGGACATCCGGACGGCTACAACGGCAGCGATGATCCCCAAGACCAACAGCACCGCGACGATCTCGATCATGGTGAAGCCGGTATTTCCGATAGTCTTTCTGCGGGTTTGCTTCATGCATGTTCTCCCCGGCGCGCCCAAGCGATAGCATCCTGCTCCATCCGTCTGTCCATCCGGTGTCTTCCTCGATCGTTGAAGTGAAACCTTTGAAAATTGTCATTTCGAGGAGCGATAGCGACGAGAAATCTCAGAGATTATGCACTGTTAAAGATTTCTCCCTGCGGTCGAAATGACAGAATTGGCAATTATTCAAAGCTCTTGAAGTCGACATCCGCCCCGATTTCTTCCGGCGCCGCCGGACTCCGTCCCCGACCCCTCCTGGTCGCTTAAAGAGGGTCTGTCCGGGACTTTTACCGGAGCGGCATAATTTCCTTTTGGAAACTTTAAGATAATTCTATAAATCTGTCAATAGATTGCTGAAAACTGCGCGCGGAGGACAGAGGGAGCGCCATCATCAGTTATTATTCTTTCTCCGGTTCAAACTGATTTTTGGCCGACCAGAAAGACGGCAGGTGGCGCAGCAAATAAAGAAGGCTTTTGCGGTGCTGCCAGATGCGCTTGCGGAACTTCTTACGCCACGCGGGATCGGAATAGAATCGTTTGACGTGTTCGTTGTAGAGATGATCGAGTTTTTCCTTGGATTCAATCCCGCGCGGAATGAAAACAAAGTTCAGACAATTCATCAGCCGCCAGTCTTCTTCAAATGTCCCTTCGTCGCGAATCGTTGCCCACAGCGGCGCGCCGGGGAAGGGCGTAAACTTCGCCATGTTCATATCGTCGAGTCCCAGCGCAATAATGAAATCGGATGTGCGTTTAATCGATTCTTCCGTTTCACCCGGCAGACCCATCATAAACAAGCCCTTGGCACGCAAGCCTGCCGCCTGAATACGCCGCACGGTATCGCGCACGTCATCGAGCGACACACCGGACTTGTGGCGAGCCAGCATGTCCGGATCAGCCGATTCAATGCCCAGCGACACCATCAGACAACCGGCATTTTTAAGCATCTTTAACAAATCATCATCCGTGTAACCCACGCGCACGGCGCAGTTGAAGTTCATGCCCAACGGCTGCCGCGCCAGTTTTTCGCATAGCTCCATAATCCGCTTTTTGTTGGCGGTAAAAAGATCATCGTAAATATTGACATGACACACGCCGAATTTATCGCGCAGGTATTTCATGTGCTCGTAAATATAGGCCGCCGAGTTGTAACGGAAACCCTTTTGGAAAACAGAACGGTCACAGTAGGAACACTGAAACATGCAGCCGCGCGACGTGATCATCGTCGCGCCGGGCGTCTGACTATAGCTGAAGAGCGGCAGATGATAGTCATGGGGAAAGCCGGTGAGTTTTTCATAGGCTGGAAACGGCAAATCGTCGAGATTGACAATAGGTTTTCGGGGTTCATTGGCACAGACTTTACCCGCTTGCCTGCGGATCAGACCATGGATAGAGGCGGAATCGACGCCTGCGGCCAGCTCACTCATCGTGACTTCGCCTTCGCCCGCCACAAAATAATCGAAGGGCGGATACGACGCAAGAAGCTTTTCTTTAAGCGCGGAGACATGAACGCCGCCGCACACGGTGACGATATCGGGCTTTCGTTCTTTGATTTTTTGCGCGATATTCGCGGCATCAGGGAATGACGACGTGGTCGTCGAAAATCCAATCATCTGCGGTTGAAACGCAAGAATCGCCTGGACCTGTCGATGAATATCCACCGGCACGCCGGGACCGAGGCAGTCATAAACAAACACCTCATGCCCCTCGCGGATCAGATAGGCCGCGATAGACAGCATACCCTGCGGCACCATACGGTTGGCGATGTCCGTGATATCGCGACGGCCTGGAAACCAGTTAGACCCACGCGGATGAACCAAGACAATCCGTTTTTTTTGTTGAGAGTTTATTTTTGTCATCCTGATCAGTGCGCCAAAGGGGAAGGTTATTTCGTCGCCGCCACAATAAGCGCCGGCTTCCCCGAAGCGGAACAATTATAATGAACGAGAAGAGAAGACGGCTGCTTTTGCAGCGCATGGGCCAAACCAAAAGCGGCGGCCACCGGATGAATGCCGCAAAAAGGCAGATAATCATGCAGACATAAGCTGTTGTGCCTGCCCATCATCGAAGCCACATTCTTCACGCGGAAACCCGGCAGCAAGAAGCGTTTTTGAGCGTCCGTCATGATTTTACGGTTTGACGAAGAACAAAGGAGAGCGTCCAATCTGCGGGAAAAAAATTCACTTTGCAAATATTCGTCTGGATTAACTCTTTTTGAATTCACGTCCACCGCCCATATTTCACCGATGCTTTCCAACTCTTGCGAGCCCAGCAAAAACCAGGAACTGCCTTCGCCGATCGGGAGCGCACGGGAATTGTCCTTCGTCACATTCATCCGTTCCCGATACTCCTCAACAGTCGGGGTATAGACATCGCAGCCGCCAACCAGCGCTAGATCGATTTCTCCACTTTCCAGATAAGTCTGGGCCAGCCACAGGGCCGACTCAAAAGACAACTCCTCGTCGGACAGGGTCAGAATAACCCCCTTGATGTCGCAAAGACGCGCCAGAAAAAAAACGGCGGCATTGCTGACAGAATTGGCGAATTGATTCGGACTGGGAAATCCGCCGTTATGTTTAAACACCTGGGTGATAAAGGGCAATATCTCATCGCCATTGCCCAATCCCGTCGCCAGAAAGATTCCCGTCTTCTTTCCCTGCAACATCTCGTGCGGAACTTTTTTCAAGCAGGCCATGGCGCCCGCGCAGACCATCTTGATGAATCGTCCGGCGCGGCGCATCGGCTGCCCGAGAACCCTGACCACCAGATCATCACAATTGAGCGGCAAACTCGCTTCATCCCAGGGCAAATCCTCGTTAGGCAAAAGCGATGGCCCCAGGTAACTGGCTGCAATCACGGACATGGGATTAGGTTGTGATGCTCGTTCGGTTGCATTGGTAATCATATTTTCACTAACCTGCCTGAACCGTAGGGAATGGTCGCGACCATTCCCTACATTTTCTCAATAACATAGCTGGTGCACGTCGCACCAAACCCAAAATATGTAAATAAATAGGCTCCCGCCGGCGCCGGAATGTTCACCTGCGACGGCGCAAAGCCAATTTCCGGATCCACTTCCGTAAAACCGAAACAGCGCGGAATCGTCCCCTCTTCCAGACAGGCAAGCCACAGCGCTGTCTCCACAGCACCCGCGGCGCCCAGGCCATGGCCGATAGCGCCTTTGAGAGAAATTACCGGCGGCAGTCTGTCTCCGAAAACCTTGGACAGCCCCCGTCCTTCGGAAAGATCATTGTCTCTTGTTCCCGTACCGTGCGCCTTAATCGCCACAATTCCCGCAGGCGCGATCCCGGCCTGCGCCAGGGTCTGTTGAACAACATTTTTAACCATTTCGCCGTCGGTGCCGGCGGAGGTCAGAGAGCTGTTGTCATTGAACAGGTAACCGCCTTTCATGGCATATCGGCTCTTTGCTGTCGCCGGCGGCGCGCCTTCTTCCAAAATGACACAGGAAGCGGCCTCGCCGATCTGCATGCCGGAACGCCTGTTGCAAAAAGGCCGGCATTGTTCCGCATCATAAAGCAGAAGGCTCGCAAATCCGTGCAATGTCATATTTAAAAGCGGTTCAAAACCGACGACTATCGCCCGGCGTATTTTCTTCTGCTGCAAAAGCCGTGACGCAAGCACCAGAGCATGCGAACTGGAAACGCAGGCCATGCTTAGAGTAAAGGTCATGCCGCCGATGCCGAATTTATCCGCGATGAACTGGGTTGCTTCGCCCGGTCCCCGGTTGCGGCAGGAAATCGGCGGCGATTCCTTATCCGGGTGGAGACGCACGGACTCGGTAAAATCAAATTCGTTGCGGATGAACAGACCACCGGTGGTGCCGACCAGGAGGGAGCTTTCGGCGATTTCGTCTTTCGACAATCCCGCGCGTTCAAATGCTTCGGACACCGAGGCGTCCAGCATCGCCAGAGACTTTTCCAGAGGGCTGCCTGCAAAAGCGACTTCAAATGCCTTGAAGTCGCTTTTGGTCAGATGGGACGATGAACAAACACCCGCCGGCGGAACGTGCCCCAAAATAAGATTGCGTGCGGACTCGGTTGCGCTCCAACCCAGCGTGGTGACGGCGCCCCAGCCGCGGATATGAACGTCTTCGCTTATCACTTTTTAACCTTCGGCGCTTGGATGACAAAATCGGCCAGCGAGTCGAACGACTGCATGGCCTGCGCCGCCGTGGATGCGTTCTTCAGCTCGACGCCAAAGGTGAACCGCAGATCCATCGCGATTTCCATCGCGTCGAGCGAATCGAGCTTAAGCGGTCCCGGCCCGCCGATGAATGGAACATCGGTCGGTACATCTTCGGGCTTAACGTCCTTGACGTCACACGCCCGGATCACCAGCTCCTTGAGCTTGAAAATCAGATCCTCCCTGGAGGATACGTTTAATTCCTGATAAGCTTGTTCTAAATCCATTGAACTCTCCTTCCCGCTACATAAAAGCAGATTCCTGCAAAAAGTGTCAACACAATTAATTTAGGTAAAATGGCGACCAATGCCGCATCGCGCAGAAAAATATCCAGATATGCCTGATGCGCCCAATACATCGGCGAAATCAGCGCCAGCTTTTTCATCAACACCGGCATAACAAAGTACGGCACCATGATGCCGCCCAGCACGCCCATCAGGATGGCGCCCGTCGCCGCAAGGGTTGAAGACTGCTCGGGTGTTCGCGCCAGCGCCGCCACAAGGACGCCAAACCCCGTTGTGGCGGCGGCAACCACCAGGGTGACCGGAATCAGGTACAGGGCATGGTCACCCAGCTGAAAAGAGAAGCCGATGATGCGGGGCATCAGATAAAAACCGACCAGCAGCATTAAAACAAACTGGAAAACATTAATCAGATAATAAGGAATGATTTTCCCCAGGGTCAATAAATTCGTGCTGACCGTATAAGTAAAAAGACGCTGGAGAGTCCCGTCATTCTTTTCCTTTAAAAAACCGATGGACATGGGAATGGCAATAAAAAACATCGCGAAAATCGCATACGCCGGAACGGTTTGCTGAAGCGGGCTGGGAATCTCCCGGTTCGGTTTTGTCTTCTCGACAAGCATATTAGCAACAATGACTTCCAAGTTATCTATATCCATAACGACTTCCACCGTTAGGCTGGTCATTAGTGAACGAATGGCGATTTTGTAGCCGAAATCAAGCACCGGGTCAAAATTAATTTCGACCGGCTTCTCCCCCTCGTCAAATCCCCTGGGGATCCTGACGAGGGCCTGCGCTTTGTTTTCCGCGAAAATCCGGTCATTATCCATGCCTTTGGGCCGATCAACGCGGGAAATCAGTTTGTGGGATTCAATCTTTTGCTCAAGCAGGTTAGCCTTGGGTAACTTGCTTTCGTTTTCAATCACCAGTTGAATCTGCCGTTCGTATATTTTGTCCGTATAGACGCCTTTCAGCGCCAGCGTCATAAAAAAAATCAGCGCCACCGGCATCAGGAAAAGAAGCAGGATCGTTTGCCGGTCGCGCAGCAGAATCAGGATTTCCTTGCGGATCAGTTCTCTGAGTTGCCGTAGAATCAAGTTAAATCAACCTCTCTAAGGATAATGCCAGTGCTTGAAAAATAAAAAGCACCCGTAGGGAACGGTCGCGACCGTTCCCTACAAATATCATTCATCACGAAGGCCTCGTCCCGTCTTCTCCAGAAAGAACTTTTCCAGATTGTCTATTTCGGACATAGGGCCGTCGTAAATCATCTTTCCCCTGTCCGCCAGCGTCACACTCGAACACAGGCGCTGGGCTTCTTCCATCATATGCGTGGACAGCAAAATCGTCATGCCCGCCTTGTTGAGTCCCATCAGGGTTTCGTAAATATGATGGCGGCTTTGCGGATCAACACCCACCGTCGGCTCGTCGAGCAGCAACAGCTTTGGCGAATGCAAGAGCGCCACGGCCAGATTTAAGCGCCTTTGCATCCCGCCGGAATATGTGGCGACCTGTTCCTCAGCATGGTCGGTAAGACCTGTCTGCCCCAGGACCGCCTCCGAACGTTCAAGGATCTGTTCACCGGAGAGATTGGCCATCGTGCCGAAAAAGCGCAGGTTTTCACGGGCGGTGAGCGTCGTATACAGCGAGATCGCCTGGGGTGCATAACCGATGGACACAAGCGCACGGTGGTCGGGCATTTTGCGCCCGAAGATAAAAACATCCCCTGAATAGCGTTTCATCTGCCCGGTGACAATCCGCATCAGGGTTGACTTGCCGGCGCCGTTGGGTCCCAGAAGCGCCTGCATCCTTCCCTCGGTAACGGTCAGAGAGAAGTTCTGCAAAGCGCAGACGGGGGCCCCGCTGTAGCTGAATGTAACCGAAGAAATGTCCAGTGCGTTCATGCCTTAAGTTGCCTTGCGACTTTCTGGAGTTTTTTAAAAAATGCTTCTTCGCGGTCCGCACATTTCAAAATCAAGCCACCCGCCTTGGCAAAAGTTTCTTCCGCTTTGTCTTTTTGCTTGATAATACGCGCGGCCGTCACGGAAAACTCACGCCAGTTATCGCCAATTGCTGTCATTTCTTTGGACAAATCGGCAAGCTCATCCGAACTGAATAGTCCGGCCGCCTCGTGGAAAAAAGCGGCATACATGTAACGAAATCCGGCGCCCCCCGTGCCGGTCTCTTCCACCCAGCGAACCGTACCGGCAAGATGACGACAGGCTTCCTGAAAACCAAGTTTGTCCGGACTTTTGATGATTTTTTTGGCCAGAAACCGCATGCCGCGAACACCAAAAATCGGCAGAGGAATTCTGAGCATCAAACTGCAGGAATCCTTCATTCCCTTGATACAGGCCCCCCGCAGATCAGGATGGGGATTAACGGATTTGGTATAATACATATAACCGTGGGGGTTTAAAGGACCAGGTACGAAACGGGCCTGTTCCAATCCATCCGCCGGGCAATCTACCGGATCTCCAAATGTCGGGTCACTGATGCGAAAACCACCTTCGATCTCACGCAAAACAATGATGTTGTGTCCGTTAAAATTATGGCGGTGACGTTCGGTCACATAGGGAAGCCAGTAAAGATTAGTAGACAAACCGACAATCTGACCGGTTTTAAGCACCTGCCTTAACTCATCCATGCCTTTTTGGGGATCGCGATAAGTCTTGATCACAAAATCTCCGCCCAGCCTTTTGGCCGCCTTGTGAAAGACCGCTCCGGGTTTATAGCGAAAAGCAGTGACCGGCAAATGTACCAGTTTTATAAACGGCAGATAACCAAAAAAAATACCGCTGCCGATGCCGAAAATCATCGGCTCGGAAATATCCACACCCTGATAGCGAAACAGGGCGGATGTCACTGCTGTTTCACAATGTGCACCATGATGATGAACAAATGGTTTGCCATTGGCTGCGAGTTCTGTAGTCATGAAAAAATAGCATCCTTCCTTAATTTTAGCTATTCGGCACGGTTTTTAATTCTTCCAGTGTGACCCTCAGAGCCTTTGTATAACGATTTAAAACAGATAGTTTAAGTTTGGCAAATATCTCGGGGCGCAAATGTCTCTTGACCCGAAATCCCGCTATCCCCGCCGCCTTAGCCAGCATCCCCGGATCCATCTGCCGCATTTCCATATGATAACAAAGCGGGCTTTTCTGACCGGCAAGCACTGCTTTTCTGATTTCCTCGAGATTGGCGCGATTACCAGCAATAATCAGGGCACAAGATACTTTTTCCGCCCAGGGAGCGTTTGTCTCAAGGACATATTGCCCGTTATCGTTGTGCTTGTAATACGCTTTCGGCAACCCATCATTAAAAATTTCATCTTCTAATTCCATGGTCAGTTCCTTTTGAGCCTTCATGCCTTGAGTGTCCTTGCAATCTTGTCGAGATCACGAAACAGTTGTTCTTCACGCCCCGCGCAGATCAGCATCAGGCCGCCCGCCTTTTCAAATGTCTCCTCAGGCTGGCCTCTTTGCTTGATAATACGCGCGGAAACCACGGCAAACTCTCGCCAGATGTCGCCGATAGCGGTCATTTCTTTAGATAATTGCGAAAGTTCAGCGGAGGCGAACAGATCGGCTGCTTCCTGCAGGAAGGCTGCATACATGAAGCGAAACCCCGCGCCGCCTGTGCCGACTTCTTCCTGCATGCGGACAATATTGGCCAGACGCCGGCAGGCCTCTTTAAATCCCAGCTTGTCGGGACTGGAAATAGTTTTTTTGGCGAGATAGCGCATTCCCCTGATACCGACAAAAGGGAAAGGGGTTCTCAGCATCATCTTACAGGTATCTTTCATCGCCGCAATGCAGGCCAGACGTAAATCAGGATTCAACGGGACGTTTTCCGCGTAATACATAAAACCACGCGGTTCCAGCGGCCCTCGAGCGAATCGCGCCCGCTCCATATCCTCGGTCAGGCAATCCACCGGATACTCCAGCACCGGATCGCTCACCCGGAAGCCATTTTCAATTTCGCGCAAAACGACGATGTTATGACCGTTGAACTGAAAGCGGAAACGATTGGGAAAATACGTCAGCCAGTAGATGTTGGTTGTCAAACCGACAATATGTCCTTCGGAAAGCACACGCCTCAGCTCGGCCATGCCTTTTTTCGCACTATGGTATCTTTTAGTGAAGAACTTTCCTCCAATGCGTTTGGCGGCTTTGGCAAAAAGCGTTCCCGGACGAGATCGAAAGGTTGTAATCGGCAGTCCCACCCACTTAATAAACGGCAGATGGCCGAAGTAAATGCCGCTACCGATACCGAAAATCATTGATTCGGAGATTTCCACACCTTTGTCCCGAAACAACGCCGATGTGGCGCCACTTTCGCAATGTGCGGAATGATGATGGATAAATGGTTTACCGGCTGCTGTTACTTCTGAACTCATTGATAACTGTTTACCTTCCTTGTTTATTTTTGTGGTACGGTCATTAATTCCTGTTTGGTTATGGCGAGTGCTTGAGCGTAACGGTCTAAAACAGACAATTTCAATTTGGCGAAAATTTCGGGGCGAAAATGCCTTTTAACCCTGAAGGTAGCAATGCCTGCTGTTTTCGCCAGAATCTCCGGGTTCATCTGCCGCCGTTCCATATGATAACAAAGTGGGCTTTTCACCCCGGCCAGTACGGCTTTCCTGGTGTCCTCAAGCGTCGCTGCAAGGTCGTCAACAGCCAGACCGTTAACAACGGCTTCATCATCCCAGCCGATGCTGGCTACAACAACATATTTCCCTTCATCATTGAGAGCAAAACATGCTCGCTTCACGCCTTCATAGTACGTAATGTCCTGTGGCACTTCGTTTACTTTCATTGCCGGCTCCTGCCCAGTCATCATTAATAACCTTTATTTCTTATACTAAAATGAACACAGCGCAAAGAAAATTCTGTATCCATTCTTATTTATTGTTTTTATTTATTTTTTCCCCAAGAAACGGCTCAAAATGATGCCACTCGAAAGGATGCTCCGAAGCGAAACGGGCCAGATCGTCGGCATAAGCCTGGACGGATTCCAGCACCGCTTTTTTTCGATCCGCGCGCGTGGCGGCGAAAACCTTTCGGCCTTTGGAAACTTTGATGCAATATTTTCCTATAGCCTCCTGATAGACGAAAAAAGTCATCAGCGGCGCACCCGTCATCAGGGCAAATAAATGCGGCATATCCGGCAGACGCGCCTCATGACCCAGAAAGTCCACTGTTACATGCGTCTGCTCACCCCAGAGACGGTCGCCCGTCATCGAAACAATGCCGCCTTCGCGGAGGAAGTTGATACCCTCCAGCAGAGCGAACGGCGATTTTTCTTTTTCATCCGTCGTCACGATTTTGATGCCTTTTTTCGCCAGATTATCTTTTTGAATACGCTCGACCTGCTCCTTGTGCTTGGCGCCCAGAAAGAGCATGATCGGCAGACCTTTCCGGTTGAGCCTTTGTGCCGCGAGTTCCCAATTGCCGATATGCGACATCACCACAATCGCGCCGGTCTTTTTGGCCACTGCTTCATTCAGATGCTCCCAGCCTCCGTGCCTGAATTCGGCCTGATCCGCCGCCCAGGGAATGAAGCGGTGGATATAGACATCGGTAAAGTTATGAAACTGCTTCCAGGTGCAATAGAGATGACAGAAAAAGCCGCGTCCCGGAAAAAGCGCACGGTAAAATTTCAGACTATCCGCCACACGCGCCGGGAAAAGGAAAAAATAACCGGTAGCGATACACCAGGAAAATGTACGGAAAAACCACACCCCCAGCTTTCGGGAAAGATAAAGGGCAATTTTGTAAGTAAGTTTTTTCATGTAACTCCATGATTTTTTGATTCTTTGCTGGTTCAATCTTGCAGATTGAACCTATGCATTTCTGCATTTATCGAAGCGTCAAATAAACGATTCAATCAAGATGATTGAATCAGCGAGGGAACGGTCGCGACCGTTCCCTACGTTTTTTACCTTCAGTCTCGCGCCCCTGCGCTTCACGTTTCACTCTTCACGCTTCACGACTTTTTCCCCACAAACCACTTTTCTTCGACACCGGCCGTCGGTGACGTATGAACCTGGACAGTAAATCCGGCTGTGGCCATAAAACCAGCCATTTCTTTTTCCTGACGGAAACGTTCCCGCATGCCCGTGATTTTTAAGCGGGTCGCTTCAATCCATCTCTTCCACGGGACCTTTCTTGCCGAAGGAACGGTCGCGCGGATCAGCAGCGTGCCGCCGGTTTCCAGTTTATCGTAAATCCGCCGCAAAACAAGCTGTAATTCTTCATCGGTAATCAGATGCATCATATCCAGCATCATCACATAATCCACCGGGCCGTCGACTTCCGGCAGATCAGGCGCAAGCCCCCCCTGCACACGGCCGCGCTCACCGATAGCACGATTGGCAATCAGAACTCTTTCTTCATCCGGCTCCAGGCCGAACACTTGCGCCTCAGGATAAATTTCCAGAAGCCAGGTGGCCGGAACGCCATAGCCGCAACCGATATCAATGATCCGGCGGGGATTCTTCACATACTGATCGAGCTCCCGAAACATCGGATCCATCAACATTTTAAATCGAGCAAAGACTCTCGGATAGCCGGGCAGGTGGCGGTAGCGTAAAAGCGTCCGGCGCAGGTGCTCTTTGGAGCCAATCGCCAATGGGCCTGTTGGATATTGAATTGGGGCAAATATTTTCTCCATCAAATACGGCAAAATAAAATAAGCCCCGATTAACGCATAGCCGATGCCTAAAAATGAGACAATCCCGATGCTCTTCAACAGCGCATGGTCGGCAAAAATCAGAACGCCAAAACCGATCAGGGTGGTGCAGGCAGACAAAAACATCGAAAACTTGATGGTGTGCATGGCCGGACGCTTTTCATCAAAGTTACGCTGATAATGGCAGATATAGTAAAGCGCGTAATCATCTCCCATGCCCATAATGATAATCCACAGCATGATACCGGGAATATCCAGCGGATGGCCGATAAGCTTCATTGTGCCAAGCGTCGCAAAAAGCGCGAAAACAACCGGCGCCAGCGCCGCAAGCGACAAACGCCAGTCCAGAAAATGTAAAAAGGTGATGAAAACAAGCCCGATGCTGATGATCAGGGCAATTTCCAGAAACATGTTTTTCAGAAAATCGCTAAGCCTTTTGTTAAACAAATCCGCATCGAAGAGTTTGACGAGCCCCGTGGCGGAAATGCTGTCAAATAAATCATCCGCGTTATAATTTTTTTCGGCAACCAGCAGACTCAGCTGCTTAAAACCTTCCGGACTTTTGGCAATGCCCAGTATTTCAAAATATTTTGCAGGTATTGCAAAGACGCCGGGGTCTCTTTGATCAACGATTTTCCAGAAGGGTGCAAAAGCATCGGGCGCAAAGCCGTTTTCCCTCGCCGCCGTGTCTAAATCCCGCTTCAGGGCCGCCACACGATCTTGATTCCAGTAACTTCGCCAGGCATCAAAATTACTTTGAGCCGATGGTTGAGAGGGAAATAAAACGGAGGGTAGAAATACCGGGGCAAGTTTTTCTTTCTGCACATCAGTTGCCAAAAGCGTCATCAATTGCTCATTTTTTTTCTGCAATTCTTCCATGCTGGATGCTTCCAGAAGAACGTAGCATTTGCCGGAAAGATTGCCCCAGGTCTCCTGCAATTTTTTTTCGGCGCTTATGGTTTCCTTGCTCATGGAATTCATCGCCTGCAAATCGACATTGAAGACCGGTTTGGCAAACATCAGCATGATCAAGCCAAAGATAATCGCGGCGACCAGTTTCCACTTTGCCGGGGCGGCAACTTTGATAACCGCATTAAACAGGAAACGGTTGGGAAGGCGTTTGGAAGGCGGCATCGATGGAAATACTTTTGGAAACACAAAATGGACGAACAACAGGGCAAAAGCAACGCCCAGCGCGGAAAAGACACCGATTTCGGCCAGGATTTTAAAATCGCTGATCAAAAGCAGCAAAAATGCGCCAACGGTGGTCAGCGTCGCCATGAGCTCCGCCGACCAAACCTCGCGCGCCACCTTCTTGCCGTAAGTGGTGTAAGGCTGATCCAGGAAAAGCAGATACGCCATTCCCATATCCACCGTAAAGGCCATAATGGCGCCGCCGAAACCGACAGACAGTATCGACATGGATTTGAACAAAAAAGAGCAGACAAACAAGGCGGCAATGGCACCCACCATGGAGGGCAAAAGCGCCAGAAGACCGATCAGGGGACGGGGAAAAGCGAAAAGAATCAGAAGAATGATGCACACGGTCGTAAACGTTATGGCCAACTGCACATCGCGTTTGGCGATAGTTTCGTTATCCAGCGCCGCGCGGTAGGCCCCCACCGACGACAGGATATATTGATCTTTTAAATCCGCATTGGTCTTTAACTCCTGCCGGCAATCTTCTAGAAGTTTTTCAATTTGAGCAGCTCTTGACGTGTCCGTTCCCGAACCGGCAATGCGGGCTATGATGAGCGCGTGCTTGCCGTCGGCGGAAATGAGCTGCCCCCGATAGAACTGAGCCTTATTGGCCGGGAGCAAAGAAGACATTTGTCCCAGAACAACGCCTGCGAATCCCAGCGGGTCTTTGGCGATCATTTCACTGCGGCCGATCCCTTCCAACTGCTCCAGGCCCCGCCGGTTTTGCGCCATGGCGTCCCGTATTTTTGCAGGCGTGAGAAGCGGCTGAATTTTCTGTTCCAGATCCGACGCGCTCAAGAGCGACGGCAGATTGCTTATAACATGCGCGATCAGTTCCGGGACATGATTGGCTTCATCGCTGACGCCCACTTTGGCAAACAAACCGCTCTTATTCAATTTGTCTGTAAGCATAGACGCCGCGCCGACCAGCTTATCCCGATCAGGGGACACCTGTTCCAGATCAATAAATATTTTGTCCTGGATGGGCAGATGGCTGATCACCTGGCGCGCCGACGCCAGCACCGGATCATGGTGCGGCATGGATTCCAGAATATCGGTTTCAATTTTTAAGTGGTTGGTTTCCCAGAAAAAAAGCAGTCCTACAATCAAAGCAACAATAATGACAATCGACCATTTTATGGAGTGTTTTTCTGATGACATGCAAGCCCTTAAATTAAAACCATTATAAATACAAGCTGCAACTTTAAGCTCAGTGCCTGCAGAAAATCCGGGTAAAAATCAGACGGGTAAACGTTTTGGAGTTACGTACAAAATCAACAAACGGACGGAAATGGGAAATTCTTGAGCCGTCAAGATTATAAAACACGCGTATCGGCGCTTCCAGCACCTGTATGCCTTTTCTTTTGGCCTGCACCAGAATTTCCACCTCGAATTGAAAACGCCGCGCCCGCGTATTGAGGCTCAAAGCTTCCGGCAACGGATAAATTCTCATACCGCTTTGGGAATCCGAAAGCTTTGGTCCGCCGGATATCCAAACCCAGAAATTGGAAAATTTCCGACCAAACCGGCTGGTCCATGGAATATGAGCGCCGAGGCTCGCGGTCATGCCTTCGCGCGCCCCGACAACGATGGGACGCTTTTTTGCGGGGATAGCGTCAATCAACGTCAAAGCGTCTTCGGGATAGTGCTGCCCATCCGCATCGAGCGTAATGGCATAATCAGCCACATAGGACGCGGCCATAAAACCGGTCAAAATCGCCGCGCCCTTGCCTTCATTTTTTGAATGATGCAAGAGAGTGATTCCTTTGATTTGGGCCAGACGCTGAGGCGTTTCATCGGTCGATCCGTCATCCACA
This sequence comes from Smithellaceae bacterium, assembly GCA_030690945.1. Classification (GTDB taxonomy): domain Bacteria; phylum Desulfobacterota; class Syntrophia; order Syntrophales; family Smithellaceae; genus UBA8904. The sequence continues at coordinate 118,892 of JAUYFM010000002.1, read as the reverse complement.
ACAAAGACGGGATAGTTCAAAGCCAGCGCCTCTCTTACCACCTGCGCCACAGTCGCGGCATGATTGTAAACCGGAATAATAAAAGCAAAGCGGCTGACATTTCTCGTCGTTCGTATCTCGTATTTCGTATCTCGTTGCTCGTCACTCATTGCTCGTCACTCGTATCTCGCAGTTCATAGCTCATAGCTGATAGTTCTTGAACCGTTGAACTTTGAACCTATCGCCTATCGCCCTTAGCCTATAGCCTACTCCAACGGCAGAAAGGCCACGCCCCACGTCCCCGGGCCATAATGCGCGCCGGATGTCAAAGAAATGGGTTGCAAAATAATTTCCGCCTGCGGATAGAGTTTGCGAACTTTTTCTCGAATTTCAGACACCTGTTCGACATTGTCCGAATATTCCAGCATGATCAGTGCGCGAGATTCTTTGTTGAGCGTCGCCGCCAGCTTTTCTTGCGCCATTTTGATCTGGTCTTTGCGGTTTCTCACCACACCGACTTTCTTGGCGCCTTCCGGCTGCGGCGAAATCACCGGTTTCATTTTTAGCATATCGCCAAAGAAAGCGCTGGTTTTGGAAAGCCTGCCGCCGGCGGCCAGATATTGCAGCTTTTCCAGGAAAACGTACTCTTCACAGGTTTCTACGGCTTTTTGAGCAAACGCATAAGCTTTTTCCATATCGCCTGTTTTCGCCAGATAGCTGACTGTGGACAGAACAATCGTTCCCAGCCTGCCCGAGGCGGCGCCCGTATCGATCACCAGCAAACGGTTTTGCGGATCATGCTCCTTTTTCCAATCGAGGGCCACATGATAGTTACCGGTAAAAATGGAACCGACGCACAAATATAGAACTTTCTCAAACCGCGCCAGCGAGGCTTCGTAATACTGATGTCTTTCAAAAACGGAGGATTGCGACGTGGAAACCTTCACCTCCGCGCACATGGCGCTGTAGAGCTCATCGGGATGAAAAAAGGTCTCCGGCAGAGATTTTTCACCGATATTGAGATAACTATTCAAAAGGGTAAAGCCGTATTTTTTGGCATCCTGACGCGTCAGCGAACCGGCGGCATCGGTCATGATATGCAGCCTGGAATCGGCGGGCGCGTTCATAAACTCATTAATCTGTGCCGCCAGATTATCTTCTTCCCAATGGACCACGCTGCCCAACGCCGCCATTTGAGCTTTAATTTTTTCCTTGTCTCCCGTATGCAGATGAATTTTGTAAAGATCGCCTTCATTGATGATAACAGCGCTTTCCTGCTGGCGTGCAATTTTTGTCAGATCATCGGGGAACGACGTATTTGCTTTAACCACAAAGTCAACACAGTAGCCGGCCTCTGAAATCTCCTTAAAGGCCGATGAAATCATGAGACGGTCTTGAAATACTTCCGTCACGGGACGATAATGATGGGTATAGCCGGCCAGCGTATAGAAAAAGCCCTCGAAAAAAATATACATACCCAGAGCCCCTGCATCAACAACACCGGCCTCCTTTAATTTCGGTAATAGGTCGTGCGTCTCGTGCACGGCCTGCTCCAAGTGTAAAATGATCTGATCCGCGCTTTTTTGATCGGGTGTAAAACCCTGCCGGCAGAGGATTTCCTCCAAGGCATCAAAGACGGAAAGCATGGTTCCCCGACGAGGATCACTCACCGCCTTCCAGGCCCTGGCATTTCCCTCTTGTGCGGCCGTTGTCAGATTGGATAAGGAATCAACGGCATAAAATGCCGAAAAATAACGGGACGCGATATTACCGGAATTGCCGCGCGCCGAAAGCAGAAGTTTTCTCACCACAGGGTCTGTGTCCCGATCCGGCGCACGCAGCGGAGAAAGACTGATGGCCAGATTCCTGCCTGTATCGCCATCCGCTATAGGAAACACATTAATCGCGTCGAGCAAATCCGACCAGGCCGCGACACGCTCCACACCAGCCACAAAAGATTTTTTCAGAAGATCATTCATCATTAAACTCCTAATCCATTACGAATATCCTGCGGAATACTGAACAGGGTTTCCATTCCCGGCGTTTTGACCGCCACTTGTTCCGTGCGCCCGCGCGCGCAAACGCTGCCGTCCGCCGCTTTCCGAATTTCAAAATCCACCACCAGCTTAATATTGACATCCACAAGGGTTGCCTTGATGATCACCTCATCGCGGTGGCGCAGCGGGAAAATATGCTTGGTCGATGTCCGAATGATGGGGAAAATAATTTGTTCCCTTTCATAATAAGAGTAAAGATCGACGCAATAATGTTTAAAAAGCGCCGCGCGAGCGAGTTCAAAGTAATTCAGGTAATTGCCGTGCCAGACGATCTGCATGGGATCCAGATCAAAAAAAGGCACGCTCATTTTCACTTCAAATGTTTTCTTTTCCATCCCCATTATTTCATCCTGTAGAAATCTGTATATCGGATTACCAAACACATCTTTTCGATATCCTCATCCAGCGGCCGGTCTTCAATGACCGGATCGCTGACCAATCGAATTTTTTGCAGCGCTTTAGCCAGAAGCGGCCGGACGTTGACATTTTGCCGGATGTCACAGGCCTGCGCCGCCGACAGCAGATGAATGGCGACCACCCGTTCGGTGAGCGTGCAAACCCGTTCGGCGTCACGCGCCGCGATAGTGCCCATGCTAACCTTGTCCTGGTTATGGGACTCCGTCGAACGCGAAAAAGACGCGGCAGGCATGGTGGCTTTCAGGGCTTCGGCGGCCAGAGCCGATGAAGAAATCGACATGGCCTTAAAGCCGTGATGCAGGCCGGTTTGGCCGCCGTTGAGACGAACCAGATCGCCCGGCAATCCCCGATTGAGATTTGGATTCACCAGCAGCATGATCTGACGGTCGCACATATCCGCAGCCGACGCCAGCGCGGCTTTTAGCCCATCCATCGCAAAGGCGATATGGCCGCCGTAAAAATTACCGCCCATTAAAATCTGTCCCGTGGCGGGATCAAAAATCGGATTGTCGTTGGAGCTGTTGGCTTCGACTTCCACCCATTGCTTAATCCAGGAAAGCGCGTCGGACAACACACCCAGAACCTGCGGGGCGCAGCGCAGCGAGTAGGGATCCTGCAGCGTTTCGAGCGCGTCGTCTTCCAGTTGACGCGCCGACACTCTGGTCTGTAGAAGCCGGGCAATCTTTTGCGCGACAAACCTCTGACCGGGAAACGGTTTGGCCTCTGAAATAACCGGATGATAATGATGGGCATTGCCCTTCATTGCGTGAACGCTGAGGGCTGTCGCATAGATCGCGGCGGACAAAATGCGTTCGGCCCGATCCACATTCAGCGCAGCAATGCCCGTCATCGTCGTTGTGCCGTTCACCATCGACAGCGGTTCTTTCGGCAGATATTTGTAGGGCTTTAATCCGGCTTTCTTCATCGCCCGGGCCGCAGGCCAAATGTCACCCTGATAAAACACGTCGCGGTCGCCCGCCAGAGCCGCGCCAATATAGGACATCGGCGTCAGATCGCCGGACGCGCCGACCGAGCCTTCACAAGGCACCACGGGCGTAAGGCCGCAGTTCAAAAAATCAGCCATCTGTTGAAGCAGCGCGATCGAAACCCCGGAATAGCCGCGCGCCAGACAGATGATCCGGCACAGCATGGCGGCTCTTGTCTCCTCAATGCCGATGGGTTCTCCGGTGCCGCAGCCGTGAAAACGAAAAATATTTTCGCCGTTTTTCAGGGCAATATTCATACTGATCCGGCTGCCGCAGGATTTGCCGTAGCCGGTATTCACGCCGTAAACTGCAACGCCCTTTTTCATCGAATCCATGAGCATTTTTTGCGTCAGCGCCATCCGCTTCACAAAACGCGTCGATTTGCTGATGGAAACCTGCGCCCCGTCGCGCGCGACGGCAATTATATCCTCAAAACTGACACGGTCGCCATCGATGACGACGGCGGCCCCCTTGCCAATTCTCTTCATGACCTTAACCTCTCCTTCCACCCTTTTCACTTTTTACCGACGGACGCGCTGCTTGTAAGTGCCGTCTTGTTTTTCTTTATCAATAACCCTCTTGAGCATCTTGAACATTTTATAATTCTGCGGCTCTTCTTCATAAAACTTATCCCAGGCGTAATAATAAAGAGATTGCAATTGTTCCGGCGTCAGCAATTTGGGCTGGAACACCACTTTACCGCAGGTGTAATCGTTCCAGTCATAGGAGAAAATTCTGCCGGCATTATGCAGATCGTCAAAAGTCCGGGTGTGTGGAAATGGCGTGAGCACTGTGAACTCTGCCATATCCAGTTCGATTTCCAGTAAAAAGTCAACCAGCTTCTTGATATAATCTTCGGTATGATAATCCAGACCCAGTAAAATACTGCCTTCCACGCCGATGCCGTAATCGTGATAGCGCTTGACGCGTTCGCGGATAAAATCGGATGAATCAAAAATAGCCTGATAGACAAACCACGCCCCGGCCTGCGCCGCCAGATCCAGCACCTTGTCGTCGTTTTCAATCGGATGGCAGCACCATTTCTTTTTCAAAGGGATCATTTCCTTGAACAGACCCATTTCCCATTCCTTATCCTGCGCCAGAGAATTATCAACAAGGAAAAGGCGGTTGTTGTTAATGCTGGCCATTTCTTCAACAACTTTGTCGTACGGCCTGGGACGGAAACTCCGGCCGCCTAAGAAGCTGACACAGCAGGGATAACAATTGAAGCGGCAACCGCGGGAGGCATGCACCAGATCGACCATCTGCACGCCCTTGTAATTATACATCTCGCGGTTGAGAATACTACGCCTTGCCGTTCCGACGCTTTCAATCAGCGGAAAATTCTGCATGTAGTCATAGACTTTTTGCAGATTATTGTTTTTGAAATCGGTAAAGACCTGCTCCATCCGACCTTCGGCCTCCCCCAGGAAAACAGCATCCGCATGCTCCTGACTTTCTTCGGCATGCAGCATCGTGGCAATCCCGCCGCAAATCACCTTGATCCCCCTGGCGCGAAAGGCATCGGCGATTTCCCAGCCACGCTTCACCTGCGCGCTCAGCATCATCGATATCCCGACAAAATCGGCTCCCGCGTCAAAATCAATCGGCTGAATATTCTCATCGATAAATTCCACGTCCACATCAGCAGGCAGCGCGGCGGCCATTACCACCGGTCCGTGCGGCGGCAGGGTAAAGCGTGTCTGGCGCTCCAGTTTTTCCCATTGGGGATAAATTAATTTAAATTTCATAAGTCCTCTTTACAATTACTCAATTCGCTGTTTCAGAATTTTTCCTCTTTACCTTGCACAATGACTCAGAACAAGATAAGCATAAGTTCCGCCAAACGAAATACCGGCCAAAACCGCTTGCTTTATCTCAGCTTCTTTTTTCTCTCCCATCACAAAATTTATTGGGGCAAGCGGCAGTTCAAGTCCGATTGTCTGCGTCATCCATCCCTTTTCCACAGATAATGCCAGAGCGCAAGCCCGAATCCCGCCTCCGGAAAAACTCTCGCCGATCGCGCCTTTGATGGACGTGACGAGCGGCTTTTGCTCACACGAGGCGAACAGTTCATCATAAGCCAGGGCTTCCACCTGATCCAAAATCCTGCCGCCATTGGCCGCCGCCATCACCGCCGATATATCCGCGAGCGCAACACCCGCGTTATTCAACGCCCGCTTGCAGGTCCGCACAATGCCCTCCGTATTTTCCGGCCAGGCAACAGGCGCTGTGGGCGACGATCCCAAACCGGCGCCGGTAATTTCGCAATAAACCCTTGCGCCGCGCTCGCGAGCCGCAGCCAGAGACTCCAGGCAGAGAATACCGCAGCCTTCCCCGGCCACATAACCGTTACGCTGCAGGTCAAAAGGACGAGCGCCTTCTGGCTGTCCGTTATCCGGCGACAGGCCGCGAAACTTCGTCAGGGACTCATAATAAAATTTTGACAGAATGTCCACCCCGCCGGTCAGGATCACATCCGCCGAGCCGCGCCGAATTTCCGAGACGGCATAAGCGATGGCGGTTTCGGCGGAAACGGCAAAATGCGTAATGGTCGTATTGACGCCGCGAAATCCGAGTTCAATGGAGGTATGTCCCGCCGGCGCATTCATCACCGTGTTGGGCACCAGGATCGGATTGACCGACGATGGCCCCTCACCAAGCAGGGCGCCGGCAAACTGCACCGTTACGTCCGTCGCGCCGAACGCCGTACCCAAAAGGATACCGATGCGGTCGCGGTTGTCCAAGTTCACGCTGATGCCCGCATCATCGAGCGCCAGTCGCGCCGAAGCAGCAGCCATGAGCGACGTTTTATCCATGCGCCGCAGATTTTTTACCGAGATGAAATCGCGCGGCGTAAAGTCACGAACTTCCGCGGCGAGATGCGACGTCACCGCTTGCGTATCAAACGCCTGCACCGTGTCAATACCGCAATCGCCTTCAAAAAGCCTTCGGGAAAATTCGTCTTTCCCCACACCCAGAGGCGTCACCATTCCCAGGCCGGTCACGACAACGCGTTGATTGTCCGGTCTGTCGCGATAGTTACCCATGGACCGCACCCTGCCCTTCATATTTGCCGAAAATAACCGTGGTATTGTTTCCGCCAAAAGCGAAAGAATTGGAAAGAACTACGCGCAGGTCGGCCTTTCGTGAACCTTCTATAACGTAATCCAGATCGCAGTCGGGATCGGGCGTAACACAATGGATGGTCGGTGGAATAAACCCGTGCGTCAGAGCCAGCAGACTGACAATCCCTTCGAGCGCCCCTGCCGCGCCCAGCGTGTGAGCATGCATGGATTTTGTTGAACTCACCGGAATCGAATAGGCGCGTTTACCGAAAACGTCCCGAATGGCTTTGGTCTCCGTCACGTCATTAACCGGCGTGGCAGTCCCATGGGCGTTGATGTAATCAATATCGGAAGCGGCGAGTCCGCTGTCTTTCAGGGCGGCCTGCATAGAGCGCACGGCGCCGGAGGCTTTTTCGTCCGGCGCCGTCATGTGAAACGAATCACAGGTCACGCCGTAACCCAGAATCTCGCCGTAAATTTTTGCCCCGCGTGCAAGCGCCCCCTCAAGAGGTTCCAACACCAGAATGGCAGCCGCCTCGCCCAGTGAAAGACCAGCGCGAGTCTTGTCAAAGGGACGGCAGACATCATCGTCAACGGATTTCAGGGCATTAAAAGCGGCATAGGTAATACGGCACATCGGTTCCACACCGCCGGCGAGCATGATGGAGGCCTGACCGTTTAAAATCAAATCCCTCGCATAACCCAGCGCGGTAGCACCCGCGGAGCAGGCCGTCATAAATGTGGTTTTAGGGCCCAAAAGTTCCAGATTGGACGCAATCCGATCGGCGGACGATGCGCAATAAATGGTGGACAACCGGGAAAACCTCGACCGGTCGAGACCTTTCTTCAAGAGCTCCACATAAAAGTTTTCCGCCTCAAAAAGTCCGCCGGAGCCACCGCCGATGGCCACACCCATATTTTCTTTATAAGATTCGGGCAAAGGATAAAGATCGGCATCCGTCAGCGCTTCCACCGTCGCGGCAAAAGAAAGTTGATCGGCCCGCGACATGCGCTTGATGGAAAATTCTCCCGGGATCGATCGGCGGGGATCAAAATTCTTAATTTGCCCGCCTTTATGGGTTCGGAACTCGCTCGTATCAAACAGGTCAATCTCGGAGATACCGCAGACGCCCTGCCTTAGTGCAGCGGCAAATTGCGCGACATCGCCGCCAATAGCATTTTTTGTTCCTAAGCCCGTGATGACAATGCGCTTATTTTTTTTCATGCGGAATTTTTCACCAATACTTTAAAATCTTGCCTTCAATTTATCCTTCGGTCTTCGGTCTTCAGCCTTCGACCTCTCGTCCCCTTTAACATCGGCGATTTTTTGTTCGAAAACCTGTCGGGCCTGATCCAAAACCGAGCTGATTGAAAAATTCCGGGCCTGATAGTCAGGGTGGATCGATGCAATCAACTCCAGGGTAATGACATTATCTTTGCGCGTATTAAATGAAAACGTTCCGGGGCGGAAGAGTTGATCCGTGCCGGTGATAAAAACCAGATCGAGACTGGCGCCGCAATAGCGCGCGATACTGAACACACCCCGGTTGAAAGTCGAGAGATTGCCGTCGCGGCTTCTCGTGCCTTCGGGAAAAACAAAAAAATTGCCACCCGCCGCCAGATGTGCCTTGACGTTCTCCAGATTTTTAATCATGGCCTCCCCAAGCATCTCAGCGGGTGACGACGGCACATAGCCCGCCCTCCTCAAAAACCAGCCGAATATGGGTACGCGGAAAAACGTGTTTTTTACGATGGTCGTCTGTTGCGGGAAAAGCGACACCAGCAGAATCGGATCAAGATACGAGATATGGTTGCAGATGATAATGGACGACCGAAGTTCGCGCACTTTCGGGTCGATGGCGTATGTTGTGCGGGGAATCAGCCGCCGCGTCAGCATGAAGAACCCTTTCAGATGCAAGTGGTTCAGTTTCTGTAAAGCCGCTGTCCCGCCCCTGGCCACCAGATAATAAGGCACAAACAGAAACAATAAAATAAAGAGGTAGCCAAACATAAAATATCCCCACAAAACAACCGTGAGGCAAAACCCGATCATGCGCTGGAGTGGTCGAAGAAGGGCCATTTTAATTTCAGGTCAACTTTCGAATCAGCAGACTGGTGTTGACGCCGCCAAAAGCAAAATTCTGTATGGCTGCAGTTTTAACCGGATGTTCAATGAGTTTTTGGACGTGATGAATCATCGCGCAGCGTTCATCAATATCTTCGAGATTGAGCGTCGGCGCAATGAAACCTTCCTGCATCATGTAAAGCGTCAAAACCGTCTCGATGGCGCCGCAGGCCGCCATGGTGTGTCCCATATAGCTCTTGAGAGCCACCACGTAGGGTTCGGGGCCAAAGACCGCTCCTGCGGCCTGAGCTTCTATGATGTCGCCCATCTTGGTGGCCGTGGCGTGAGCGCTCACCAGATCGATCTCTTGCGCGTTGATCCCCGCGTTTTCGAGACTCAACTGAAGCGTTTTGGTAATGCCGGCCAAATTGGGCAAGATCAGATCGCCGCCGTTCGAGTTGCAGGCAAAACCGATCACTTCAGCCAGAATCGTCGCGCCACGTTTCTTTGCAAATTCATATTCCTCCAGCATGACGGCGCCCGCGCCTTCGGCGACAACCAGACCATCGCGCGCTTTATCAAACGGACGGGGCGTTTGCTGGGGCTGATCATTGAAAGCGGTGGAGCAGGCCAGCAGATTATCAAAAACCGCCACCGTGATCGTGTCATATTCATCTGCGCCACCGCAGATCATGGCATCCTGCAAGCCATACTTGACAGCCTCATAGCCGTAACCAATAGACTGGCTGCTGGTCGTACAGGCTGTCCCTGAAGAAATAATCCGGCCCGTAATGCCGAACATTTTGGAAATATTGACGGTGGTGGTGTGCACCATGGATTTCAGGTAATCGACCGCGCCGATCCCCTGAAAAGACGCTTTATCTTTGGCTTCAAAAAAAATGCGGTAAATATCGCGTTGCACGGTGGGAGAACCGTGAATCGAACCAAACGCGACGCCAAGCCTGCCTCCCGTTACAAATTCAGGGGGAAGCCCCGCCTGCTCCAACACGTCCTTGGCAACCTGACAGGCATAATAAGCCACCGGCCCCATGGTCTTGCGGTGCTGTCGGCTAAAATCATACGCTATCGGATAGCTCACCGTGCCATAAACACGAGAATGAATAAAGGGGCTGATCAGATCATCTTCGCGCAGCGTTTTCACGCCGGAGACGCCCTTAACAAGGCTTTCGACGATTTGTTCCTTGCCGTAACCAATGGGCGATATGGCCGAACAGGCCGTGATAACAACCCTGCGTTCTCTCATTTATTTTTCTCCGGGGGCGTCTTGCGTTTTGCGGCCAGCATTTCAATATAGTCGATAATCTGTTTCATGGTACGGATGTCCATCGCCTGCTTTTTTTCTTCCTGCGTCAATTCCGAACCCAAAAACTTTTCAATTTCCAGCAACAGTTCAATGGCATCGATACTGTCAAAACCATAGGCTTCCCGCAGATTGACATCCATCTCGGGATTCTCAATTTCAAACGCTCTCAGAAAAATATCGCGAACTTCTCTTTCAATATCCTGACGTGTCATTGAATTTGGATAACTCCTTATTTATTGTATATCCTTCACGCAAGCTCCGGATGGTTTCGTCTTGACCCGAAAGTGCCGTAAAAATTAGCATAAATCAGCGTCGCCGTCCAGCATTAGAGTTGCCGGTGAAACTCTCCGGCAAAACGCTGATCGCCGATGAGCTGCCGCACCGCGTTGAATGATCCCATGATACTGCCCATCACCCCCGGCGCCATAGCGTTTTGTCCGGCCAGACAGAGTCCGCCAATGGGCAAATTATTCAAAGAGGCTATTTTCAGCAGTTGACGGGTGGAGCGCAACACGCCGTAACAGGACCCTTCGGGACAATTTCCGTAATCGCGCAGCGTCAAAGGCGTAAACACATCCAGGATCCGTGCATTTTTCAGGGGCCCGAATATTTCCTCGGCTTTCCGCAACAAGTCGCGGGCCATGGCCAGCTTCTTTTCCTCATAGGCCGCCCCGCGCAGTCCGGTCAACGTATTTTCCCAGGGGCTCCAATCGCTATAGAGCGAACGGGTAATAATAGACAGCAAATTGGTTCCCTGATCATCGCCGCGCCGTATCTGATAAAAAATGCCGTCATCGAGGAAACCCCGTTCGTCGTGATGCATCCGGTAAATATTGTAATCGACTTCCCCGTGCGCCGCGGCATCAACGCTTGCCTGCACGGCAATCACGCCGTCTGTTTCCTCAAGCGCTACAATTCTCTCGCGCAAAGACGCACGTAGAGCACTTTCATCCAGCAGGCCGAGTAATGTCTTCGGATGGATTGCCGCTACCACCGCGTCCGCAGGTAAATCAACACCCTTATCCAAGCTGATCCCGACTACTTTGCCTTTTTCGAGATTAATTTTCCGGACGGATTTATTAAGAATAAGATTTCCACCCAGTTCGGTAAAACGCGCGGCAAAGACATCCGCCATTTTGGCGCCACCATCTTTTAACCGCCACGACGAAAATAAATACCCGGCCACCACCATGTGATGAAAGATCACCGGACAATCGTTAAGCTGGACGCCGATGAGCTGGCAGGGCACCGCCAGAACGGCACGCAATCGCGGAGACGCCGCAAGGTCATCGAGCAACTCTCCCATCGGCTGGAAATGATCCATATGCTGAAAGGGATCGCCCGAATTGAGAAAAAAAGATGGCGCCATCATGGTTCCGGCAATCTCGCGTAAATTTTTCATCAGAACATCCAGCGCAGCGCTGTCGAGCGGAAACGCCTTCCTCATATTTTTTTCATACGCGTCAATACCAACCGGCAGGTCGAAAACAAAATCATCAAAAATGTAGCGGTCGGTTACACACTCGTCCCCCATGCGGTAAAACAAATCATCCACGGAAATGCCCAGGACGCCAAACATTTTACCCAGCGGCTCGAAAGTATCCAGCGCGCCGACATAATGCACGCCCACAGGGCAATCGATCCCCCGTCGCGAATAAGAACGCATCAGGCCGCCCGGCTCCCGATTTTTGTCCACAATCGTAACGTGGTAATCCAGAAGCGACAGCAGAATGCCCGTGGACAAACCGCCAACGCCTGCGCCGATGACAACAATATTCTTCCCTTCAACCGGATTTCTCATGGATGGGGTCCTTTGACTTATTCCCTAAGCTGCGGCTCGTCTTGAACCGCCTCGGATTCGATCAACGTCATCATCAGCGTGTAATTGACCAGTTCCGACGCGTGAAGTTCTATGGTTGAATAGGGGTTGAACGCACCTCCCGCCAGCGTCACGCTACGCTTCAAGCTACCGCCTTCCGAGTAGCGCCGAACCTGGATGCGTCCATCACGACGTTGCAATACATCAATCCATCCCCCCTGATCTTTGTGCCGGCGACAGACTACCTCGCCCGCAGCCAAAACGCCCTTCTGCGTGACCGCGCCTGAGGGCTTTAAAAATATCAGCGCAATATCGTCCATCATGTTGCCTGCAAAGTCCGCCGCGTCAAAGGGCGGCAGCGCCCGGTTGACGATCATGCCGGAAGGCCCGAAGAAGGCTTCAAACAGCACCATACCTTCCGGACTCATGATGGCGCAGGAAAGCGTCCGCAAAGCGGGATCTGCAAGCGTCACGCCGATCATGACGGCTTTGATCTCGCCGGACATGCGCGCTTCAATCGCGTGGATGAAGCGGGTTTTTCCCGTGAAAAACGGAGACGGGCACGTCATTGTTTGATCTGAGGGTGGCAGAACCGCCGGCAATGCCGCGCAAGACACGAGTAGAAAAGAGCCTATCAGCAAAAGGAGCCCTTTCATTGAACGTCCTGAAACACGGAAGGATGAATGCCTTTATTGATGATGACCTGCTGAAAGTCAATCTGGGTTTCGGCGGTGACGCTTTCTACAATCCGCACGGATTTGACCGCCGCATCTTTGCGGGAAACCGTAATTTCAATTTTTTCGATCATACCGGCCATGCTTTTTCCCACCGGCGTCAGAGTAATCTGCGTGCTTGGTCCTTCCTTGAGCGTGGCGGTAAAGGAGGGATTGGAATCAAACTTGCCGCTCATCCAGCCTGCCACTTCATCAAGCACAATTTTCATCGCCTGCGCGCCGCCGGTTTTATCTTCAACCATTTTACCCCCGGAGGCAATATAGCGTTTCGTATTCCCGCGGCCGGAAATGACCACGCTCTTGATGGGTTTACTATATTCCCAGCGGATGGAAGAAGGCGCGGCATAATAAAACTTCCCTTCCGAGATCAGCGGTCTGGCCAGAATTTTCATAAATTTCTTCTGCACAAAATCGGCGGAAATGGTCGAAATGCGCGCCGAATCCCTGCGCAGCTGTTCAAAGTCGTCCGCACGCACACTCGCCGGCAGAAGCATCAGCCAAATCAGCAAAACCGGCCATGTTTTTTTCATAGAAGCAACCAGAATCATGATTAAAACATCCCTCCGTTGATGGCAATGACCTGCCCCGTGATATATGAAGCATCATCAGAACACAAAAAGCGGATCACACGGGCGACTTCTTCGGGTTTCCCCACCCGCGCCATCGGGATGGCGCTTTTAATCATATTTGCGTCCATTGGCAGACTGCTTAGCATATCTGTTTCGATGGGACCCGGCGCAACCACATTGACACGAATGCCGAAACGCGCCACCTCTTTGGATAGGGAACGCGTGGCGGCGTTGACCCCGGCCTTGGCCGCCGCGTAATTCGCCTGGCCGCGGTTGGGGATCATGGCCGAGATGGAAGAAACAGAGACAATCGCGCCGCGTTTCTTCCTGACCATTTCGCGCAAGACGGGCTTTGTTACATTAAAAAACCCATTGAGTGTTGTATTAATAACACTGTGCCACTCCTCTTCTCCCATCAGCATAAAGAGACCGTCGGCGGTGACGCCGGCATTATTGACCAGGACATCAATTCTTTTATGTTCCTCAATAACTTTCGCCAGCGCTTCTTTCACTTCTTCAGCGTTGGCCACGTCGAATTTTTGTATTTCACCCGCCTGCCCCACGGCTTGAACCTGCGCCAGCGTTTCAGCCGCCGCCGCCTCGTTGGCGTTGTAATTGATCACGACATAGTAACCGGTTCTGGCCAACTCCACCGCCGTCGCGCGGCCGATACCCCGGCTGGCCCCCGTCACAATAGCTATCTTTTTTTCACCCATGATCTTAATGATCTCCTTATTTCATTTCAGGACACATCATGATTCAGGCGTATGGCCTGAAGTATCGCCGTAAGCAGGATATCGTCACCGGATTTCACTTCACCTTCGATCACACCATATTCATCAAACGCATATAAACTTCTGACAGCTACCGTGATACGTGTGCCCAGAGGGATGAAATCCTTTTTAAATTCGGCAGACTTGATACCGACCAGCCAACCTTTAACACTATCTTTACCTTCTTTTTTCCGTTTGTAACTTTCCACCAGGGCGGCAGTCTGGGCAATCGCTTCAATTAAAATAAGCGAACCAACCGTCCGGCCGTCGCAAAGAGGCCAGTGCTCATTGACCACAGCGGCGGCAATGCCGGAATTATCCTTTAGTTCTATGATGTCCGTGATGATTCTGATCGGTTCACGATGCGGAATCAACGATTCGATATCGATCATCGGCTTGTTCCCTCTTTTTTTCCGAATTAATGAGAAAATGGTTCAGAAGTCAACAAAAAACATTTTGACTGCTCCTGCATCAAATAACCGGAGATTCGGACATGGGGTTTTCCTCAAAAAAACCAACATTGCTTTTTTTCTTTATTTCTTATAGATAATGAACCACCCTGCAACAAGCTACGGGGTATCCAAGACGGCAAGGCACGAAGCAAGCTTCGGGGAATATGACCCGGAGAGAGTCAAAAAAGCATTTTATAAATTAAAATCATTATGGCCATCGAAGAAAAAGACCATTTTATCACTGCTTATAAGAAAATTCTGGTTCCGTCTAAAACGCTCTGCCGGAAAGAGTTCACGTATTCCGGATATACCTACGGTGAAATTTTTGAGCTGGCCGCCGGGTTAAAAAAAACTTTAACCAGGCGTGGCGTGGAAAAATCAGTTTGTCTGTGCACGGAAAATAAAGCTGTGGTCGCCGCTTCCGTTCTGGCCTCGCTTGCGGGTGCCTGCAAACTGATCCTGCCTCATTCGTTTTCTACGCACGCCCTGATGGAAATGTATGACGCGGTTGGTTTCGACACCGCCATCGCCGATCATCCCGAAGAAATGCCCGGCGTGGAAATCATCACACCAATAGCTGGAAACCCCGACGATTTAAATCCAGAAAGCATGCGCAATCCTGACGAGCCTTTTTTGAGCCTTTTTACCGGCGGCTCAACCGGCAAACCCAGAGTCTGGTCAAAATCGCCCCGCAATTTACTGGCGGAGGCCTTGTACATAAAAGATAAATTCGATCTGACGCCCAAAGATCTGTTTATATCGACCGTTCCACCTTATCACATTTACGGCCTGCTGTTTTCCATTCTAACGCCTTTTCTGGCCCACGCCAGGGTTATGCCGGAAATATACACCTTCCCGCAGGAAATTATCTCCACCATCAACCGGCATAAGGCCACCGTGCTGGTCAGCGTTCCGATTCACTACCGCTCTTTAAAAGTCGAGAATCTGTCCACGCCGTCGCTCAAAATCGCATTTTCTTCTTCCGGCGTTTTAAACCATTCCGACGCGACACATTTCCTGAAAAAAACCGGCCTGGGCATTACGGAAATCTATGGTTCGACTGAAACGGGAGGCATCGCCTCGCGCAGCATCAGAGAAAACACGAACAGCTGGAAGCCCGCCGATGTGGTATCCTGGCGACTGTCCGATAAGCGATTGGCCGTGCGTTCGGATTTTGTGTCCCGCGAAATGGAAATGGACGCCGATGGCTTTTGCGTGACCGGCGACGAAGTTCAGCCGGATAAAAACGACCGTTTTATTCTGCTGGGGCGTGCCGACGGCATTGTCAAGGTTGCCGGTAAACGCGTCGATCTTCTGGATGTCCAGAACAAAATTAAGACGTTACCCACCGTGCGCGACGCAGTCGTCATTGCGCTCCCCGCTGAAAAGGGCCGCGAAAGCGTGATTGCCGCGCTGGTTGCCTGCGATCTCACTGAAATGCAGCTCAAAAAAATGATTTTGGAAAAGCTCGAACCTTACGCCATGCCCCGACGCATCAAGATTGTTTCAGCCATCACCCAAACCGCCACCGGCAAAATCGACTTCCGCCGCGTTGAACAGATGTTCCTGAGTGAAAAAGATAAAACCGCTTAGAGGTAAAAATGACAGCGCAGGAAATCATTGATCTCTTCGGGCTAGAACCCCTTCAGGAAGAAGGCGTGTTTTTCAAATCGTCCTATCGCTCATCGGACATTCTGTCGGCCACGGCGCTTCCGAGGCGCTACGACGGACCGCATTCTCTGGGCTCGGCGATCTACTACATGCTGACACCCAAAAGCTGCTCGCGGATGCACCGGTTGCCGACCGATGAACTATTTCACTTTTATCTGGGAGCACCGGTAAACCTCCTTTTACTTTATCCCGACGGCACATCGGAGATTCTCACGCTGGGACAGGATATTCAAAACGGACAGATTCTCCAGGCGCTCGTTCCGCGCGGTTGCTGGCAGGGCGCGTATCTTACCGCCGGCGGCACATTCGCCTTGATGGGCGCGACGATGTGTCCGGGATTCGACTACAACGACTACGAATCGGGCGATCGCCAAACGCTCATTTTGCAACATCCCGACCGTAAAACACTCATCGAAAAATTGACCGAAGAAATCTGATAGTCAGATTCTTATCATCCGTTGTCCGCAGGAGGTGCAATATGTCACGATTCACCGAATATGAAAAATATGATGGTTTGGGGCTGGCCGAACTGGTCAGAAAAAAAGAAGTCACCGCGTCGGAATTGTGCGAAGAAGCGATCACGCGCATCGACGGCATCAACCCGAAGATCAACGCGGTCATTTACCGCATGGATAATGCAGCGCGCACGGCGGCCGCCGGCCTGATTCCGCAGGGGCCATTTACCGGAGTGCCCTTTTTGTGCAAGGACCTTGTCTCCGCCATCGCGGGCATCCCTATGAACAAGGGTAGTAAATCCTGCCGCAATTATGTGCCGACTGAGGACAGTGAAATGGCCAGGCGTCAAAGAGCCGCAGGGCTCATCGTTCTGGGAAAAACCAACACGCCGGAATTCGGTCTGATGGGTGTTACCGAGCCGGAACTGCACGGCCCGACACGCAATCCCTGGAATCTCGATCATACGCCCGGCGGCTCCAGCGGCGGATCGGGAGCAGCTGTCTCTTCGGGCATTGTGCCCATGGCCTCCGGCGGCGACGGGGGCGGATCGATCCGCATTCCCGCGTCGTGCTGCGCGTTGTTCGGCATGAAGACCACACGCGGCCGCAATCCGCTTGGACCCGAATCGGGCGAAATCTGGCAGGGCGCGGTGGTGGAAGGCGTGCTCACTCGTTCAGTGCGCGACTCGGCAGCCGTGCTGGATGTGACCAATGGCGCGGACCCCGGCTCACCCTATGTTATCCCTCCGCCAAAGCGGCCTTTTCTGGAAGACACAAAGCAAGACCCATCCCGATTGAAAATCGCTTTTACGGTTCAATCGCCCTTTAAAGCCGATGTTCATCCCGAATGCGTAGAAGCCGTTCTCAACGCGGCAAAGCTTTTGGAAAGTCTCGGGCATATTGTGGAAGAAGCCCAGCCCGGCATTAATGGAGAAGCTTTGGGCAAAAGCTACATGATGATGTACTTCGGCGAAGTCGCGGCGGACATCGAGGAACTGAAAAGCGTTGTCGGCAGGCCGCTCAATCATCATGACACCGAAGAAGCCACCTGGGCGTTAAACCTGCTGGGGAAGGCTTTTTCGGCGGGTGATTTCGTCCTTGCCATGCGTCAGTGGAATACCTTCTCGCGGCAGATGGCGAAATTTCATGAAACCTATGATCTCTATCTGACGCCCACCATCGCTTCTCTTCCACCACGGATCGGCGAGCTTCAGCAAAAACCATACGAACAATTCATTTTGAAAATCATCAACACCATGAATTTGGGCGGCTTGCTCAAGGCATCGGGTATCGCCGACATGATGGCCACCAAAGGCCTTTCCAAAATGCCTTTTACCCAATTGGCCAATCTGACTGGCCAGCCGGCCATGTCGGTGCCGCTCCACTGGAGCCAGGAAGGACTACCCTGCGGCGTGCAATTTATCGGACGTTTCGGAGAGGAGTCGCTCTTGTTTCAACTGGCCGGCCAATTGGAGCGGGCTCGGCCCTGGTTTGACCGCAGACCAACTTTTAAGTAGAATTAATTCGGACAGACTTATCTCTACCGGTTCAGGGGTTCACCGCTTCGTTGCAGACATCCCCGGGCGACTTCCAGCTGCCGTCGGGTGGTATTCTGCGATATAGCTCTCGCATAAAATTAATTGACAGAATAAAAAAACCGGCTATACTCAACCCAGTTTACGTTAAGTGGTTTTAAAGTAGCACTTAATTTGAAATTAAACATTAAGCCGAAACTGAACAAGGTTCGGAGAAGAACTTAATGCTTAAAATACACTTTATGGCGAGGTGCTTTATATGTCGGGTTTTGTGAACAAAACGATAGGGGAAGTGATTAAAGAAACGGCTAATCATTATCCAGACAATCCAGCTCTTGTATGTCCTCAATTTAATGTTCGTTATAGTTACAGTCAGTTATATGACCAATGCCGCAGGACAGCCAGAGGTCTCCTGGCGTTGGGCATTAAGCGCGGCGATCACGTTTCCGTCTGGACGACCAATGTTCCGGAATGGGTTTATCTGCAATATGCGCTGGGTATGGTCGGAGGCGTTCTGGTCACCATCAATACCAATTACCAGTCGCATGAACTGGAATACATTCTCAAGCAATCCGATTCCACCACATTGTTTCTCATCGATACGTATCGCGACACCAGTTTTTACGACACGGTGCGTAAAATTGTACCGGAACTCGACGCTACCGAGCCGGGGAAGCTTGTTTTCGCCAAATTACCGCTTTTGAAAAACGTCATTTATATTGGGGAAAAAGAAAACCCGCCCGGCATGTTCAAATTTTCCGATCTGATCAAAATGGGAGAGAAAATAACGGAGCAGGAGCTTGATGACCGGATGAACTCTCTCACCGATGATGACGTGATCAATATGCAATACACCTCCGGGACAACCGGTTTTCCAAAAGGCGTTATGCTGACGCACCACAACATTGTCAACAACGCCCGTATGGTCGGTGATGTGATGGGCATGACCGAAAAAGACAGCCTGTTGATTCAGGTGCCTGTCTTTCATTGCTTCGGCTGCGTCATGAGCACGCTCAACTGCGTGTATCATGGCTCGGCCATGGTACTTCTGGAATTCTTCGATCCGCAAAAAGCGCTGGAAATGATTGCGCAAGAAAAATGCACGGCTGTCAACGGGGTGCCCACGATGTTTGTAACCATTTTGCATCATCCCGATTTCGATCACTACGATTTGACGTCTCTGCGTACCGGCATTATGGCAGGCGCACCCTGCCCCATCGAAACCATGAATCAAGTAAACACAAGGATGCACTGCTCCGAAATTGTCATTGCCTTCGGCCAGACCGAGTCCTCGCCGGTCATGACGATGACGCGGCGCGACGATCCGGTTGAGCTGCGCGTCGCAACCGTTGGCCGTCTGCTGCCGGACATCGAAGGCAAAATCATTGATTCTGAAAGCGGCAAAGATTTGCCCGCAGGCACGCAGGGTGAAATCGTCACACGCAGCGCCTGCGTGATGAAGGGATACTACAAAATGCCCGACGCCTCGGCTAACACCATCGACCAGGACGGATGGCTGCACACGGGCGATCTGGGCGTCGTGGACAAAAACGGGTATTTTAAAGTAACCGGTCGGATTAAAGACATGATCATTCGGGGCGGTGAAAATATTTATCCCCGCGAGTTGGAAGAATTTCTTTTCACACATCCAAAGGTCGTCAATGTTCAGGTCGTCGGAATTGCCGATAAAAAATACGGAGAGCAGGTTCTGGCGGCTATCCAGTTGAAAAACGGACAGACGGCAACGGCAGAAGAGTTTGTCGAATTCTGCAAAGGAAAAATCGCCCGGCACAAAATTCCGAAGCATTGGGAGTTTGTGGACAGCTATCCGATGACGGCCAGCGGCAAGATTCAGAAGTTTAAGATGCGAGAGATATTTGAGAAAAAATATAAAGAAGGTTAACCCCCTTGCTGACCTAAAGGTCACACGAGGGGGCGCGAGGCTGAAGACTGAAGACTGAAGGGAAGCTTCGCTCAGGCATCAAAAAGGTCATTCTACAGGGGAAACCTCAGTGCAGGGGAACCGAAGGCTTCCGCATGACCTTCAGCCTTCAGCCTTCGGCCTTTGAACCTAAAAATACACTGAGAGAGGCATCTGTACATGAGCAACATTTGCTACAGAGACACCATCGGCGATATGGCCCGGAGGGCCGCAACAAAATACGGCGACAAAACTGCCATCATTTTTCGCGACCTGAAGCTTTCGTTTTATGAACTCGAGCGGCAGGCTAGGCGCTTTGCCAATCTCATGACCAGTTATGGCGTTCAGAAGGGCGACCGGGTGGCGATCTACGCATACAACTCGCATTACTACCCCATCAGCATGATCGGTCTGGCTAAGATCGGCGCCATCCAGGTTCCCATTAACTACATGCTCAACGCCGATGAAATCGCCTACGTCATCAATCATTCCGGATCGCGGATCTTTATTGTGGAAGACATCCTGTACCCGATCATTGCCAAAGACCGTGATAAATTCGCCACTGTGGAGCAGTGGGGTTTCATCCCTTTGGGTGATTCCATGGTTCCTGAGGGTTTTTTCAACATGATCAAGGAAATGGAGACCATGCCCTACGACGAGCCCCAGGTGGAAGTCAGCGCAGAGGATATCGTACAAATTCCTTACACCAGCGGGACAGAATCCAAACCCAAGGGCGCCATGCTCTCGCACAGGGCACTCATGTCACAATATCACAGTTGCATTTTTGATGGGCAATACGAAACCGACGATGTGAGCCTTCATGCCTTACCCCTGTTCCATTGCGCCCAACTCCACTGCTTCCTCATGCCCTATCTTTATATCGGAGCCACCAATGTCATCCTGCACAAGGCGGATCCCCTGGAAATGATCAAGCTCATTGAAAAATACCAGATCACACATATGTTCGCCCCGCCCACGGTCTGGATCGGGATTTTGAATCATCCGGAATTTAAAAAATACAACCATGCGAGCCTGAAAAAGGCGGCCTATGGCGCAAGCATCATGCCGGTGGAAATTATCAAACAACTTGCTGTCACGTTCCGTGGCCTGAAGCTCTGGAACTATTATGGCCAGACCGAGATGGGGCCGGTGGCTACCATCCTGAAGCCCGAGGATCAGCTTTTAAAACCGGGGTCCGCAGGCAAACCGGTTTTAAACGTCGAGACCCGGCTGATGGACGACGACGGAAAGTTTATCCCCGTCGGAACCGTCGGAGAAATTGTTCATCGCTCCGGCCATGTCATGACCGGTTATCTCAACGACGCTGAGAAAACCACAGAGGCTTTCCAATTCGGCTGGTTCCACAGCGGCGATCTGGGCCGGTTTGACGAGGATGGCTATCTCTACGTAGTCGACCGCAAGAAGGACATGATCAAGTCCGGCGGCGAAAACGTCGCCTCGCGCGAAGTCGAGGAATTGCTTTACCAGTATCCGGGCATCGAAGAGGTGGCCGTAATCGGCCTGCCCGACCCCAAATGGATAGAAATCGTGGCGGCCGTCGTTGTGCCGAAGAAGGGTGTAGTGCTTGGCGAAAAAGAGATTATCACCCATTGCAAGGAAAAACTGGCTGGGTTTAAATGCCCCAAAAAAATCATCATCGCCGACAAGCTGCCTAAGAATCCGTCAGGGAAAATCCTGAAGCGGGAACTGAAAGAAAAATACAGCACATCCTAAGAGGTAGGGGCACGCAGCAGCGTGCCCCATCTACAAAATATTTCAAAAAATCTGGAGCAAACCATGAGCGACGAATTTACGTCCATTGGAGAGATGTCTAAAAATCTGGAGATGAGCCAGAGAACCATCCGCTATTACGAAGAAATCGGCCTGCTCAATTCCATCAAACGAGTCGAAGGAGGCCGCAGAATTTATACGGACGCAGATCTGCGCCGCCTGAAACTGATCAAACGGTTGAAAATCATGGGCATGACGTTATCGGAAATGCAGGAACTGGAAGCGATGTGGACCTATGAAAAATCCAGCGAAAAAGTACTCAAACGTCTTCTGGAGCTGCTCGGCAGTCACTTGAAGCGGCTCGATGACCGCATTGCCGATCTGGATATCCTGCGCCACGAAATCAGCGAATATCAGGACCGGATTCAAGCAAAAATTGCAAAATAGAAGATAGGCGATGGACCATCGCCTGAAATTTAAAAGCTTGAAATTTGAATTGCCTACCACACCACCTTTCGGTATAATCACCATAATTCAAATCAATCAGATTGATGAAACTGCGTATGAAGCGATTAAACATATTGCCGCGTAAAGCCAATGAGATTTTTCCAGAAAGTACAAATCAACTAAACGCAGGACAAACCTGGAAGTGAGATGCCTATGGAAAAAAGAGATCTACAGCCCTACGTTCAAGGTGTGCTGGATCGGGACCGGCGAATGCTGGCCAAAACGATCACCCTCATCGAAAGCTCTTTGCCTGCCGATCAGGAATTATCAAGGCAAATTCTGGATTCGCTGATGCCATACACGGGCAAGGCTTTGCGTCTGGGCATCACGGGGCTTCCGGGCGCGGGCAAAAGTACATTTATCGAAAGCTTCGGAACCATGCTGACGCAGAAAGGTTACCATGTGGCTGTTCTGGCGGTTGACCCCAGCTCTCCCAAAACGGGCGGCAGTATCCTGGCCGACAAAACGCGAATGGAAAAGCTGGCCGTAAACGATAAAGCCTTTATCCGCCCTTCTCCCTCGGGTAAAACCCTTGGCGGCGTCGCCCGCAAGACACGCGAATCTTTGCTGGTCTGCGAAGCGGCAGGATTTGACGCAGTGATGGTCGAGACGGTCGGCGTCGGCCAGTCCGAAGTCACTGTGGCCTCGATGGTTGATTTCTTTCTGGTGCTGATGATCGCCGGAGGCGGCGACGAATTGCAGGGCATCAAAAAAGGCGTTCTGGAATTGGCCGATGCCGTGGCGGTTAACAAAGCAGACGGTGACAACATTGAGCGCGCCAAGATGGCGCGCCGCCAGTATGAAATGGCTTTTCATCTGCTTTCACCCCCTTACAAAAACTGGTCGCCACCGGTGGTGACCTGCAGTGCCATCACTATGGCCGGACTGGAAAACATTTTAAATATTATTCTCGATCATCGCGAAAAACTAACAGCAAGCGGCGAACTACAAAAAAACCGACAAGAACAAGCCAAAGAGTGGTTGAAATTTATGGTGCGCGAAGGGGTTCAGGAATGGTTTTACGAAAGCCCCGCCGCCGATATAATGATCGCCTCGCTTGCGGAGGTTGAAGCAGGAATGGTGACGCCTACCACAGCCGCCGCCCGCATACTGGCGTGCTTGAAGGGGCAGAGGTTTTGAGAAAAGGCGAATAGACTGAAGGCTGAAGGCTGAAGGCTGAAGGCTGAAGGCTGAAGGAATAAACGTAGGGAGCGCTCGCGAGCGTTCCCTACGAGCCACGAGATACGAACAACGAGATATATTACGCAGGAGAATATCATGAACATTTTAAAAATTGATCACATCGGAATCGCGGTGAAGAACCTGGCAGAAAGTTCCAAGCTTTATGAAATGCTCGGCATCAAATCGGCGGGCGTGGAGGAAGTGGCCGAACAGAAAGTAAAGGTTTGTTTCTTCCCCGTGGGGGATTCGGAAATCGAACTTCTGGAATCCACATCGCCGGACGGACCCATTGCCAAATATATTGAAAAAAATGGCGAAGGCCTTCAGCATCTGGCGCTGCGCGTGGATGATCTGGAGGCGGCGCTTATCGAACTTAAAGCCAAAGGCGTTCGTCTGATTGATGAAAAACCACGCTACGGTGCAGGCGGCGCAAAAATCGCTTTCGTGCATCCCAAATCCACCGGCGGCATCCTGCTGGAACTGAGCGAGAAGAAATAGAGATTCTAGGCTTAAGGCTGAAGGCTCCGCTATTCTCTTATCCTTCTCTACCTGCTGACCGGATAACTTCGTCCCGTCACCCATACCCATAATCCATGACCCGTTTTAGATTTACAGAATAATTTTTTCTCTGCCATTCACGACATAAAACCGGCCGTTCACTGCGCGGATGATGCTCAGAATGTTATACTGCCGCAGGAGCCTGACGCTCAGCGTAGTTGGCGACGCACGCGTGATCAGAACTGGCGCATGGGCGTTAATGAATTTAAAAGCGATTTCGCTGGAGATGCGTCCGGTCGAGCAGATCATCTTGTCTTCAATCGTTAGGTGATTGATCGCCGCATTGCCGATGACTTTGTCGATGGCGTTGTGCCTGCCGATCTCGTCGAAGAAAACCAGGCGCTTGCCTGTGAGCGAATACAGCGCGGCGCTGTGGACACCGTGTGTGGACTCATGTTCCCGTGAATAGGTCAGGAATTCACTCATGGATTTCAGGATAACCTCCGCCCGGACCTGCGGCAGATCTTTGCGGATCAGGTCACAGGAAGGCAGATTTTTTCTGCTTCTGCCGCCGGCGGCGGAAATGGTTTTAATGCGTTCGAGTTTTTCATCAATGACCTTATCTTTGGCCAAAACAGCATTGATTATTAAATTGGCTTCGTCAATTTCCATTTTTTCAATTTGATCAATGCTATTGATAATTCCTTCCGTTATTAAATAACCGGTAATGTGTTCCTGCAGGTAATTGCCTGAACAGGCCATCGTAATGTAAGCGCTGCCGTTGATTTTGAGGAGCACAGCATATTCCGTGGAAAACGGCAGCGACACTTCAGTTAAAGCGCCGTCACGGTATTCATGCAACAGAACATTTTCACAAGTAGGTAAAGTCATTTCTCTTCCCATTTTCTTCATTCTTTTACCAGCAATAATAATGATTGACAAGAATTAAGCAAATTAACTAGATTGTCTTGTCAAAACGAAAATAGATAACGATGGAGGAACCATGCTCAGCCGCACCGCCGCCGTATTAATTATGATCGATTTTCAGGGCAATCTGGCCCGGGTCATGGTTGACAAAGAAAACCTTTTTGCCAACAGCGCCAAGCTGATTCAGGGATTCAAGGCGCTGAACCTGCCAATCATGGTGACGGAACAAATCCCCGAAAAACTGGGGCCGACCATTCCCCAACTGTCAGGAGAGCTCGAAGGCGTCCGGCCGATTGCCAAGGAATCTTTCAGCTGCTGGGCCAACGCCTTATTTCATGATCAGTTGGAATCCGTCACCCGCCGGCATGTGGTCCTGACCGGCATCGAATGCCACGTTTGCGTTTATCAGACCGCATTGGATTTAATGGCGAACGGTTACACGGTTCATCTGGTCGCGGACGCCGTTTCGTCGCGCACGCCGGAAAACCGCGAGGTGGGCATTCAGGCCATTAAAAGCGCCGGCGCGCAGATCACCTCTACGGAAATGGTTTTATTCGAACTCCTACGCACCGCCGCCGACCCGAAAGCCAAAGAAATTTTTAAAATTGTGAAATAAAGGAACCAACATGCTCAACATTGAACAGTTTCGATACGGTGACAATCTGGCCTATCTTCTTTACGGCAAGACCGACGCCCTGGCCATCGACGGCGGCGCATGGCAGGAAATACTGGCTTTTCTGAACAAGTATTCCCTGACGCTGACTTATGTCACGAATACTCATCAGCATTTCGATCACACACCGGGTAACGACTATCTGCTCAGAGAAACAAAAGCCCAATTTCTGGATTGCACAACACTGCCCGATAACGAAAACATCCTGATTGACCATGAGCCCGTTGTTGTTTACCGGACACCCGGTCATTCCAAAGACTCTATTTGTTTTCACGCAGGCAGCAATCTGATTACCGGCGACACGCTATTTAACGCGACCATTGGCAATTGTTTTTCCGGTGACCCAAAAGGCTTCTTTGAATCAATCAAACGTCTGATGACTCTGCCGGATGATACCCGGGTTTTCGCGGGACACGACTATGTCCGCGATTCACTGGCCTTCGCCAGACATCTGGAGCCGGATAATAAAGACATCGAACGTTTCCGGAAATGCTACGACCCGGACTTTGTCTATTCCACGATGGCTGATGAACGTAAGGTCAATCCCTATTTGAGGTTCAATGAGGAACCCATTTTAAAACTGATTAAAGATCACGACCTGCCGCACGCAACCGAATGGGAACGTTGGCAGTCACTGATGACAATAGATTAGAGGCTGAAGACCGAAGACTGAAGGCCGAAGGTGGAGTCCCGCCACAGCGGGACAGAATCCGGCGAATGCCGGACACAAATGTCAAAGGCTCGTTGGCTCAAGTCTCAGACTTGAACCGTTGTGGATTTGGCATTGAGCATTCTGGTTCAAATCAAAGATTTGAACCAGCGCACTTCATTAAAGAAAAGGAGAAAATAACATGGCCAGAATTCAAGTCGGTAATGTATTTGGGGATTTTTCATTAAAGAGTCATACGGAAGCGGCAGTTGATACGGTACAGCTTTCAGGCAAAAAGATTCTGCTCTCTTTTCATCCGCTGGCCTGGACGGAAGTTTGCGCCAAACAGATGCAATCGCTGGAAACCAACTTTGAAACCTTTCAGTTGCTCAATACCGTGCCGCTGGGATTTTCAGTGGATTCCGTGCCCTGCAAGAAAGCGTGGGCGAAAAATCTGGGAATTGAAAAAGTCGATCTGCTGGCGGATTTCTGGCCGCACGGCGGCATGGCCGCAAAGCTTGGTTTGTTCATCGATAAGTTCGGTTTCTCGGAACGAGCCAACGTCATTCTTGACGAGCAAAGAAAAGCGATTTTTGTGAAAGTCTATCCGATTCGCGAATTACCGGATATTAACGAGGTTCTGGATTTCTTAAAGAAACAGTAGTGAACAGTCGCGACCACCCCTGCGGGTGGCAAGACTGTTCCCTACGAAGCATGTCATCAATTCGTGTAGCTGTGCAGACTTGGCAGGAAATTCACGCCCAAATAGGTGAACAAAACGCAGGCAAAGCCGACAATTGCCATGATCGCCATCCGCCGCCCGCGCCAGCCGCGCACCAGGCGGGTGTGCAGCATGACGGCATAGACGAGCCAGGTGATCAGCGACCAAGTTTCCTTCGGATCCCAACTCCAGTAAGACCCCCAGGCATAGTGCGCCCAGACGGAACCGGTCACAATGCCCAGCGTCAAGAAGATAAAACCCAAAGCGGCACAGGAATACATCAGTTCGTCCATCTGATATTCGGATGGAAGCCGTCGGATAAAAGCACCGGATTTCGACGAATCATTGCCCGCCGCCTGCTTGATAAAAAACATGATACCCAGTGCAAATGCCACGGTAAATGCGGCATAGCCCATAAAGCAGGTCAGCACATGCGAGGTCAGCCAATTGCTCTGTAATGCAGGAATAAGCGGCTCGATGCGATTGTTGATGCCGGGCGCGATGGACGCGTAAGCCATGATCAGAAACGCCACAGGCATCACAAAAACGCCGATACTGCGATTTTTCAAACGCCACTCCATCAGCAGATACAGAAGCACGATCGTCCAGGCGAAAAAGATCAGAGACTCGTAAAAGTTGGATAAAGGCGCATGGCCCATGCCGAGGTCGTATGACGTTTTCCAGCGGATAATTAATGCAACACTCTGGGCGACAAGACCCGCAAGCGCCGTCCACGTCGCGAGCTTTCCCCAGAACTCCCGGCCCAGAATCATCCGGAATAGATAAAAAACAAAAGCGGCAAAATAGACGAAGGTCACCCAACTCAGAATGGTTGTATTAATCATTTGGACTTCTCCAGATTATCTTTAAGCTCAGCGATGAGATATTGCAGTTCCCGTTCCAGACCGGTCTTGTTCCTGTAGCTGCGCCCTGCAATGCAAATGCGCACACCTTCTTTTTTCTGATCGATCCGAATCCAGATCTGCCGGGAATAAGAAAACAAAACCATCATCAATCCGCAAATCAGCAGCAACGCGGCGGCGGCAACCACGGGCGTCCCCGGATCCCTACTCACCTGCAGGCCGGTGAAATACTTTTCTTCCAATCCTAATAGCACAAACGTGTATGGGCGGAAAAGACCGGGATTGAAAATAGCTACCTGTTGAATGATATCCGGGTTTGTTTGTTTGATCTTATCGATCTGCTGAAACACCCAGAAGGAGACTTCTTCCTTTTTGGAACGAACAACGACTTTGATCGCGGGCCCCATTTTCATCAGATTTTCTTCCATCCGCAAAATATTAAAGGTTCCTTCTTTGCCCGGAAGTTCAAACGCGTAGCCCGCGCCGACATTTATGATGTCACGGCGGCCATCGGCTCGCAATAAAGCCAGTGTCGCTTTCCCGCCCGGAGCCGCGCCATAACTGGCCTGATAAAAACGGAACCCTTCAATCTCGATGGGATGGTTGACGAGAAGCTTCCCCTGCTGGACGATTTGGTTATCCTTAAAAAATGTCAAATCTGATTGAAAGGTTTTCGGCGCGCCGCTTTCATAGAGATCGACGGTGAACTTGTCACAGCGCACGGAAAAAGGCAGGGGAAGACTCTGGCTGCCCCTGCGCAGATTGACGGTGTTTACCGTCTCGCCCTCAGTGATATTGACGTAAGCCTCCATGCCGAAAACCGATCCGATAATGACGCCGGCAATTAAGACCAGAATGCTCAGGTGAACGATATACACGCCGAAAAGAGAGAAGCGCCCCTTATCGGCGCAAAGGAAAGCGCGGCCTGCTTCATCCGTTCGTACAAATTTTCGGTATCTCTTTTTCAATAGTGAGGCAGCTGCATCCGCCGCCTGCGCCATATCGGCCTTCGCCCGAATAGAATTTTCTTCGGGACAGTCTTTAAATACATCATCATTTTGTGGTGATAGACGCATACGGAAACGCCGCCAGACCATTGGTAAGCGATCCAGTGAACAGATAAGCAGATTAACAGTCAGAAGACCCATTAAAAGGAAAAACCAGACGGAGTGGTACAGATCGAAAAACTGCATCTTATCCAGAAGGGAAAAAAGCCTAGGCGATATAAGGCCCGCCAACTCCGCAGCCGCTTCCCGCTGAGGGACCAGCGTTCCAATCAAAGCAAAAAAAGCGATCAGTGAAAGTAAAACAATAGCCAGTCGAACAGATGAAAAGAATGACCAGATGCCGGATTTGTTTTTGCTCAAATGAATTTTCTCCTGAAGATATTAATATCTACTTCTTGTGGCACCTGGCGCAATCCTGCGCGGGAAATGCTTTACTGCCGTTGTGACACATACCACAGGTCTTGCCATGCAACATTTCCGACATAATCATTTTTGTCTTGCCTTTTTTAACGGCAAATGTCTGGGGATGACATGAATTACATGCAAAGACCGCATGGCTTGCGTGGTGGAAATAGACATTTTGCATGGGGGTTTTATATTTCAGCGTATCCGGATAATAAGCGGGCGTCTTAGCGGCGGGCTTATCCTTATGGCAACGATTACAGTCATAAAATGCAGATCCTCCTTTGGGAGCATGACAGGTAAAGCAGGATTTGCCGTTAACATGATCATTGAAATCAATTTTAGTCTCAGCCTTGCGATAAGAAAATGTCTGAGAATGACAGGCCTTGCAACCACCTTTGATCTGATGACTTTCATGTTTAAATGAAACAGCTTTGGCGCCTTTACCGTATTTTATCGTTTCCACAGGCGCTGTGATGGACTTCTTATGACAACGGCTGCAATCATTTGATGTAAAACCGTTTTTCCCCTGCTGATCATGACAGGTAAAGCAATACTGCTGCTTGGTGTGATCGGCCAGGTTAATTTTGGCCGCTCCCTCTTTCGGTTGAAATAAGGAATTATGACAGCTTCGGCAGCTTGCTTTCTTGATATGCTTTTCATGGTTGAAGATCACACCTTTATCACCCTTACCTAAGGTGACGGACATTTTATAAGTCGTCGTTTCTTTTTGCGGTGCTTGTGCAGTGGAGCCGAGATGACAACGCGCGCATTGGGTATTCGACGCAAACGCTTTTTTACCATTATGACAGGCGCCGCAGTACTTCCCCTTGTACAGGGAGCCCATAGTGAAGTCTTTTGCATTCTGGACGTGCTGGGCTTCCATCTCAAAAAGTCCGCTGTGACAGGTGGCGCAGGAAACATCTTTCCCTGTATGGTCCTGATGACTAAAAATAACGGATTCCAGCGGTTTGGTATATAGAATGCCTTTAGCCGGCTGCGCCGCCTTGACACCGGACGATACAAAACAGATCAAAAGCAAAGTGATGGTGACGATAAGCCGTTTGTACATTTCTCCCGTGCCTACCCTTTCATGTAAAAAATGTTGGGCCTGGCGTCTGTTTCCTTTTTAAGAACCCAGACGGGCTTCTGCAACTGATGAATCAATTGATATACGCGATCTTTTGGATTGGACAGATCGCCGAACACACGGACATCCGCCGGGCAATAAACCGAACAGGCGGTATTTTTCTCTCCTCTGGAAAGTCTCGATTCAAAACAAAAATCACACTTGTCGATGGCATGTTTTTCTTCATTGAAATACCTGGCATTATAAGGGCAGGCCACCATGCAGATTTTGCAGCCGATGCATTTTTTGTTGTCCATCATCACAATGCCATGGGTCTTATCCTTGTAGGTTGCCCGAACAGGACAGGCGCGGACACAGGGGGGATTATTGCATTGGTTACAAAGCACCGGAATGAACTCTCTTTTTTGACCGATCGCTTCCGGAACTTCCCGTTCCAGAACCTTCGTGCGCCAACCGTAGTCAGGCACCGCATTGGTGGTCACACACGCTTTTTCGCAACGGCGGCATCCGATGCACTGGTCCACCCGGACCACCATGCTGTAATGCGGTTTATAGGGATACTTCTCCGCATAAGAACCGCGTGGAAATATCTTTTCAGCCGCAGATACAACAGACGCGATCGAACCGCCGGCAAATACACCGGTAATCGTAAGCCCGATTTTCAGAAATTCCCGGCGGTCAAACCCGGAAACCGTTTCCGATTTTTCCAAAATTTTTTCTGTATCAAACGGATTGAAAATCATGGTTCACTCTCAGCCTTTCCGTTTTCGACCGCGTTTGCACAACGGATGCCGCTAAACCCGTTGAATACCTTTTCTCCCAGTAAAAATGCCATACCGCAAAACCCAATCCCCCCGAAGGCAACAAGAATTTCTTTCCACGTGGGAGAGTAAGTATGCAATTGAGAAAACTCCCTGACGCCAAGCTCCCAATACAAAGGAACAATTTGAGCCATGACCACCAGATCCAGGCGCATGAAGAAAATGCTAAAAATCATAAGGCCCGAGGCAACCAGCATCAATCCTCGCTTCGTGCCGCGTGACCACAACAACAGGGCAAAGGGAATGACCAGTCCACAGGCAATTTCCAGCACCCAGAAACTGAATGCATGGGACCCACTGATCGTTTCATGCAGCGTAATCAGTCGGGTTTCGCCGCCGGTCGTCATGGTAATCATTTTCCAGATGGTCAGAAAAGCCACAGCGGCAATCATCAGCATGGCCAACTTACTCACGAGCGCAAGCGACTTTTGTTCGTCTTCATTCATGCCTTGCCCGCGGAGTTTCTGCGCCACGATACTAAAAAGGATAATGAAAGCACTTCCCGTCATCATCGCCGACAATATAAAATAGACAGGAAGAAAAGGCCCGTACCAGACGTCTCTGCCGCTCAGCATCGCAAAAATGCCGCCCAGATTGCTGTGCGCCGACACACCGGCAAGAACGCTTAAGAATCCAAAAAAAGCGGCAATCCTATGAGATTCGCGCATCAGCAAAATAAATTCCACCGCCATGAATATCATGTACAGCATATACAAAGTGCCCATCCACCAGATGTTTGAGGATAAATTAGCAGAAGTAAACAGATAGAGCATCATGCGGAAGGGGTTTTCGATCTCCAGGCCGATCACGAGAAACCCTGATATGATCGTAATCAGGGCTAGAAGCACGGAACGCTTGGCAATCGGCAGAAAATCGCGGTTGCCGAACACGTGTCCGATGGAGGAAACCAGGCAAAGCCCGGTGGACGCCACAACGAAAAAAATATACGTGGCAATTAAGAGCGCCAGCGGAATTTCGCGGTAGGTGCCGTAAGCATGGCGGCTGCCTTCAATAAATAAAGAATAAACGCCTGAAACGACACCGGCGAGAAATAGAACAATAAAAAAACTCAAAAAGACAAGATACACCGGGCCGCCGTGTATCACGCGGCCAGCTGCATCCTTAACACACCCCGGAAATGTTGATTCTTCCGAACAACCCATGATCTTTTTCCTTATACCGATTTAGATCAGACTCCAGTTAAGGAACAATATAGTCGAACTTGTGGCACTGGGCACAAAGATTCTCCGACTTTGCATGCTGATGATGACAGAGATTGCAGTCGGCGGACGTGCCATAGTGCGGCGATTCGTGCGGGTTCTGCGGCTTTACCTTCGCCGTCTTTTCCGCCAGTTTAGCCGTCTCGCCATGACAGGCCACGCATTTGCTCATCTCCACCGGCGCGGGCTTCTTAACCTTGCCGTGGCACTGTGCACATTTAACACCTTTGAGCGCATGAAGATGGCTGCCGGGTATTTTGGTTCTGAGTGTACCCGCGTTTTTTTCACCCGGAATATGGCAGACCAGGCAACCTTCATAAGGCATCTCCTTGATCGGCACATGACTGTCGGGGAGAACCTTTTTATCCTTGTGGCAGCCTGCACAATCCCAGGCTTTCACATCAGCGGCTTTCGCCTTGGGTGCCGCCTTCTTTTCTTTGGGCGCAGCATCAATGCCGCCTGATAAAAGCGCGACCAGAAATAAAATAAGTGAGACGGCAAGTAACAGTTTTTTTGTCTTTTTGTTTTTCATACGATTTACCTCAACGAATCATAATTGCCGGACAACACCGTATCCGATTTACTTTGAACTGCTGGATTGAAACAAAAACAAGGCCATTCAAGTGTTAACCCCATGGTTTTTCTTTTGCTGCGTTGGTACCCGCAACACGACCGAAGACGATGCAGTCGGCCATGGCCACGCCGCCCAGGCGAACAGCGCCATGCACACCGCCGGTTACTTCACCGGCGGCATAAAGACCTTTGACGGGTTTGAAATCAAAGCCAATGACTTGGGCGTCCGTATTAATGTTCAATCCGCCCATCGTATGATGAACCTTGGGCCAGAGTCTCGCGGCGTAGAATGGCCCGGCGACGGTCGGTTGGGCATCTTTGAAGATCATACAATCAAAATCATCGTCCTTCTTCTTTTCCACATAGGAGTTCCATCGCTCGATTTCTTTAAGGAAGACGTCAACGGGAATGTTATATTCCTTAGCCAGGGCTTCGAGCGTATCAAATTTCTTAATGGCGCCCGCTTCCATCCCCTTCTGCAGCGCCATAGGGAATATCTGCTTATTGACAGCATAAGAATCCCCCATAATGATGACCGGGTCGCCGATCAGAATAATGGCGTCAGCCCGTTCCTTGCGGTTTCCCGTTTCCTTAAAGAATCTCTTGCCTGTTTTGGGATTGATCATGGGAGCATAACCAACCAACCGCTCGCAGAAGAGCGGCACATATCCGAACCCTTTTTCATCCGGGCTTGTCCAGGGACCAAGCTGAATCCAGTCCATCTGAACATCCATCGCACCAGCCATACACGCAGCCAGCAACGCCTCGCCTGTGGCGCCGGGCTGATTAGTGGATTCAAAGCGGTCAGTGAGACGAGGATCATGCACCTGACGCAGTCTGGTATCTCGAGAAAAACCACCTGAACTGAGTACAACGGCTCTTTTCGCCTTGATGAATGCAGCTTTCCCGGAATTGTCATCAGGAAATTTGTAATCTTTGCGCACTTCCACGCCGACGATTCGGCCATCTTTATTCGAGAGGAATTTTACCAGCTTGGTGCGCAGCTGAATTTTAACGCCAATTTCCTTGGCCTTTGCCAGCTCCTTGTTAACCAGTTCAGACCCCGAGGAATTGATCGTCCCGTGGGCTCTCTTGACGGAATGGCCGCCGTGAAAATTGAGTTTTGTATATTTTGCGCCGATGTAGGATTCCGTCCATTCCAGCGCTCCCTTGGCGTTGAAAGCCACCATTTTGGCCAGGTCGGGATGATTCAGGTAAGCTCCCACTCTGAGCATGTCTTTCAACATGAGTTCGGCTGAATCCTGAACACCGTTTTCCTGCTGCAATTTTGTGCCGGGCGCGCAAAAATCTCCGCCGTTGATAATTGAGTTGCCGCCGTGAAGAACCATCTTATCAATCACCAGAACATTGGCACCCGCGTTCTTCGCTTCAATAGCTGCGGCCAGTCCCGCAAAACCACTGCCGATCACCACAACATCATAAGTGTCGTCCCATTTTTTCGGCAGGGCATCGCAAGCCGCTTCGGCTTTCGCAGGAAGAAGATTAAGGCCTCCCACCATGGCAGCCGCCGTGGCAGCTACGCCGCCCGTTGTCTTTAAAAAATTTCGTCGTGATAATGTTTTTTCTGATTGATCGTCTTTTTTCATATGAGGCCTCCTAAATGTATTGTTCTTTAAGCAACAGACGGTTAAGAGCTGATAATGCGTGACGTGAGCGTTGAATTACGACATGCTTTGCATATGATGCAGGCGCTCAAATTCAAGATCGCACTAATTTGTAATTATATACACCCTTATCTTTATTTTTGTCAACGCCATTTTCATGAAACGTCACAAAACATCTCATTTAACAAACACTTGGGATCAGGAGAGACTATGCCGACATTCAGGCAAGATGCGCTTTGGGATTGGCTAAATTCTTTGCCAGATCATCCGTGGAAACAATCGGGCCGAAAATCTGAATCAACGCCACCACCGGTCATAAAATTAAACACAAACAAACTTGTCCATAATTTCTTTTTTATGCTTTTTTCTCCTATCGCTTAATTGGTTTTGGTACCATGATCAAACCCTCATTAGCCCTGGAACCATCCTTGATCAACCTCTCTTTCGTCAAAAAGTTCTTTCTCTCAACATGACAGGTATCGCAGGAACGGGTGCGATCCGTCCGCTTACGAATATTATGGGCGGGCGTATCCCAGTAGTTGGGTAACGCATCATAGTTTTCCATTTTGATGCCCACTTTGGCAAACGTGTCACGAACCGTCGGAATCAACCGCAGAGTGGTCAGCGTCTTTTTATCCCGCGGATTTTTGCCCAGGATCATTTCCGGCTTGGCTGTCGCGCCGGTGCCTGCGTGGCATTGCTGGCAGTTGCGGTATTCTGCTCCAGAATGGCAACCATAACAGGATACCTTGTCTGCATGCATCTCATGCGACATCTTGGCTGCCGGATTCTTTTCGCTGCCTGGCTTGTGGCAGGAGCGGCAAGCCGGACGGTCTTTCACCTGGTTTTTAGATTCATACGCCTTGCCGTCTCCATGAAATTCCGCTTTCTTATGGCAGTCCATGCACAGCATCCCTTTCTGATAATGCACATCCGGAGCGCCACTATACTCTCCCGTATATTCGGGATAGACCCTGCCACCATGACACGATGAACAGGTCTTGCCTTCATCTTTTTTTACGAATTTGTGTTTGGCCAAAAGCCCGGTGCTGATACCACCCACCGCCGGGGACTTCACATGGCAATCGCCGCAGGACGCATGACAACTGCGACATGACTTTTCAAAGACTTTTTCATCAAACGTTTTTAATTCTTCCTTGGAAAAACGCGGCATCACCCCATTTCTCAGGCCGGCCGTTGTATAATGAAGCGATTTTGAGTACTTGTCCGTTACCGACTTATGGCACGTTGCGCAGTTGGCCATATTGTCCGAAGGTCTTTTGACCAGGCCTTTATGTGCCTCATCCTTTTTTAGTATCCCGGCATTCCCTTGATGACACTGGGGACACGCCAGGATAAAATGTTGATCTTTCTTAAGAAGGTCGCGATCTACAACGTATCCCTTATACATTTCTTCCGCCCGGACCGGCGGAGGAGCACCCGCTCACCCCTCTCCGCTTTCACCTTCCGGCATGGACGGCGGTTTGTGAAGAGTTTTCATCAGCGATTCATTGGTATGGCAGGTGACGCAACTGCTGTCGACAGCAGCCCAGATTGCCTGAGTGAAAAACAGTTGCAAAAAAGCGATAAACAGCAGGCTGAATGTCAATCGTCTTTGATTCCTCATAAAAACCTCATTTAATGGTAACCATTCGAAATATAACTTATTGGCGATTCCGAGCAAACCATCTGTATCTATGATATAATACGTTTTATCTGAAAACAACCTTTTTGTTCCACCTTTTTGTTCCAACAGTCTCTTCCTGTTGCAAATTTCATCAGATAAACGTCAAGAGGTCTCCAAAATAATCTGATTATCCATGCAATACTCGGGTCAATCGGAATATCTTGCATTATTTTCTGTTTATGCTACAGTTACGACAAGGTTCATGTTTATGCTTATGTATATGAAGTTATTACGTTATCGCAGTTCGTCGTTTCTTCTTAGATCTGGCTTTATCGCATCCATTTCCCGCGCTGTCATTCGTGAATATCAATCCGATACACTGATGCCGCATAAGGATTTTAATGCCTTCATTTTAAATAATGATAAATTTTATGATTCTATTCATTACAATTTATCTTCGATCATTATGGCAAGAAGATGTTATTTAACAATCTAACCACAAAAAAAAGATATCAGGAGGAAATTATGGCAGAAGACAAAAAAATCACAAAATCATTAACCAGACGGAATTTTCTAAAAACCGCAGGCACAGCGGCAGCAGTCGCCGGACTGGCTTCGAGTGGCGTGGCTTTGACGCCCTGGAAGGCAGAAGCGGCCGCCATACCCAAAAAATGGGATGAAACCTATGACGTGGTTGTCATCGGCAGCGGTTTTGCCGGATTGGCAGCGGCCTACGAAGCAAAAAAAGCGGGGGCATCCGTAGTCATTTTGGAAAAAATGCGCACACCCGGCGGCAATTCGATCATCAACGGCGGCGTCATTTCGGCGGCGGGCTCGCCCATGGAAGAAAAACAAGGTGTCAAGGATTCATCGGAACTGCTGCTCAAGGATATGCTGACAGCCGGTCTGAATTTAAACCATGTGGAACTGGCCAAAATGGTCGCCGACAATTCCAATGCCACCGTTCAGTGGACGATGACGGAACTCGGCGTTCAGTATAAGGACAAACTGTCGCAAGAAGGCGGACACTCCGTTCCCCGGATGTACAGCACTCACAACCAGAGCGGTTCGGCCATTGTCACCCAACAACTTGCCAAACTCAAAGAACTGGGCGTGGAACCTAAAACACAAAGTTTTCTAACCCAAATTTATCGCGATGCAGATGGACGGGTCAAAGGCGTTCAGATCCGGGATAAGTACGTTTTCCCGAACGCAGACAGCGGTAAATTAAAGAACATCAAGGCCAGAAAAGCCGTCGTTCTGGCAACAGGTGGGTTCGGCAATGATGTTGCTTTCCGAACCATCCAAGACCCCCGTCTGAACGCCGATTTCCCGAGCACCAATCAGCCCGGCGCCACCTCGGAAGCTTTGCGTGAATCCCTGCGTATCGGCTGCACACCCGTTCAGCTTTCCTGGATTCAGCTGGGTCCGTGGGGTAGCCCTGACGAGAAGGGAATGGGACTATCACCTTTCTTCGCGCAACTCTGCGCCGCCATGTATGGCCTCTGGATTGACACCAAAACCGGCAAGCGATTTGTTAACGAACTGGCCGACCGAAAAATCCGCGCAGATGCAATTATACGCGTTGGCAACAAATGCATTGCCTTTACGGATGCTTCTGGTTATGCCTTTGGACAGAAAGCCATTGCAGAGGCCTTGCCTAAACTGATGGAAAGAGGCGTGGTCAAGAAATATGAAACGATTGAGGAGATGGCAGCGGCGCATAATTGCCCTGTGGAACCCCTCAAAGAGGAGATCGAAAAATTCAACAAAGGAGTTTTGGCCGGCAAAGATGCTGAATGGGGCAGGTATTTGCAGAAAAACCAAAAGCCTCTCGGACCCGGCCCCTGGTATGCTCTGCGGCTCACGCCCAAGATTCATCACTGTATGGGCGGCGTTCACATGAATGTCAAAGCACAAGCTATGGATATCATGACGGACAAACCTATCCCCGGCCTATATGCGGCCGGTGAAGTGACAGGCGGCGTGCATGGTGCGGTCCGTCTGGGCAGCTGTGCGACACTGGATTGTCTCATTTTCGGCCGGATCGCCGGTCAAAACGCGGCCAAGGATAAAAGCTGGAGCTAGCAACTGATCAGGAAAACTAAAAAGAGCTCTTCACCCGTGAGGGTAAGAGCTCTTTTTTTATAGGTTTGTTTGGCTGGCGCTTTTCTTCTCGATCAGAACGGCTAAAAGCTGTTTTTATGTTCCCAGGTAGGCTTTTTTCACTTTATCGTTATGGATCAAATCCTTGCTCAATCCCTCCAGAACCATGTGTCCGTTTTCCAGGACATAGCCGTGACGCGTAATCATCAGAGCAATTTGCGCATTCTGTTCAGATAAAAATATCGTAATACCCATTTTATTGAGTTGCGTGATTGTATCGGCAATGCCTTCGACAACCAGCGGCGCCAATCCCATGGAGGGTTCGTCCAAAAGCAGCATTTCCGGCTTGGACATAATCGCCCGTCCAATGGCCAGCATCTGCTGCTCACCGCCGCTGAATGTGCCGGCCATCTGCTTGTATCTTTCCTTTAATATCGGGAACAGCGTGTAAACTTGCTCCAGCGTTTCTTGAATTTCCTTCTTGTCCTTGCGATGAAAAGCGCCCAACATTAAATTTTTATAAACAGGAAGTTGCGGGAAAAGCTGTCGCCCCTCAGGACAAAGCGATAAACCTTTTCCCACTATTTTGTGGGCGGGCAGATGGCTGATTTCCTCCCCCTTGAACTCTATTTTACCTTTCGAAGGCGGCAGCACACCGACGATCGTCTTGAATAATGTTGTCTTTCCAGCGCCGTTGCCTCCGAGCAGTGCGACAAAATCACCCTGGGCAATCTGCATCGATACATCGTTGATGACCTGGTGTTCGCCAATCATCGTGGTTACATTTGTTAATTTAAGCATCCTTTTTTCTTCCTAAGTAGGCTTCGATTACTTGCGGATCCGCGGCAACATCCGCCGGTTTTCCTTCAGCAATTTTTTTACCGTAATTTAATACAATAATTCTGTCCGCCAAATCCATAACCATCCGCATCTTGTGCTCGATGAGACAAACGGTCACACCCTTTTTATTGATCTTCCTGATAAGCTGTGTGATCAACTCCGTATCTTCCTGAATCAAACCGCCTGTCGGCTCATCAATCAAAAGCATTTTGGGTTCGCTGATCAGCGCGATGCCGATCGATAAGAGCCTTTGTTCACCCTGAGAGAGAGTCGATACGAAATCGAAGGCCTTAGTACCCATACCGAGGAATTCCAGCATCTCCAGTATCTTGGCTTCCATCGCTTTTTTATCGGAATTCCAGCGCGGCGAGTGAAACAGGGTTCCCCAAAAACTGTTTTTAGTCTTTTTCTGATAACCAAGCGCAAGGTTATGAACAACCTGCAACTGGTCAAAGAGAGCCGTAAGTTGAAACGTCCGCGCTATTCCCTTCCGGGATATCCGATTAGCACTTAAGCCGGCAATCTCTTCACCTGCAAACTTGATACTGCCCGATGTCGGTTTGCCCGAACCGCTAATCAAACTGAAGAGAACTGATTTTCCGGCGCCATTGGGACCGATAATGGAGAGGATTTCTCCCTCATTGACTTCGAAGGTCACATCATTGACAGCGATTGTGCCGCCAAAACTTTTGACCAGATTTTCACCTTTTAGCAGCACTTTACGCCCCCACCTTTATTTTCTTTAACTTGTCACGTAATGTTGTAAACAATCCCATAAAGCCTCTGGGGAAGTAAATAATCACGACGATCAGCAGCGCGCCAAACAGGATCATTTGATAATCCTGGAGAAACTGCATATATTCTAGCAAGATCGGCATAACAAACGCGCCAAGGATCGGGCCGGCCAGCGTTGCAATACCACCCAGCAGCGCATACATCAGGAAGTTGAATGTGAGCGCAATAGACGCGACACTGGGGCTGATGCTGCCGATCAGGCTTGCATACAGACCGCCGGCCAGAGCGGCAAAAAAGTTGGCGACAACAAACGAAAGCAACTTGGTGCGAAAGGTATTGATTCCAACAGCTTCCGCCAAGTCTTCATTATTGCGAATCGACATGAAAGTTAATCCCTTTAAAGACTTGACCAGACGATTCATGACGAATAAAGTGACCAGCAGGAAAAATAAAACCAGATAGTACTGCATGATCTGAGTTTCGAACGTCAGTTTGCCGACGCCGGGAATAATGATCGGACTGGGTACGGGAATTCCCACGATACCGTTGTGTCCACCCGTCAGTTCCATCCAGTTGCCCGCGACCAGATAAATGATTTCCCCCAGACAAAGCGTAGTAATGGCAAAATATGACCCCCGCGTACGCAGCGCCGGCATCCCAACCAGAAAGCCGATAAAAGCCGATAAAAGCGCCGCTGCAGGAAGGGCCAGCCAGAAATTCCAGCCCAGTGTATAGGTCAGGATGGCGACGCCGTAAGCGCCTATGGCGAAAAAACCACCATGGGCCAGGGATGCCTGCCCCGTATAACCCAGGATCAGATTAAGACTCAGAGCACCTATGGCGAAAAGGCAACTCATGGTAATGACCTGTGAATAATACCGATTCGTTATAAGGAAAGGAACGACCAGGGCAATAACCAGTACAACCAGATAAAACCAATTTGCTTTCAACCACTTCATCATCTGCCCTTAATCTCCTTCCCGAACAAGCCGGTTGGCTTTATAGCGAGGATCAGCACCAGCGCACCAAATCCGAACACATCTTTATATGCCGCCGAAAAGTAGCCGCCGCCGATGGCTTCAATCAGTCCCAGAATAATACCTCCGACAATGGCGCCAGGAATACTGCCCATTCCACCGAGGATAACAATTACAAAAGCTTTGAGCCCGACCAAAGCGCCCATACTGGGTGAGATCATAAAGATCGGCGCGACCATGCAGGCGGCTATCGCGGCCAGACCGGTGGAAATGGCAAAGGTCATCGCGGATACACGGTTAACATTGATGCCGACGAGCGTGGCCCCTTCTTTGTTCTGGGCAACTGCTTCAATAGTGCTGCCCATTGTCGTCTTTTTGATAAAAAGCTGAAGCAGAAAAATCATCGTAAACGCAACGGCTATAACCAGCAGGCGCTGCTGCGACATGGTGATGCCGATGACATCGATAATGCCGGGGTAAGGATTCGGAATGCGGTGACCCTCCGGTCCCCAGAGTACCACGACCGCGTTTTCCAAAATAATGAGGGCGCCGAGCGCGGCGATGAACGGGTTTACGCCCGGAGCATTACGCAACGGTTTATAAACCAGAAACTCAAGTACGATTCCGCCGAGAGCCAGCACAATGGCGGAAACCGCCACGGCGGGCCAGTAGGCGAAACCGAAAATCGTGATCAAAAAGAAACAGACATACGCGCCAAGCATGTACATACTGCCGTGGGCGAAATTCGGCACATGCAGAATGCCATAAACCATCGTCAGTCCCAAGGCGACGATGGCATATGTACTGCCCAACATGACTCCATTAAACACCTGTTGTAAAAATAGTTCCATTGAGACTCCATCGCCCATAATGACGCAGCCTAGCACCTTGTCGGTGAATCATTCAGGGGCATGCAGCGTTCAATTTTCGGCCAAACTTAGGTTAAACAGCTTTGGCAGCGTTCATAAATGAGTGATGATTTTTTGTCAAGGGAAAATTTTTTTTAATGCCATTTTTTCACAAATTCCCAAACCTCACCAATCTCAGAGCCCGCCTGGAATGGGGCATGACCAGCGGTCAACAAAAATCTGCTCTTGCTCGCCTATTTCGTGTTCAAAATGAGATGGAGACAAATATAATTCACAGTTGACTTCAACCGCATTATCAAGTAAAAAATACAACCTCAGTTTTAAATAACATGATCGAGGAAAGAATGTAGATGATTCGTTCGGCACTCTTAGTCACTTTAGGCGTAGCTATTACCGCATTTGTCTCATTCTGGTGCGTCGTCTTTTCTTTTTTTGCCAACGCGGAAAACAACGTCCATAAAGTTGCCAGCCTGTGGAGTAAAGTTCTGCTTTTCATTTGCGCCACAAAAGTAGAAGTGATCGGCAGAGAAAATATTCTGCGCGGTAAGCCGCAGGTATTCATGGCCAACCATCAGAGTGATTTTGATATTCTCATTACGCTGGCGCATGTCACCTGCCAATTCCGCTGGATTGCGAAAAAAGAATTATTCACAATTCCCATCTTCGGCCAGGCGATGAAAGCCGCGGGCTATATTGAAATCGACCGGCAAAATCACGAAAAAGCCATGCAGAGCCTGGATATGGCAGCACTGCGCATCCGTCAGGGCAAATCGGTCATGACCTTCCCCGAAGGCACTCGCAGCCGGAACGGCGAAATCAAAGCCTTCAAACAGGGAACCTTTCACCTGGCCATTCAGTCCGGCGTGCCGATTGTCCCAATCACGATCATCGGCAGCGGCAACATCATGCCGAAGCGATCGCTGAAGATCAAACCGGGGAAAATAAAACTGGTTATTGATAAACCGATTGTTGTGAAAGGCTACACCTTGGAAGATCGGCAGGAACTGATCGATAGAGTCCGGCAGGTCATTATTAAAAATTATGACGCCTATCGGAATGCCGGCACAGTGAGTATCAAAGACATCCAGCCAGAAATTAAAACGGCGCTCTAATGGAAGAAAACCCCAAGGATCATTATAAAAGAACCAGAGAGATCAAAGGCGTCGTCTGCCTGGCCCTGGCCATCTTTCTTTTTTTATGCCTATTTTCTTACTCGCCGCTGGATCCTTCTTTCACGCGCTTTGTGGCGGATGAACCCTCGACGCATAATCTAACAGGCAAGGTTGGGTCCTATGCCGCTGATTCCGTCATCCGCCTGCTGGGCGTCGCTTCTTTTCTTCTACCTTTGGCGCTTGCACTCTGCGCGTTTCAATACTTTCTGCGTCCGGCTTTTGTGGTCAACGCCCCGTGCATCTTCGGCTTCTCCTTCTTTACGCTGGCGTGCGCCGGGCTGCTTGGCGCTTTGATTAAAGGAGGTGTTATTTTTTACGGAGAAACACTCAAAGCGGGGGGATTGATCGGCGCGGGCATTGTCCAATTCCTGCTTGGTTATTTCAATCCGGCGGGAACCTATATTATTCTGATTTTTATTTTTATTGTCTCGCTTTTCTTTATCATTGAGTTTTCTCTCGTCACTGTTGCGGAAAAATTCTCGCAATCGGCCCACGAATTTATTAAAGCAATCAAAGATCGGATTTTTTCTTTTTTCATCCATTTTTTTTCCCGGTTCAAAATTAAAAAAAATCCCCAGCCCGTAATCGAAGAGGTCGATCCACCGCCCAAAAAAGCAAAACCGAAGAAAGTCGAACAGACGCATTTTGAATTTTC
Organism: Smithellaceae bacterium; assembly: GCA_030690945.1. Lineage (GTDB taxonomy): Bacteria > Desulfobacterota > Syntrophia > Syntrophales > Smithellaceae > UBA8904. The sequence continues at coordinate 75,597 of JAUYFM010000002.1, read as the reverse complement.
CAAACTCAAGTCCGACGGCAAGTTTCAACTGCCGCCTTTCACCCTGCTTGCAGAAGCTCCCCAGAAGGATATGCGCGTCAAACGCGATCATCTGGTTACCAATTCGCGCATTCTCGAAAAGAAGCTGGCGGATTTTGGCGTCGAAGGACGCGTGGTTGACGTGATGCCCGGTCCGGTCATTACCATGTATGAACTGGAACCCGCGTCCGGTGTCAAGATCAACCGTATCACCAATCTGTCAGACGACCTGGCCCTGGCGCTGATGGCGCCCAGCATCCGCATTCTGGCGCCGATTCCCGGCAAATCCGTCATCGGCATTGAAATCCCCAACCTCAAAAGAGATCCGGTTTTTCTGAAGGATGTCCTGGACAACGACGCGTTTACCGCATCGCCCCTGCGCCTGCCCATCGCGCTGGGCGTCGATTTTGTCGGCACGCCGGTCATTGCCGATCTGGCTAAAATGCCACATCTGCTCATCGCCGGGACCACCGGTTCCGGCAAGAGCGTCGCGCTCAACGCCATGATTTGCAGCATCCTTTTTAAAGCGCAGCCCGACGACATCAAGTTTCTGATGGTCGATCCCAAACGTCTGGAGCTGTCTTCCTATGAAGGCATTCCTCATCTGATGCACCCGGTAGTGGTGGACCCGAAAAAAGCATCGCAGGTGCTGCGCTGGACGGTCGAAGAAATGGAACGCCGCTATAAAGTCATCAGCACACTGGGCGTGAAAAGCATCGATGCATACAACGAGATGATTCTCACCGGCCCCAAAGGTAAAATGAATGCCGTGTTTAAGGATCTCAAAAATGAAACCCAGCCGGATGCCGACGTGGCGGATAGTTCCGCCCAAAATACGCCACCGTTTCAACACGTCAAGCTTCCCTATATTGTTGTGGTGATCGACGAACTGGCCGACCTGATGATGGTGGCATCGCGGGACGTGGAAGAATCCCTTACCCGGTTGGCACAGATGGCGCGAGCGGCGGGCATTCACCTGATTCTCGCCACCCAACGGCCGTCCGTGGATGTCATCACCGGACTCATCAAAGCCAACTTTCCTACGCGTATCTCTTTCAAGGTTTCGTCCAAAATTGATTCACGCACCATTATTGATCAACCGGGCGCGGAACAGTTGCTGGGCGCGGGCGATATGCTCTTTATTCCGCCGGGCACGTCCAAACTCTCCCGAATTCACGGCGCGTATGTGTCGGATGATGAAATATCCCGAATCGTCGAGTTCATCAAGATGCAGGCCCAACCGACTTACGACGCCTCCATTGAAAAATTTGAATTCGAGTCCGCGCAAGGCCAGCACGAAGATGATGGTTCTGACGAAAAATATGACGAGGCAGTAGCCTTAGTGGGCGAACTGGGGCAGGCCTCCATTTCGCTGGTACAGCGTTACATGAAGATCGGCTATAACCGGGCCGCGCGCATGATCGAGCAGATGGAACGCGAAGGCATTGTCGGCCCCTCCGACGGCGCGAAACCCCGCAAGGTTCTCATCAGAAAGCTTCCAAAGTGAAAAATAACATCCCCTCCAGACTTCATATCATTTCATTAGGCTGCTCCAAGAATCAGATCGATTCGGAGGTCATGGGCGGCCAGGCTTTTTCGTCCGGCATGACGATTGTGGACCATCCCGATCAGGCCGACGTCATTATCGTCAACACCTGCGCTTTCATTCAACCGGCAAAGGAAGAGGCTCTGGAAGTTATCCTGTCGCTGGCCGAAGAAAAAAAGAAACGCGGGCGCGATCTGAAGCTGGTCGTGGCCGGCTGCCTGGCCCAACGCTATGGGAAAGAGTTACTTGCCGAAATTCCGGAAGTGGATTTATTTATCGGCACAGGGGAAGTCGGAAACATCGTCAGCCATTTAAAAAAATCAAAACGCGCCGCTGTGATCACAAAACCGGATTTTTTAATGTCCGCCAATCATGAAAGGGTATTGCCGCCCCATACGGCCAGCGCTTATCTGAAAATTTCCGATGGCTGTTCCAACTGTTGCACCTACTGCGCCATTCCTTCCATCCGAGGCTCTGCCCGCAGCCGAACGCCTGCCGACATCCTGCGGGAAGCTCAAACGCTGGCAGACAGAGGCGTCAAAGAAATTATCCTGATCGGCCAGGACACCACCGCCTATGGCCGGGACTTAAAGAACCGCCCGAAGTTGTCAGACTTATTGGGCGAGATGGCAGCCATCGAAGGCATTTCATGGATCCGCCTGCTTTATGCGCATCCGGCACATATCACGACCGATGTGCTCGAAGCCATCGCCAGCCATAAAAAAATCTGCCGCTATATCGATCTGCCGGTTCAACATATTGACGACAACATCCTTACCGCGATGAACCGTAAAGTGTCCGCCAGCCGCATTGTGGAAATTATTGGAGAAGCCCGAAGCATTATGCCCGACGTTGCGCTTCGCACATCGCTAATAGTGGGCTTTCCCGGCGAAACGCAAAAGCGGTTTGAACGTCTGCTTGATTTTATCCGCGAAATACGATTTGACCATCTGGGTGTTTTTATCTATTCGCGAGAAGAAGGCACTGCCGCGGCAGCACTTCCGCCACGGATTTCGGAAAAAGAAAAGGAACGCCGACGTGATGTCATTATGAGCGAACAGGCCGACATCTCACATGCGATCAATCAGAGATTAATAGGGACTATTCAGGAAGTCCTGATTGAAGAAAAAAACGACCGTGCCGATGACCAGTTTGTCGGGCGCTGCCGCAGGCAAGCTCCGGAAGTCGATGGCGTTACTTATATCAAAAAAACCGGCGCTAAAATCGGCAGGATCGTGAAATGTAAAATCGTATCCGCCGACGACTATGATCTGTTTGGGGAGATTATAAAAGGCTAAAGCTAATAATAGGGAAAACTAAAATATGCAAATCCAGGACGTCTTCGCCGCCTATTCCGATGAGATGCGCCAAATCGAGATTCACCTCGACCGCTACATCACGTCCGACGTCAAATTGATTCCCGAAGTCGCCCATCATCTGATTGACAGCGGTGGCAAAAGGTTTCGGCCCCTGTTGCAGTTGATCAGCTCCAGACTGTGCGGCTATTCGGGAGAACATCGTTTTCCGCTTGCTGCCTCCATTGAATTCATCCATACCGCAAGCCTCCTGCACGACGACGTCATCGATGAAGCCGTCATCCGACGCGGCAAGACCTCCGCTAACAACGTCTGGGGAAATGCAGCGAGCGTTCTGGTCGGTGACTTTTTGTATTCCAAAGCATTCAAGCTGCTGTCCGAAATCGGCGACATTAAGATTGTTCAGCTCATGTCGAAGATGACCAACATTATGTCGGAGGGCGAAGTATTCCAACTGATGAAATGCGGCGACACGAACCTCACGGAAGCGGAGTATTTGAGCATTGTCGAAAAGAAAACCGCCGTGCTCATTTCCGCCGCCTGCGAAAGCGGCGCCGTCCTGGGCGGAGCGTCACCAACGCAGATTGAAGCGCTTGAACAATACGGTTACAAAATCGGCATGGCTTTTCAGATCACGGACGACACACTCGATTACATGGCTAAAGAAGAAGATTTTGGTAAGTCCATCGGCAAGGATCTGGAAGAAGGCAAAATGACGCTGCCGCTGATTTACACACTAGCTAAATGCACTGAGACCGAACGCGACAAAACCAGAAAGACCATCGAGAAAAAGGCTTTTTCCCCTGATACCATCCGGGATATTTTCACTTTGATACAAAAATCCGGTGGCATTGATTATTCGCTGAATCGTGCACAGCAGTTCATTGGGGAGGCAAAAGACGGGCTGAAAGTCTTTGCCGACAGCCCGGGAAAAGACCATCTGCTCGCCGTCGCCGAGTATATCCTTTCTCGAAAAACATAATATCATACCTCTATCGATTACGGCCCGAATTTTTCTTTGATGGCATTATTGCTGGTTCATCCAGTTGGCATAAACTTTCAGGAAAGCAGTTTCATTTTCAGGCATGGCGCGTTTTTTTTATTCCAATGGCAAACAGGATTGCAAGAAAACTCATTATTGCCAGCATAGTAAAAGCCAGACGATAGCTTAAAGTCGCATCAAATATTTTACCGGCGACAAATGGTCCAAATGCTCCTGCCCCAATTATAAACAACGTAAATCCGAAGATAGTTCCATGATATTTCAGGCCGAAAAGTTCAGCCAGATAAGGTGATTGTATAGCTGCAAATCCCCCATAACCGAAAGCAAAAAATACTGCAAAGACGTAAAGCACCCAGAGGGCATCTGATAGTTGTATGATTATGAGGGATATTAACATCAGCGAGGCAATCATAATAGCGACCGGTTTATTGCCCAAACGGTCCATAGCTACACCTAAAAATACTTTGCTGATAATGCTGACGCCGCCAATTACGGAAATAATAGTGGCGGCTGTTACTTCCGCTATACCGACATCTGTGGCATGAGGAACGATATGCACCAATATGGATTGCAAACATGTTCCCATCATGAGAAAGACTCCACAGATCAACCAGAATTGCCTGGTTTGGAGTGCTTCTTTGAAGGTAAAATGCAGAGTGCTATCTTCATGTTGCATGGACATGCCCAAAGCGGATTGTCCGATTTCGGATGGGTCACGTTTTAACATCTGTGCACTGATAATGACCAGTATCATTACGGTGAGGCCGATAATGATATACGAAGTGCGCCAGCCGAAACTTGCTATAAAGTAGCTGGACAAGGGTGGCACAAGCATGACTCCGACGCCAACTCCGGCAGCAGTAATGCCGCTCATCAAGCCTCTTCGGAAAACAAACCATCTGGCTATCGTTGAAAGTAGGGGAACCCAAGTGCCGGCGGCACCAATACTCGCAAGAATTCCAAAAATGATATAAATTTGCCAAGCTACCTGTGCCTGGGACATCAATAAATAGCTGATTCCGAGAAGCGACCCGCAGATAGTCACTACTAACCGCGGCCCGTACTTGTCGCAGAGCTTACCCGTGAAAATACAAGCTACTGCCTGTATTACGAGGTTTATTGAATAGGCGCCGGAAAGGACTGCTCTGGAGAGCCCAAATTCATTCAGCATCGGCTTGAAGAAGACACCGAAGCTGTATTGTGCTCCCCAAACTATCATCAGTATCAGGAAACTGCACAATACGATTATGTAACCATAGAAGAGTCCAGGCTTGTTTATTTCAGAAATTGAGAATCTCCTTTATTGCAAAAATGACTTATTCTACAGGCTCGTTAACCATATAGAGGCACAAATTTTGTATCCCTACAACATTACCGGCGGTTCATAATATTTTGCATCGATATTCCCCGTCCGGTCATCCTTGAGCGCCAAGGGTAAGTATTCCAAAATATCAGACGCGGTGATGCCGTCCTGGCCTTTTGCTGCTGCGGCCAGGTCTCCGGCGTAACCGTGCAGGAAAACGCCTTTACGCGCCGCCAGTTCCGGGCTCAATCCCTGGCCATGCATGGCCGCGATGCAGCCGGTTAGTACATCGCCGCTTCCGGCTGTCGCCATGCCGGGATTGCCGCTTAAATTGACATACACCCGTCCGTCCGCCATGCCAATTAGCGTATGCGCACCTTTCAGCGCGATGACGGCGTTGAGTTTTTGAGCGGTCTCCGTCAAAACACCGATTTTATCAGCATTCACTTCCGTAATCTTTTTGCCGGACAGCCGCGCCATTTCGCCTGCGTGAGGCGTCAGAATCGTCGCGGCTTTTCTTTTGAGCAAAATTTCGGGCCGCTCTGCGATGGCCGTCAAAGCGTCGCCGTCAATCAAAAGCGGTTTGGAAATAGCCGCGGCAAGCTCCCGCACCAGCTTCGTCGTTTCTTCCTGTAAAGACAGGCCGGGGCCTATCACCACCATGTCGGCCTTTTCTGCATGCGCGAGCAACTCCGGCTTGGACTTAAGCGACAGACTGAACGCCGCCGTTTCTCTTTGCGGCAGATAAACGATTTCGCGGCCTGACTGCGCGACAAATGGAATAATCGATGCCGGCGAAGCAAGCCTTGCGTAGCCTCCACCAGCCTTCAAAAACGACATGGCGGAAAAATACGGCGCACCAAAGTAGTTGGCGCCTCCGGCAATAAACAAAACATCCCCCGTTGAGCCTTTGTAAGCTTCGGCAGGTCGGGGTGGCAACAAAACCCTGTCATTGGTCTGTACCGCCAGATCCCGTCTGTTATAAAGCGATGGCGGAAAAGAAATATGCGTCACGGTGAGCGCCCCGCAATGATCATAGCCGGGGTAGAGCAGATTACCGATTTTCGGCAGGCCAAACGTAACGGTGTAATCAGCCTTGACCGCGACACCCATGACCCGTGCCGTATCGCCGTTGATACCGGAGGGAATATCCAGGCTCAACACCTGCCGTCCGGAAGCATTGATCAGCGCGATCACATCGGCGGCCAGGCCTTTAACATCGCGATCCAGGCCCGTGCCGAAAATCGCATCAACAACGACATCGCAATGTAACGTTTCGATTCTTGCTTCTTCGGCTTTTGTCAACAGTTGAACATCCAGAGAAATATTGCAGGCTATCTCATAGTTCGTTTTAGCGGCACCGGCATATTTTTTAGGCGACGCCACCAGAAACACTTTTACACTTCCGCCGCAGGAGTTGATCAGGCGCGCCACCGCCAGGCCGTCGCCGCCGTTATTACCCGCACCACAGAAGATCACAAACTTCTTGCCGCAAATGCCGACTTGGCTTTTCAACAGCGCGGCGGACGCCAGCGCCGCGTTCTCCATAAGGATCTCTTCGGCAATGCCCAATGTTTCGATCGCGTGGCGATCCATCCCGCGCATTTGTTCAACGGTGGCCAGTTTCATATATCTGTATTCCTCCGAATTCAAGAATGGTGATGTAATTTTTCGCATTCAGTATAGAGTAATCGTGCTATAATTGACAACAGTAATTTTAAAGGAGGCATTATGGCGCCTGTATCGGATGTCATTCTAAAACGCTATTCGTGCCGGTCCTATGCGGACAGGCCCATCGAAGATTCAATCCTGCGACAATTTTCAGACACAGTTCATGGCCCCCATCTTGGGCCCTTTGGTCATCAGCCACGATTTGAGCTCATCTCCATCGCGTCCATGTCCCGGGAGGAGTGGAAAAAGCTGGGCACCTACGGCGTGATTAAAAACGCGCGCCTTTTTCTCGCGGGGATTTTCCTGCCAGCACCGATGGCCGCAGAGGATTACGGCTACTGCAAGGAAAAACTCATTCTGAAGGCAACTGAACTGGGTCTGGGAACCTGCTGGCTGGGCGGCACGTTTGCGATCAGTGCATTTGGCCGGGCGGCCGGTGTACGGGAAAAGGAAACGCTGCCCAGTGTCAGCCCCATAGGCTATGCGGCGGATCGCAGAAGCCTGACGGAACGGATTATGCGGCGCGTTGTTGGCTCCGACCATCGCAAACCCTGGCCGGAATTATTTTTCAACGGCAGTCTCTCTTGGCCGCTCTCCCCTGATGAGGCTGGTCCTTATGCCGAAGTCCTGGAAAATGTCCGTCTGGCGCCGTCAGCTTCCAATAAGCAACCCTGGCGCATTGTCTGCGACAAAACGCGAAAAACCTTTTCCTTCTATATCTCGCGCGCCATCGGTTACCGGCAGCTGCGGGAGGTTTCTTTGCAGGATATCGACATGGGCATCGCCATGTGCCACTTTGGGCTCACAGCAAACGAGTTGGGATTGAAAGGGTCATGGCGTAAAGACGATGCCGCACCTCAGTTGAAGCCACTGGAGTATGTCGCAAGCTGGCAGGCAGACGGATAAGACGGATCGCGCATCTCGTCGTTCGTATTTCGCGGCTAATCGATCTTTAATACTTTCGCGCCGCGGACCTGGCCTGCTTTTAATTCTGGGAGCACACGGTCGTGTGAAGAATCTTGCGGGCTTTGCCAAGATTGAAAGTAAGCATTCCACCAGCCATATGAATTGATCGCATAAATTCTCCTTTCAATTGCTACAACTTTCTACACCCATAATGGCCTCAAGAACCTTCTTTGCATGATAATCTTGTTTTGCCTCCATAAAGGTTTTAAGGAATTCAAAATCATAAATGCTCATGTTGCCAAGCCTGTTTTTAAGGTTCTGTGAAATAAATATTATAAAATCTCTTTCGTTAAAGTTTATTTCATATAACCACCGCGATTCACAGTCCAATAAATTAAACCAGTCATAATAAATACTTTTTACGACTCGATAATCATTTGTCTTAATTGTTTCTCCAATTGGAATTTTGCCCTTATTGAGCAGCAGCAGAATATATCTGATTATCTTTCTGTAATCATATTGATCTGATTCATCGTAATGCCACATGTTTCCAATGAAACAGAAATGATGTTCCCAGGCGTATAAACCGGTAATGTCGGGAGAAAATATTTTTCTTAAATATTTCGTTTCAGTGATCGTGAATTCTTTAAGAGAAGTGATGTCGCTGATTCTGAACTTGTTATTGTATTTATCTTTTACAATGCGTATTACTTTGCTGATTAAAACATAGTGCGCGTTTTTATCATCAAGAATAATGGAAGTTTTGTCCATAATCATGAGCATACCGCCGTTCAATATTAGTGGTTCTTGAATAACTACTGCAAATCCCGCAGCGTTCCTAAAACTATCCTGATGGATGCCTTTGTTTGAGGAGTATGCACCCGGGCGACCAGTTCGTCTTTCTGTAGCTCATAAATCAAGGGCAGGTTGACTTTTTTTTCATCGAAGCGAATTTCCACAAAGGTATCATCCCGCAGCACCAGTTCATCGATCATTTGTGACAAATCGTTTTTAAGCTGTTTGATCTTATCCGCCACGGTTTCTTTTGCATTCACGTTATCTTTCTTTTCTTTCTCCAGCGACACGATGCTTTGCACAAGGGCCACGGTTTTTTCTTTTTGACTGGAAGCAACGATCATGGCAGGGAACGCTTTTAATATTTCAAAAAGATCAGTCGTTAAATTGCACTGACCGTGAGGTGATGAATAGACCAGATAACCTGGCAGCTTCGGATATTTTTCTTTGATTTTCTTAAACAATGTATTTGCCTTGCCGGCTACAATGACCAATTCGGTAATGTTCATCCTACCCTCCTGAACAATCATCACTCTGTTTTAGGATCAAATTTCTGAAATATTTTTATGGCCCGCTTAAGTAGATCAATGTTGATTTCACTTCCGGCAAAAGCGGAATACGAGCTGACTTGCACCAGAAACCCTTCCAGTTCTCCGATATTTGACGTGACCAGCTCCGCGATGTAATGAGCAGCCTCATCGGATATGCCTGTTTTGCTATCCTGCAATTTTCTTTTGATGATGGCGGTGCGCGTTTCTATATCCGGGGGCTTGACCTCGGCAATCAAGCCCCATTGAAAACGGGACCGCAGCCGTTCTTCCAAGTGGGCTATATCTTTTGGAAATTTGCCTCCGGCAATGACCACCTGCCTGTCTGAATCATGCAAGGTGTTAAAAGTATGGAAAAGTTCTTCCTGAGTTCTATCCTTTCCTGACAGATCATGAACATCGTCAACGAGCAGGCAACCAGCGTTGCGATATTTTTCCCTGAACAGGGGCATGCGATCAGTGCGAATGGCATTAATCAATTCGGTCGTCAATTCTGCCGCCGATACGTACATGACCCTGCAATCCGGTTGAGATGCTGCTATCATCAAGCCAATGGCATGGAGCAGATGCGTTTTCCCCAGGCCGGTACCCCCGTAAATAAAAAGCGGATTATAGTTTTTAGCCGGCGCCTTAGCTGTAGCAATGGCAGCAGCCTGTGCAAAGTCATTGCATGGCCCGACAACAAACCGATCGAAGGTATAATTTTTATTCAGGCAAGACATCTTTCCCCCCTTTTTTGAACGTACACAGTCATCATATTATTTCATCCTTTCCGCGCATGGCTTTATCCTTCACTGTGTTATCGAAAAGGATTTGCAAAGCAGGGGGTACTATCTCACATCATCGTTCCATATTGCGGTATGATTTGTAATTTATTCATTTACATTACTGGAGTGATGCATTACTATTAATTCACTGTTTTTATTTGCCGAATCACAGAATCAAGGAGAAAACATGCCTGCAAAACGTGATCTTTACAAAAGCTATGGAGAGAAGCTCATCAGCCTGTTTGTCCGCCTGCTTTTTTCCGGCGAGCGTCATTCACTGACAGAACTGGCCAAAACCCTAAACTGCTCCAAGCAGACTGTCCTGAGACTGATTGACAATATCCATAAATCCTACGGTATGGCCATTGAAGAGACCAAACAGGGCAACAGGAGCTATTTTCGAATCAAGAAATCACCTGCTTCACTCAAAAATATTCCATTGACCGAAGCCGAACTTCAATCTCTGCAACTTTGCAAGGCCTTTACACAGCATCTTGTCGGGAAAAAGCTCTATGAGGAGGCAACGCAGGCGATTTTGAAGAGCAAGACCGCGCTTGCCAATGGTCAACAGATGGGCGAATGCCATTTTGCCGCGTTTCGTCCCGGCACCATAGATTACACGCCGCAGCATCAAATCATCCACACATTGATCGACGCCATGGAAAAGCAAAAGGTCTGCAAGCTGACCTACCAGGCCATCGAAGCGCCACGGCCGAAAACATTCCATATCAAACCACTGAAGCTCTTTTCTTATCACGACGCGATCTATCTCCACGCGCAGAAAGCCAAGGAACCGGGAAAACCCTATAGGCCTCCGAAGTATGATCCCCTGCTGGCTGTCCACCGCATGAAGTCGGTGGCTATGACGGATGTCACGTTCCAGCCTGATAAATTCGATTTTGAGAAAACATTCAATCAGCATTTCGGTGTCATTAAAGAAGAAGCATTTGAAGTAGAGGTGGCCTTCGCCGGGTGGGCTGCTGCATACGTTGCGGAGCGGCGATGGAGCCCAAATCAGGAAATTATCCAAAAAGGTAAAGACAGGATTATCCTTAAACTTACGGCATCTTCCAGGCCGGAGCTGATCGGCTGGTTGTTATCGTTGGGTGCAGAAGCGAAAATAATCAAGCCGGATTGGCTGGTTAAGGAAATGGTAACAAGAATAAAGTCGTTGGCGGACATGTACGCTATTACTTAATAATGTAGAAAGAGTAGTTAACTTTTGTTAATTAAACAAATGCTTACATATGACTAAAGTTTCCATTATTATTGGTGATAAGAATACCCATCTAACTGTGTTGGAAAAAGCATTCAGGATTATAAAGGATAAATATGGCATGTAAAAATTTGTTGATCCGCCGCAACCAAAAACTATTTGTCATGAATGAGCTATGGACTATGGCATGGGCTGGATCTGTTCAGCGCGCAAATCTATATAAAAAAAATGCTGACATAAATTCAGAAGACGTAAAACGATTTCGTGATAGTCTCATAAAATACATCAAGGCTCATCTTATTCCGCAATATTTTGAGGGCTGTAGCGAAGAACAACATTATGGCAACATAGAAAGCCTGATTGAGCAAGCAAAAGAAGATGTTGGTCAGAACATTTTGACTGATGGAAGCTATAGGTATGGTATTGCACAAAAATTACTTAACTTGGCACTGAAATATTACTGGTGCTTAGGGGAAATTAATGCCCCGCCACATTGCCCTGTAGACAGTATTGTTATAAATCAAACTAAGTATAAGGATGAAATTAAGTGGACGAAAATTAGAGAAAGATCTGAGTATCAGAAGATCATAGAAGCAATAAAAGAAAAAGCCACTGAGCAGCAACTGTCAATTCCTGAGTGGGAACTTGAACTATTCAATAAACGCTTTGGGTAGGTTATTGGAATATCCCTTAAGATTCTAAGTTGGTAGTATGATAGCGGGCAATAGTGTGAAAAAAGCTTTTAACATTTTGACATATGTCAACGAACCATAAGATCTTCCTTTAGCTACACTTTAGCTGATTTCTCGTCAGTGGGAAGGATGACTGCAAATGAAGCTCTATTCATACGTTGTCACTCATGATACAGGATTCTCGCCAAACCCTTTCTGGGGGTGCTGTACTCTAGCGGACTGCAAGCCAGTAATACGAAGGACAGCGAAGGTTGGAGATTGGGTCGTCGGATTGAGCCCAAAGCGAAGCGGTAATAAAATCATTTATGCCATGCAAATCGAAAGAAAAATTCCGTTTGCCGACTATTACCGTGACAGTCAGTACGCACTAAAAATACCTGATTTTTCAAAAGGGAAAGTCGTGAATAAGCGTGGCGACAATATATACAAACCATTACCTAATGGTGACTTCCTGCAACTTCAATCAATGCACTCTAACGGAACATTTGAAAATCCGAAAACGAAAATTCGCGATTTAGGGGGTAAGTACGTTCTTATTGCAAATACTTTCTACTATTTCGGTTCTAAACCAATTAATCTCCCCCATTTTTTGCGTGATTTGAAGGTCGGTAGGGCTCACAAGTGCAAATTCCCCCCAGAAGTAGTCTCGACTTTTATCGCTTTTATAAAGCAGCAAAAGGTCGGAATCAATGCACCGCCCACCTGTTGGCCGAGCAATGATGATTAAAGGACTTGATCATGAGAATTATATTTAGCAGAAAAGGTTTTGACTCCTCGTCTGGCAGAAAACCAAGCCCGATACTCCCGGACGGACGGATGTTATCGTTTCCAATACCCGACAGTCAGTCATCAATACGTTATGAGGATATTCACTGGCAGGAATATAATCTTGGCTCGCTCGTTTCTGATTTGACAAATGGGCGTAAACCGGCCTCACACTTTGCGCATCTGGATCCTGACATCAATCGTTATAGTCTTCCTCGTCATTCTGAATGGAAACCAATATTCGGACAAACAGGTGCAGCCCAAGGGCACTTACAAAAAAATGGTGTACAAGCTGACGATATTTTTTTGTTTTTTGGTCTATTCCGGAATACCCTGACTAGAAATGGGAAATTCTTGTGGGACAAAGGCTCGCCATTGCGCCACATACTATGGGGTTGGCTGCAAATTGGCCATGTTCTGAAAATTGATAGTTGTAAACCATCCGATTATAAATGGGCTGAGTATCACCCGCATTTCCACCGTAGTTCCGATAAGAATAACACACTGTATGTTGCATCCAAGTACCTATCGCTATTAGGTTTATCTTTACCAAAGCAGGATGGAGCTGGAGTGTTTCAGAGGTATTCAAAAAGTTTGGTATTGACTGCTCAAGATGCCAAAACACCGAGCCAATGGGAATTGCCAGAATGGTTTTATCCGCGTAATGGAAAATGCCCATTAACGTATCATTCTAATTTAACCCGATGGCAACAAACCAAACGAGGTACAAAACTGAATACCGTTGGCAGGGGGCAGGAGTTCATTCTTGACACAAATTATTTTCCAGAAGCAGTCAAATGGTTGAAAGGAATTCTGGAATGTATATGACAGAGTTCGTTACTTGCCCTAGTAGCGCGTATAGTTTGGTCTTGCCTATTAATATAAGTTATATCTGAGAGAGCGTCTTGTGCCCCGTATACTGGGCTATTCCATCTTCAATACTTTTGCGCCACGGATTTGGCCTGCTTTTAATTCGGAGAGCGCACGGTTCACATCAGCGAAGGGATATTCTTCCACATCCGGAATAATTGGGTATTGCGCGGCCAGAGCCAGAAATTCTTCAATATCCCGGCGCGCCACATTGGCGACGCTTTTGATTTCCTTTTCCTGCCACAAATGCAGTGGGTAATCCAAACGAAGCAGTTGATCCTTGTCCGCTTCTTCTTTGCGGATGGCATTGATCACCAGCCTTCCGCCGGGCGCGAGATTTTCTAGTGCTTCGACAACCGGCTTCCAGACAGGCGTTGTGTCAATGATGGCGGAGAGCTTTTGCGGACTTTTTTCACCTGTGTTACCCGCCCAATGCGCCCCCAGATCCAGAGCAAATTGCTGTTCGCATTCGGAGCGGGCAAAAACAAATAATTCGGAATGGGGATAAAGATGACGGGCCAGTTGTAAAACCAGATGCGCCGAAGCGCCGAAACCCGTCAGGCCCAGAGGCTGGCCATCCGTTAAATTGGCCAAACGAAGCGAACGGAAACCGATGGCGCCCGCGCAGAGCAGCGGTGCAGCCTGCGCGTCGGAAAAGATTTCCGGAATGGAAAAAGCAAAATTCTCCGACACAGCAACATACTGCGCATAACCACCCGGCAAATCCCGGCCGGTGGCTTTAAAATCCGGACAGAGGTTTTCCAAACCCTCCCGGCATGCCGGACACTGCCCGCAGGCCCAGCCGATCCAACCGATGCCGACTCTTTCACCCTGCGCATACTTAGCAGCTTGAGGGCCGCGATTCACAACCACACCCACAACCTGATGTCCTAAAATAAAAGGGAAAGAAGACGGCGGCGTCCGGCCTTCGATTTCGTCGAGTTCCGTATGGCAGACGCCACAGGCGGAAACGCGAACCAGGATTTGTCCCGGGACAGGCACCGGATCGGGAAGCTCCATAAAAGAAAGCGGCTGTGGATTTTCACGAACACTCGTAATTTTCTCCAAAACAGCCGCTTTCATTTTCTTATTTCAGCGCCGCCGGCATTTTCAGCGGCACATCGACCGGCTTAATATATTTGTCGAGGGTCGGACGCGTTCCGTTAACTTTCAGCTTGTCAAACAGAAAGACAAATTGATGCTCCAGTTCGGCGCATATTTTACTGCGGATGCCCGCCGGCAGATGCCACAATTCCAGTTTGAACGGTCCGAATCCTTTCTTACGGGTTTTGTAGATGAACTGCTCTTCCGTATCTTTTTCCTTCCATTCATCTTTCATTTTGGTTTTCAGATGATCATAAATTTTCGCCCGTAGCTCTGCCGGGAAACCTTTGCTGTCATAGATCATGTTCTGAAAACCGGTCGCCAGATGAATCTCGGCTGTGCCGGTAGCGGGAAAACGGTCAAACGCTTCGTCGGGCAGCGTGGAGGCGCCATGCTGAACGGCGCCGGACAGACCATACTGAGCGCGGGAGGTCTCCGACAATTTTTCCAAAACGTCGAAATCAATTTTAACTTTCGCAACCGTGCCGTCGGCCAGCGGCACGCCGCCATGCGTCGTCCCGGTTTGTACGCTGATCTTGCTGATACCCGCAAACCCGTCGCCACGCTTTTTGAGTTCTTCCAGGTAGCCGTCCATGAAGACCTGCAGCTCTTCGACCGTGCTGTTCTTGCCGCCGACTTCGCCGATCTCGCCGCCTACGGATATGGTAATGCCTTCCGGCTCCAGATCGCGGATCATGGTGGTCAGTTCCGCCGCGAGCGTAAAATTGGTTCTTTGTTGATCCTTGACCGTGGGCTGAGACAAATCCACCAGCGTGGACGTATCAATGTCGATGTTGTAAAATCCGGCTTCGATAGCCTCCCAAATCAAGTTCTTGACCGTCTGTGTTTCCTTTTCCGCGTCCGCGGCAAATTTTTTGGCGTTCAGCTGAAAGTGATCGCCCTGCAGAAAAACCGGGCCTCGCCATCCGGATTTGACGGCCGCCGCGATAATGGCGCATGTATATTCATGCGGTCTTTGCTCCGTGTAATCGATTTCCGAACGGGCTATTTCAAAGAGGACCGGTCCCACTTTCCCTTTCAGCGCGGCGCGAAAAACGGCCTGCGCGACATCATAGCTGATGCCGCGGATATTGATTGCGGGAACAGTGAAACCGCCGATTTCCTTTCGTCCCATCGCCTCATAAAGCGATTGAATCGACGCAGACACAATCCCCAGCGAGGCGGCGCCCCGGCGAATCAGAAAGCCCGCTGCTTCCTTCGTTCCCGGATCGGGACTAAACACGACAGTATACATCAAATCGTCAATCAATTTATTCTGAAATCTGCCTTCATCTAAAACGCGGACCTCGTCGCCATCGAAGGCCAGTATCGATTTGCATCCTTTTTTCAACTGATCTTTGTTTTCGTAAATCATGACTGCTCCTTATAAACTGTAATTATTGCGACAGGAATTGCCCCGCCATTTTCACTTCCGCTGCAGAGCCGATGTAAATCGGCGCACGTTGATTAACCGAGGTGACTTTCAGGGATAAAATATCTTCTTTGCCATCTGTGGCAAGGCCGCCGGCCTGCTCCATAATAAAAGCCATCGGCTGTAATTCGAATAGCAGCCGCAATTTCCCCTGAGGCGATTTTTTCAGCGCGGGATAAGTGAACAGCCCGCCTTTCTTAATCAAAACCTGATTGATGTCGGGAACAAACCCGCCGCTGTAGCGCAGCTTGTAGCCGTCTTCCTCCAGCTTCTCAATGAACTTCAGATGCGCGGCAGTCCAGTCGCGGCGCAGGCCACCGGGTGAAAAGATAGACCCCTTTTCCTTGAGTTGAATGTTTTCTTCGGAAAGGACGTATTCCCCTTCACGATCCAGGACAAACTCGTGCGCGCCCTTGCCCGCCGAATAGATCATCGTGATCAGCGGACCATAGGTGATGTAAAGCGCGGCCACCATCGAATTTCTTCCGCTATCAAAAATGGATTTGTTGTGGATGCCGATGATCGTGCCAATGGACAAATTGGTGTCCACCAGCGAAGAACCGTCAAGCGGGTCGGCGGTGACAATGTATTTTTCCTGACCGCAGCCTATGGCGACAATGTCTTCCAGTTCTTCGGAAGCGTAGTGGCTGACAAATCCGGAATGCTGCAATTTATTTTTCAGGATGTCGTCGGTCACGCGATCCAGTGCCAGCTGTTCTTCACCGTAGATATTTTTAAAACCAGCCAGTTTACGGTTTGATTCATGGATCTTGGCGGAAATGTACTTGCCGACCACGGCAATCTGCCAGATCAGCCGGCGTAATTCCACTTCAATGCCGTCCATCCACATGTGGCGTCTCAAATCAACGATGTTTTTTGTGTAATCATTTATACCTTCGCCCATAGCTTCTCCTCAATTTCTGTTGTATATTATTAATCAAATATCCATGGCCTTTACAAGAAATATTTACAAAAACTTGACTTTCTTGGAAATACAAGATCTGAGTAAAAACCGCTTTGAAGAATATAACAGATTTATTTTAGGCTTGACTAGGAACATCTTTATTTTATGAGGCCATGAACAACACTCAGCAAAATTAATTTTCGATTTCATGTTTATTACATTGACAGATAAGATTGTTTTTTTTATACTCAAATTATCAAGACAAATGTAATATATTGAATTAACCTGTTGATAAGATTAAATTTCAAAGAATTTACCGTGCATGCCAAGAAAGCTGATTTTGTTCAATCCGTAAATTTGTTTGATGCGTACAGAATTGTATGCTGGCTTTTTTATTGATTTTTTTAGATACTGAAGCAGGGGGATACTAAACAAAAAAGAGGAGGAGAAGAAATGAAGCATTGGAAGGGTATAGTTTTCACACTGGTCAGCTGTTTGGTGATGACATGGGCCGTAGCAGCCAGCGCC
Organism: Smithellaceae bacterium; assembly: GCA_030690945.1. GTDB lineage: Bacteria > Desulfobacterota > Syntrophia > Syntrophales > Smithellaceae > UBA8904. The sequence continues at coordinate 58,213 of JAUYFM010000002.1, read as the reverse complement.
GATGACATCTTAATTGGATTTTCAGGACCGTTGAGCGGTCCCGCCGCCGAGTATGGTCAGGACTGTTTCTTCGGTATCGAGACGGCCGTCAACGAAATTAATGCGGCCGGCGGCATCAACATTAAAGGGAAAAAATATAAATTCAAACTTGAGAAATTAGACGACCGGAGCGATCCGACAACCGCCGTGAACAACGCCCGCCGACTTCAAGCCGCCAAGGCCGTCGCCGTTTACAATGCCGTATTTACGACCATCGCGGCCATGACCAAAATCAACGAAGAAAAAGGCAACGAGTTTCTTTTGATGGCCTATACCAGCACACCCAAAGTCGTCCAGTTAGGCAACACGCTCTTAATCGGCTGCACGGCACCTGCCTTTACCGTTTACATTCAGCAGTTTGTGGAAATCGCCCTGAAAAAAGGCTGGAAAAAAGTGGCCATGGTCACCACGACCGGTGCTTATGGAGAGGAATGGCGCAAGGCTTTTAGTGATTACTGGGTGAAATCCGGCGGAACCATCACGATCGACAAACCGGCTAATTATTACACGGAAACGGACTTTTCCGCACCGCTGACGGCGGCGCTCGCCACCAAACCGGATGCGCTTCTGATCGGCGGCCCTTCGGCCACCACGGCTCTGGTCATCGAACAGGCGCGCGGCATGGGCTTTAAAGGCGGATTCATCGCCATCGACCAGGCCAAAATCGACTACATGGGCAATCTGCTCAGAGGCTATAAGCTGATGAACAACACCATCGGCGTCGCCGGCGCTTCCACTGTCCCGGTTCCGGTTTCGGAAGCATTCAATAAAAAATTCATGGCCACATATAAGAGAATCGTAACCTCCGAGTGCTACCGAAATTATGGTGCCACCCACGCCCTGGCAAAAGCCATTGAAGTAGCAGGCACGCCCTCTGATGTGCGGGCGATCCGCGCCGCATTCCCGAAAGCGCTACCGATTCTCGGCGACAAGATCCCCACGGAAATCTTCGGCATCAATCCCAACGGCAGACTCCTGATCAACGGGTCCGTCCAGACTATTGAAGATGGCAAGATGACGTCGCCGACTCAGTATTTCTGGTGGATCAAAAGCGATAAGGAATGGGAAAATATTAAAAAGATTTCCAAGAGCAAAGCTAACATGGTTCGATTCCAAGCGAAAATCGACAATGTTGAATAAGTAACAGGAACATCCCTGCTGTTTTCATTGAGGAAACCGCAGGGATGTTTTTCTCTGCGTCCATCCTTTCGTCTTTCCGAGATTGCCTCCACTTCATACAGATCGACTATTGGGAAGGTCCAATTTTGATAATGGTGCCCTGAGCTGTCGCGCACAGACTCTCTTTTGCGTCCTTGACGGCAAAAACATCGCAACGGCAGACAGCCTGAGTTTTTCCGGCGTAAATCGCCGTCGCTCGCGCGACAATGTAGTCACCAATCGCCGGCCTCACATAGTTGATTTTAAATTCCGATGTTACGACACCCGGTCCCAATACACTGCCGCCCACATAGGTGAGTGCATTGTCCGCAGCGTAACTGACAACGCCGCCATGCAGGAATCCATGTTGTTGTTTAAGTTCGTTTTTGATGGGCACTTTTAACTCGGCGCTGCCCACGGCAAAACCGATCAGCTCCGCTCCGATCAGCATACTGAAGGGTTGGGCCGTCAGGACCTGTCGGCCCATTTCAAGCATTTCGTCCATAAGTAATTTACCTTCCATGAATTAACGCCCACATTGCGCCGCTTAAGCATCTGCAAGAAGCGACGAAGGATTTTATTCATAAAGCGCCCTGTGAAGCCTGGTTTGCAAACCTGATTTTGCCCAAATCCGGAAAAATTATTCGTTCACCCTCCAGACGGTAACCGAGCACTTCAATGTGTATCCGTTGCATTTGCTGAACATACATATTCATTTTATCTTCCGGCATGACCAAAATTGCAGACGGATGACCTGCCTCGGCGGATTGCTGCAAAAGCAATTTTGCCGTTGCAGACAGCAGGCTTTGCTCATGGCTATCAGCCGAAACAGCGAAAACGTGAGATATTTTGTCAGAGCCAGGGTGCATCAGAAATAACTCGGAATTCACGTCATTGCCGATTTTAAATTTCCAGCGACGCAAAAGCGCCGCCAGATGGCTGACAATTAAGTTATGATCGCAGGCGTAGGCTTCATTATCAAGAGGCGGAGCAGGCGGGCTCCCGACAAGTTCCTCATGAAAAGATACTTCAGAAAAATTGAGCAACGTCTGGGGAGATAAAGACGCTTTTGATTTCAGCTTTTCAATTTTGCTGACAAATTGAGCGGTTTGCAGGGCAAAACGACTGCTGTGAAGGGCACCGATTATCGCGACCTGCGTCAGTGAACCGCCGTCTTCCATCCAGGCCCAGACGCCGCGATAGTTCTCTTCAAACAGCGATTTGCCGATCCCCTTTTTCCCGCCGCCGATTTTACCACGATGAATCGCGTAGATGCGGTCCCACGCGTCTCGGGCAAAAGCCGCACCGGTTTTACGGTCGATACCCACCCAGGGGAAGTTTATTTCGGCGGTGATGGGCAGATGGCTGCCGGCCTGTGGTCTACCGATGCCGAAAACGTTCCAATAGCGCACGTCTTTTGTCGCCTGAGAAAATATCCAGATCCCCAGTCTCTTCGACCAGGAAACTTTCGCCACAAAACTCGCCCCTTGATGCCCCAGTTTTACCTTAATGGATTCATCAATGAACGGCTTGAAGTTTTTAGCAAACAGCCGCGCATATTTGACAATCAGTTTTTCATCTTCAATAACCTTCAGCATATGCTTTACAACCTTCAGTCTTCAGTCTTCAGCCTCTTCCTTACACTAATCCAGCCGTTTTTTGAAGCGGGCAATCGCACCCGAAAAAACGATCATCCCCAGGATCGCCAGGAAAAGATATTGAGGCCAGAGGACATTGAGCCCGACGCCTTTGAGAAATATGCCCCTCAGGATCACCAGAAAATATCTCAACGGGTTAAGATAGGTAAGCCATTGGACAATGACCGGCATATTGGCAATGGGAAAAACGAAACCACTGAGCATGAAAAAAGGGAGAATAAAAAAGAATGTCGTCATCATGGCCTGCTGCTGCGTCGTGGATATGGTGGAGATAAAGAGACCAATGCCCAACGTGCTCAGCAGGAATAAGCAGGCGGCGAAAAACAAAAGCGGAATGCTTCCTGCCAGCGGTATTTGAAACCACGTGATGGCGATGATAATGACCACGGTCAGTTGGAGGAGTGAAATGATGATATAGGGAATCGTTTTTCCAAGAATGAATTCATGGGATTTCATAGGCGTGACGATGAGTTGCTCCATGGTGCCCGCTTCTTTTTCGCGAATAATGGCAATAGAAGTTAAAAGCAGGGAAATCAGCATAATGACAAACGCCACAATACCGGGCACAAAGAAATACTGACTTTCAATATTGGGGTTATACCAAGTGCGCACGCGCGCGTCGATTCTGCCGTAACGCATAGACTGCGGATAGAGTTCACGGAGTGTTTCACTGTTAAATTTCTCCAGGACACTGACCGTGTAGGCCATACGCAGCGCCGCCATGTTGCTCATGGCGCCGTCTGCGATAATCTGGATGGCGGACGTCTCCCCCTGGCGGATGACCGCTGCAAAATCGGGGGCAATTTTTATTCCCATATCCACCTGGCCGCGCAGCAGCAAATCCTCAAGCATTCGTTCATCGGTTAAGGTATGGGTGATGGAAAAAACACGGCTGCCTTCAAAAGCAGCAGCGAGTTTCCGGCTTTCCTGCGTATGGGAATAATCAACAACCGCAACACGGATATAACGAATATCATAATTGACGACATAGCCGAAAACCAGCATCTGAATGAGCGGCGCGACAAAGAGAACCAGTCGGTTCCGCTTATCCCGCAGCAGTTGAATAAATTCCTTGCGCACTAATTCCCGAATCCGGAACCAGTTCATAAACCTTCCTTTTTCAGCATGAGGTAGTTGAGCGCAATCAGGATGAGACACATGCCGCTTAATACCGCCATATCCGACCCAAGATAGCTCATGCCGGTATTGCGCAGATAGACGCCCACCAGAATATCTATGTAATATCTTGCCGGAACAAGATAAGTTATCCATTGCAACACCGTCGGCATATTGAGAATCGGAAAAACAAAATTGGACAGGAGCAATGACGGCAGATAGGTCAGCATGACCGCCGCTTGGTTGGCCATCAGCTGCGATTTGGTCACGGTTGAAATGAGCAGCCCCAGAGCAAGCGCGCACACCAGATATAAAGATGTGGCAAAGATCATCAGCCAGAAATTCCCTTTCAGCACGACGCCGAAAAGAACCTGCCCCAGCAGCATGGCGATGAGCACATTGGCCAGCCCGATGAAAAAATAAGGAATCGCCTTACCCAAAAGCAATTCGCCCGCGTGAATCGGCAGAGACTTAATCGTCTCCATCGTACCGCCTTCGTATTCCCGCGCGATCACCAGTGACGTCAGCATGGCGCCGACAATCATAATAATAATGGCGATCATTCCCGGAAGGATAAAATTGCGGCTCTCCAGATCCTCATTAAACCAGATACGGATTCGGCCGTCCACGGGAGGCCTGATGGTCTTCTGTCCCTGGCGGTTGAGGAAAGAAATCAGCAGCTTTGAATTGTACGATTCGGTAATGGCCGTTAAATACCCGCGCACGGCGCCGGCAAAAATCGGATCACTGCCGTCGATGATGATTTGCATCTGCGCTTCCCGATCCGCTCCGATATTTTTCGTGAAATCAGGAGGAATAACGACGGCCACGGACGCTTCATCATGATCGAGATAATTGGCTATCTGCTGCGATGAATCAAGATTCGCGACAATATCAAAGTAGGGTGAGGCGTTCAACTTACCCGCAAAATCGCGGCTAAGTGGGGTCTTGTCATAATCCACGACGATGGTTTTGATATGATCTACGTCCAGACTCAGCGCATAACCGAAAAGGATGATCAAAAGCAGAGGAATGGCAAACGCCAGATACAGGCTGCGGTAATCGCGGATCAGGTGATAAAATTCCTTGCGGACAATGGCTTTCAATCTTAAGGGATTCAATCCTGTGTCCTCTTCATCAACGTAATGAACGCGTCGTTCAGATCAGCGTCAGGCTCACCGGGACAGGCCGCCGCGATAATTTCTGAAGGAGAACCTGCCGCCACAATGTTACCCGCATTGATCATGACAATCCGTTCACAAAAGCGCGCTTCATCCATATAATGTGTGGTCACGAAAACCGTAATGCCACGGGCGGCAAGTTGCCGGATAAAGGTCCAGAAATGCTCACGGGTAATCGGATCAACGCCCGACGTCGGCTCATCCAGAAACAGAATTCGCGGTTTATGCAAAAGCGCGCAGCCCAATGCCAGCCGTTGGCGCCACCCCGGAGGCAATTCCCGCGTGAGGCGATTGCGAATCTCCTGCAGGCGCGTCATATTCAATATCCAGTCCACGCGCTCCGGCCATTGATTTTGCGGAACGCTGTAAATACCCAGATAAAAACGTACGTTTTCGTAAGGCGTCAGATCTTCATACAGAGAAAACTTCTGCGACATGTAACCGATGGCCTGTTTAATGTCTTCGGGCTCCCGCATCATGTCGTAACCGGCGACTGTGCCGGTACCGGATGTCGGCGTGATGATGCCGCACAACATGCGGATGGTCGTCGATTTGCCGGAACCGTTCGCCCCGAGAAAACCGAATATTTCGCCTTTTTTGACGGAAAACGTGATTTTATTGACCGCGACAAAATCGCCGAATTTTTTTTCCAGTTGAGAAACCACGATGGCGTCAGAAGGAGAAAGTGTCATGAGCGAGCTCCTTATCCACTTTCTTGATCCGCGCAATGACGGCCGCTTCCAGCGACGGGTAATTTTCCCGCATGGCGGCAGGTGAGCTTTGCTCCAGAATAACACCCGAGTGCATCAGGGCCAGCTGATCACACTTTTCGCCTTCATCCAGATAGGCGGTCGAAACCAGGAGTGTCATGCCCGCCTGTTTCATATTACCGAGGATATCCCAGAATTCACGTCGGGAGACCGGATCGACGCCATTGGTCGGCTCATCCAAGATCAGCAGTCGGGGCTCATGGACTAAAACACAGGCCAGTCCCAGTTTTTGCTTCATGCCGCCGGAAAGGTTGCCCGCCAGCCTGTCCACAAAAGGCAGCAGGTTGGAAAAGCCCAGATATTTTTCCTTGCGTTTTTCCCTTTCAACGCGCGGAATACCGAACACATCCATAAAAAAATCCATGTTTTCTTCAACGGTCAGATCCGGATAAAGGCCGAAGCGCTGAGGCATGTAGCCCATGAGGTGTTTTATTTTTTGCCGCCCGGTGGCCGAGTTCAGACCATCAATATAGATTTCACCTTTTGACGGTTTGATCATGCCGGCAATGAGCCGCAGGACACTGGATTTACCGGCCCCATCGGAACCGACCAGTCCGAAGATGCTTTGGCTTTGCACGCGAAATGAAATATCCCTGACCGCTTCCACCTGTTGGAAAGTGAGAGAAATATTTTTAACTTCCACCACAAAGCGCCGGCTGTCGGACAGGTCAACCATCGAGTTCCTCCGTTACGGACGCAGGCGGGCGTCTGCCGGCATGCCCGCTTTGAGCTCGTAGTCGGGATTGGGAATGGATACTTTCACCAGATAGACCAGCTTGACTCTTTCTTTCTGCGTCTGGATGATTTTGGGCGTGAATTCACCTTCCGGTGAAACAAAAGAAACCGTTCCATGGTAAATCTTGCCTGGAAAGGTATCGACGCTGACTTCAACTTTCTGTCCGGGTTTGACATGGCCTATCGCGGTCTGCTCTACAAATATTTTCAAATCGACACGATGAAGATCGGAAATCGTGATCACTTCCCGTCCGATATTGACCGTCTCACCCGGCTCAATATTGCGGCTTACGACCACGCCGTCGAGCGGGGATTTCAACTGCGTGTATGCCAGTTGGATTGCAGTCTGGTTAAGCGATGCCCGAGCCACATCGATCTGCGCGACGGCTGTGGCAATGTCACCCCTGGCTGCGTCAATGCGCGCGAGGTTGCCCCGAGCAAGCCTCAGTATCGATTCGCTTTCTGCAAGCCGTGATTGAGCGACATCGGCGTTGAGCTTCAGCGTATCGCGTTCCTTTTCCGTGACAACGTCCTGACGGAACAGGTCCTCAAAGCGCCGGTAATTCTTTTCGGCATCGGCCAATGAATCCCTTGCACTCTTAACACCCGCTTGCGCCCGGGCGACTTCCGCCGGCAATGTTTTTTTGCTGATTTCGAGAGCCGTTTCCAGTTGCTGTTTCACTTTTTGCGCGCAATCAAGATTGGCTTTGGCCTGTTCATGACGCGATTCAAATTCTGCCCGGTCCAGCACGGCGATTATCTGGTTTTTTATGACGGACTGGCCTTCCTGAACGTTGACGTACGCAACACGTCCCGGAATCTGAAAAGACAGTTTGGCCTGCGTCGTTTCGATGGTGCCGGAATAAAATAATTCCTTGGACCTTTGATTATTCTGCCCGATGTAAACAAACAGCCCTACACCGATAAAAAGCAATGCAAACACAATAATGACCAATTTCTTTTTCACATCGCCTTCTCCTTTTCATTTATGATCAAAGTGCTTATTTTTTATTTTATAATTTTGCAGCTTTTCAACGGTAACAGTAGCGCTGCCGAACAACTGCCGATAACTTAGCAGAATGCACTATCGTGTCAATATTTTTCAGATGGCCGTAAACCGCATGAAAAGACTCTTATGTTAAAATATTGCTTTCCGGACGGCTGCTTTTCAAGCAGGCAATTTTTTTTGCTTTTGGCGCCTTTTTGACTTTCATTTCCAGACGTAATGCTTCACTTTTATTCATTTCGACGCTTGTCGCCAGTAAGGTCACCGGCCTTCTGGGCCGGGTATACTTGGAGGCCGTTCCCCGGTTATGACACGTAAGTCGCTTTTCGAGATGATTGGTCACACCAGTATAAAAGCTGCCGTCCGAGCAGCACAGGATATACACCAGCCATTCTTCATGCTTTTGTTCATCTTTTTGCTTCATATGGACAAGTTTATACAACAGGAAGAAAGATATTGCTATGGAAAGAGTGATGCATAGTAATGCTTTGACCAATCCGTCAACCCGTGTTAAGATTTATACATCGCATATGGAGGGAGTTAAAAAATGTTGAATTTCCTGCCCGACCGGTTGGTGGGCTGTATCGCTATATTCTTGCTGGCTTTGAATGTCGTGTTCTGGGTATCGATTTTGTTTGTTTTTTCCTTTCTGAAATTCCTGCTGCCTCTTCGTCCGATTACCCGTCTGTTCGATAAAATCCTGCTGTGGATAGCGGAAAACTGGATTGCCGGAAACGGTTTGTGGATGAAATTTACCCAAAAAACAACTTGGGATGTGCAGGGGTTGGAAAACTTACATTACCGGGGCTGGTATCTGGTGGTCAGCAATCATCAATCCTGGGCGGATATTTTTATTCTGCAAAAGCTGTTGAACCGACGCGCTCCGTTCATGAAATTTTTCCTTAAACGCGAATTGATCTGGGTGCCGTTTATGGGACTGGCCTGGTGGGCGCTGGACTTTCCCTTTCTGCGCCGCCACAGTGTTGAATATCTAAAAAAACATCCCGGGCAAAAAGGCAAAGATTTTGAAACCACACGGAAGGCGTGTGAGAAGTTTACGCACATTCCAACCAGTGTAATGAACTTTCTGGAAGGGACACGATTCACTGCAGCCAAATCCGCCCGGCAGAAATCACCTTATCAGTACCTGCTGAAGCCGAAAGCCGGCGGCATTGCGCTGGCCCTCTCCGTGTTGGGAGACAAATTCCATTCGCTGTTGAACATTACAATTGCTTATCCGGACGGCATCCCGACTTTCTGGGGATTTTTGTCCGGCAAAGTGAGAAGGGTCATTGTTCGAATTTCTTCAACGGAAATACCGCCGCATTTTCTGCATATGGATTATGAGGGCGACAAGGAATTCCAGGCCGCTTTTCAGCAGTGGGTGCAGGATTTATGGAAGGAAAAGGATGCACAGATTGCAGCATTAATGCAGGAGGCCAAAGCACGATAACGCTTTGGGCCTCCCGTATGGTTTGATTTTGTTTTTAGGCCGCTTGTGGGGCGCGAGACCAACTCATCCGTCCCGCATCTTTAAACGACCGTTGACTGGGCCGTCTGGTTGACGGTGTCCGCGATGAAAACAGTTTCCTGCCGTTATTGTTGTTGGGTCGCGTAAGCTGTGGGGCGCGAGCTCCCATCGATTCACAGACCGACGGGCTGACGGTTAATCCCTCAACATTCTGATATTGTAACTTATCTCCCAGCATTTTCTTCAGAGAGCGCAACAGCTCGCCATCCTGACCGGTAATAAAAGTAAACGCATCCCCTGTCTTCATGGCACGTCCGGTTCTGCCGATGCGATGCGTGTAAGCATCCGCGGTAGCCGGCATATCGTAGTTAATCACATGGGAGATCCGGGTCACATCAATGCCGCGCGCAGCGATATCCGTGGCGATCATCACCTCATAGCGGCCATCCCGAAATCCATCGAGGGACTGCTTGCGCTTCTGCTGCGTCAGATTACCATGCAGCGAGGTCACTTTATGCCCGACTCTGTTTAATTGCTCGGCCAGGCTTTTGGCGCGCGATTTTGTTCTGGTGAAGACCAGCACCGACTGGGTTTGAGTCTTCTCGAGAATATCCTTGAGCAAGGCTGTTTTCTGCTCCATTTGAACCGGATAAAAACTGTGAGAAACCGTCATCACCGGAGCGGTATCTCCAATCTGAATATGGACAGGATCAGAGAGCAGATCATTGGCCAGGCTGCGAATCTCGCTGGGCATGGTTGCGGAGAAAAGCAAGGTCTGGCGATGAGCCGGCAGATGCTTGACAATTCTGCGGACATCCGGCAGAAAACCCATATCAAACATATGGTCTGCTTCATCCAGGACCAGAACTTCCACCCTTGACAAATCAAGCGTGCCGCGCCCGATATGGTCAAGCAGGCGACCGGGACAAGCCGAGATGATATCGACACGGGAGCGCAATCGATTGATCTGGGTGTTGATACTGACACCGCCATAGATGGACGCGCTGCTCAGCCCCGTTTTTCGTCCCAATTGCATAATTGATTCATTGGTCTGTTCACTTAATTCCCGCGTCGGCGCAATAATCAGGGCGCGAATATGGCCCCGCTTGCCTGACATCAGGCGTTGTAAAATCGGCAAGACGAATGCCGCCGTTTTCCCGGTTCCTGTCTGAGCCAACCCCATCATATCCTTGCCTTCCATAATGGGAGGGATGGACTGCACCTGAATAGGCGTCGGCTTCTTGTAACCGGCGGCAATAACACCGGCCATAATTTTTTCATCTAACTTAAACTTCTCAAAACTCATTTCTTATCCTTCATTGTATGTTACCAGCATCTATTATTTAAATTTAAACCCGATGCAAACCGTTATAAGGCTGGTAAAGGCAGGCCCTTGCATACGCAAATCCTGCGTCTGAAAGGCAAGTCTCAAATACGGCATCCCATCTGGATTCTATATATGATTAGCGGGATTATCCTTAGCAAATTTCTGATTAAGAAAGGTGGGAAGGTCAAAATTTATCGCTATTCCTGGAGGGCTTCTACAGGCAATACGGATAAATAGCAAGCAATATCTTTTATTTTCTTCGCCTGCCGGCGCTGGAAACAAGCGGTAGAACTTATGGCTCAATAACCATCCCGGAAGACGGTTTTTACTTAATGCTGGTGCCCCGTCCCTGATTAAGACAGAGCCATGGCATCCCTAATGTTTCTTAAAATCAGCCGGGAATACCGATAACTTATGAACCCCCGTCGGTTCGCTGGTGAAGACAATCATGAAAGGCATTTGTCCTTTGGGCTGAATTCTGTCTTCCATCGTTTTCACGTCTTTAAGCGCCGAAAGAATCCCGTTCGCATCCAGACTTTCCAGTTTCTCATCAATAATGATATTACCGCCGAAAGATTCCGTTGACGCCAGCAAGGACCCTTCAGCGTTATAAAGAATCGCCGCAATTTTTATTTTTGAAACAGGACGAGGCGTTGAATTTTCAGCGATGCCTTCAAGCACTCTGATGCTTCTTTGCAACTTTACATTGTAAATCAATTTTTGCCGGACATTAATCAGATTTATCCCTTCCACGGATGAGGATGTGGCCCCCTGATCGGTCTTAGAGACGTGTATATACGACTGGATCATCTCCATCGTTTTGCCACCTCTCTCAGGGTAAAGCCAGAAATATCCGATAAGTAAAGCAACCAACAGGATGATTAAAATCCATATCCACTTGCCTGTTCCAGCGCTTTTCTTTTCAGGCTCGCAATCATATACACCAACCTTATCCGCTTTCTTTCCCGGCGCAGGTTTCGTTGATTTGTCTTGCGCTAAAGAAGAAGGAGTTTCTTTCGATTGGACGACGCCTTTTACGGGAAGAGACGCCGCTGTTTCTGCAACTGTGGACAAAAAAGCATCCAACTCCCGCTTCTCTGCTTTTAAATCAAACAATTCTCTTTTGTTTTCCATTCAAGCGTCCTTCTTTGCAGTTCGACCCGGGTTAATAGGCACCCGCCTTTACCTTTTAACTCAAAAAAATATGGACTTCGCTTTATCGATACAAATCAACAATTTGCTCAGTATCAGTCATTCAAAAGGTTCATGCTGACGTTTACTTATTTGGCATTTTTAAGGATGCAAATCTCTTTCTTCAGGGCATCAAGCTCGACCTGGAACGTCTTCTTCATCTCATCGAGCGCGTAGGCAAACGCTTCATGAGGCGGCAGATCTTTCATGACCGCAATCGCTCTCTCCACATTCTCGTCACGTAAAGGCGGCATTTCGTCAATGGGGATTGGCTGTATGGGAATAAGAATATCTTGAACATCAGCCTCCGGGGCTTGAGTCTCTATCTGGTCATTGAGATCAGTGTTTTCCACCCATGATCTATATTGCTTGATACTGTCGGTTAAAAATAGGTGTTTTTTAGCCTCGGTCATCCCTTCCGAAATCATAACCTTCTCCAGATGGTCGTAAACAGACAGAAGCAAGTTGACGGCATCCTGGTTGGAACTGACACCCCTGACTCGGACATACCTTCCCACAAAGCGCAGAATTCTTAAAAATCCCTGGATAATGCGATCGCCCGTATATAACAGGTCTAATTTATTGACCTCATTTTCCAATTGTTCCAGAATCTGATCGTTGATCTCCCATTTAACCGAAAGAACAATGCTTTTCATGTTTTTCAAAGGTGCATGAAGTGCGGACGACGCGGGCAAGGAGAGATCCCCTAAGGATTTGTCAGAATCCTTGTTTTCTTCCTCATCGGCCTGGGCAGCAATTTTGATATTATCCGTTTTTTCAGTCTCTGTAACAGCACTGACGTTTTTGTTGTCATCGCCGAATATCGCCGAAAAACGTTTTTCGATTTCGGAGACAAAAGATGATCTATCTTGCATCTGGCGTTCGCCCGAAGAAACTTCAGCTTCGCCGTTTGCTTCTTGGAAGTCTTTAATTTCCATTATATTCTGGCGCTTTAAGTCAGCGGCAACTTCTTCCACAGTCATTGGGGAGGCATCGATATTTTTTTCTCTAATCGGTTTCGTGTCTTCAGGAAAAAGACTATCGAGACGACTTTCTACTCCCTGAAGAAATGACGATTCTTCCTTAATTGTCATTTTATGGCTCCTGTCTCAGTTGCTTTCCAGATTAGTGCATCAGGACTGTCTGGTCTCTATGCTCTCCCCGCGAGTTAAGAAAAGTCATGGGCTAATTACCCTAAATAACTTACGCAAAAAAGCCAAGAAAATTAAACACAGGCGACCAGATGAGTCAAGATTATTTTTGTTACGAGCTTGTCCGTGCATAACTACCCGATATTGACAAAATTGTACAACGCTTTTCATCATCACCAATACCGCACCCCCCCTATTTTGTGGTCATAATTCAATTGACAGACATGACCGTTCTTCATATACTCAAGCACCAAAAAGCAATGCCTGATCCATATAAGTGAGGAAGCGAAGAAGAAAATAGCTGAACTGGCGGTATAAAGCATGTCCGAAAAAACCACTGATCCGTTACCGAAAAATGCAACAGAGGCACAGGGGCTTTTAATCAAGGCCTTCCACGAGAAATGCGGCGATGAAATTTTGCCTGCAATCGACAACATTCTCGGCCGTCAGGGACGCGCTCTGGGTCTTAAAGTCAGGGGCAAGCTATCCGATTGTCATCTATCGACTGTTGCCGCGGCTTTTACGAAAAACTTCGACCCGACAACGATCAATGTGGTCTCCACATCCGATGAAAAGTTCCATATTCAGGGGACAACATGCCCTTTCGGACTGGAAAACACATCGAGGCAGCTCTGCGAAGCGGTCATGGCGATTGATCGCGAATATTTTTTTGCAGCAACGGACGGCAAGACCACCCTGGAGATTATTAAAACCAGGGCCGCTGGAGATCCGATCTGCGACACCCTTTATACCACCAAAGATTAAAAGAGCGGCGACCTCTCATTTTGCCGGCCCGGCCCGAAAAAAGGCTCAACAAGCATTGGCCTGCTTGTTGAGCCTTTTTTCACACGCCTTGTCAACTTACAGTGTGGGGAACAGTAACTGCATCTTCGCCTTCATGGCAGAACTCAATTGCACGAAAAGTTCAGCATTGTACGAACCGGTGGGCATTGAATGGATACTCGTATCTGTACCAACTTTAGCTTGAGTAGCTGGATCTATCAGAGGAGCATCGGCCTGGTATATATCCGGGGAATTGACGATCTGCATCGCCGCAACGGCATACTTGCGCGCTGTCGCGGCGGGCGTTCCCTCTTTGACTGCCGGATCAACGTTGGTCGCAACGATTGAAATGGAATAGTCGCTGTTGAGGTTGATCTCAAACGTGCGCAACTGTTGCGGGAAATCATGCAGCGATGAGGTTTCAACCTGCCAAAAGCCCCTTTCAGGCTTGCTGGCATCATCTGTGACAAACGCTTTTACGGCATTGACGTGGCGATGACCAGCGATCCACATCAGGAGATTCGGGTGGCTGTGCAGTTCGGCAAGCAGACCCGGCAGGGTTACTGCATTTTGAATACTGGAAGGATTAGCAGAATTATCAAACCACTCCATGCAGGAACCCTTAATCGTGACGCATAACGGTACGTGCGCGGCGATGATCATCAGTTGACCGGCAGCATCACCATCGGCAAGTTCCGCTTTCAGCCAGGTCCAGCGGGCTCGGTCAAGAAAGCCATGGCCATGGATGCTGATAGAGCCATCGTCTTCCCTTTGGGTATTGTCGAGTACAATAACCTTGATTGGAATTGTTGATTTCGGCACGAAGCTGTAGCAGGCAAAACCATCTGCCTGACCGGAGGGAACTAGATTAAAACCATGACCTACCGGACCGGTGGATGTTTTGAAAAATTCGTTCACCCACTCTGGTTTGGTCAGTGAGCGACGGCTCTGGTCGGGTACAACCGTTGGCGGGCTGGTGAAGCCGGGGGTTCCGACTTCACCGGCTTTAATAATATCACCGTTCGAAGTAGCCCCATCGATAACGCCCATGTAATAGTGAGGAGGATCTGTTTTGTATATGTTATGAGGGCTGTACAGAATGTTTGGCAGGGCAAGGACTTCATGACTGGTGCAGGTTCTGCGCATGTCTCCAGCATCCGGTGGTATTGAACCGAGCCAGAAATGGTCGTGATTGCCGATGGCCTGATACCAGGGGATTGCCCCATCAAGTCCTGCCGCCTTGAACGGTTTCTGATAATCGATGCTATCGGCTCCCGCATGGGCGCCGGAACTGGGGCTTATAACCTTGCCGTCAAGGACGTCGATATACCACCTGAGTTCGTTATACTGGGTACTGTTGCAGGCGTCCCCCAGTGAAATGCCGAAGTCGATCGGATTTTGTTTGTGCAGAGCGTTTACGGTCTGAACGGCAGCGTCGAGGACCTGGGTTGAGTACAACATGGTTGGAGAATATGATGATGTTTCCTTACCTACAATTTGTTGTAAATGGATCGACTGAGAAGGGGATTCCTTATCGGTGATATGAATATCTGTTATGGAGAAGAATCTCAAGAGTTTTCGTGAGTTAGTGCCTGATGGATAGGTATATGTAACCGACATGATGTCGTTTCGCTTCTCGGAAGAGAGAGAACCGCCATCACTCCAGACGCCATATCCTTTTGGGTCGTATTCTGAAATCTTTCTTAGATTAAACTGATCAATCGTTACCGGAAATATCGTCGCCGGTTTGATCGTCTCCTCGAGCGTTGTAACAACAGTAGAATCAATCGGATATCCTGCGACCTGGGCGCCACTGTTGTTACTTCCACATCCGACGCTAAAGGTTCCCAAAGAAATGCACACAGCTGTTCCCGCGGTAAATTTGATAAAATCTCGCCGCGTCACCTCGCTGCTTATTTTTACGTTTTCGCTCTTTTCAGGATCGTGGTTAGACATACTACTTACCTTTCAGTTTTGATCGTTGCTTGTTCTAAATTGGCAACAATATTAAAATTATCCGTTTACACAGATTAGTTTACAGTCTCGGTATTTCTTAACCCAACGGATCAAAGAAGTTTCTGCGCGCCAGAGAACGGCGCCTACTTTTTCTTCCATGTGGCGAGTTCGTTAGGTGTCCAGCCCTTCAAAACCTTGTAAGATCCCCCGGGACCGCATTGCATGATCTGGACAGAATCAGTTCCCTGACGCCGATCCTTATTCCATGTGATGGGAGCGCCTATTCCTTTCCAACTCTTAAACTTGTTTAGTTCGTTGATCACCTTCTCCGTACTGAGGTCTTTCCCTGCGCGTTTCAGGGCTTCCACAAGAGGCTCCACAAATAGTATGCCCGCTATAAAGAAGACTCCCCACCGCTCTTCGGGAGCCAATCTCTTGGCCGCCTCCCGATATTTCAGCATCAGCGGTTCGTTCGAATCCGGAGGAGGAACAAAAGTTCCTGTTATAACACCTTCAAAAAGACCATCCGAAATTTTATTCATGAGGGGGTAATCCGAAATGCCGGAAGAACTCATCCACTGCGGTTTAAATCCGACATTGGCGGCCGCTTTGAGCGCCATAACTGCCAACGATGGACTCACCCACATAAATACGGTCTCCGCCCCGGCATTTCGAAGCCGCAGAATCTGCGATGAAAGATCCGCTGTCGTCGGTTCCACGGGAAGTTCCGCGACCAGATCAATGCCGGTATATGTAGCGAGTCGCTGTTTACAACCGACCAACCCTGTCTTGCCAAAAACATCATTCTGATACAGGAAGCCTATCTTCTTGTGCCCCAGTTCCTCCACCACATATTTCGTCATGACGCTTGCCTCGTCTTGAAACAGGGGGTATGCGTGAAATCGATAAAGACTTGGCGGGTCTTGAACAGGGTTCAACGCGGCGGTACCCGGAACAACCCACAGTATCTTATTTCGCTCAAGGTAGTCTTTAACGGCGTGAAGGCCGGCACCGGATACACCTCCCGTAAAGGCAAATATTCCATGTCGGTCAACCAATTCCCTCACACCCGCCATTGCCTGTGTGGGATTGTATTGGTCGTCCCGTATAAAGTACCTGATCTTCCTGCCATGGATTCCGCCTTCCTCATTGACAAGGTCAGAAAGAAACTTGCCTCCCCGGGCGACAGCGCCCCACGCCGCAGCAGGTCCTGTCTGCGGACCGAATTGCGCAATCCGGATTTCACGATCGTCGAAACCCGGCTCACCGGAATAACCATTGCCCGCCGTGACAAAAACCCCCATCATGAGTACAATTACCGAAATACAGAAAACTTTTTTTAAATTCATGCGATTCCCTCCTATTTGGTAGACGTTTTTTATGAAATCCGGCTCCGCCTGCAGGGCGGCCCGTCATCGATCCCGATGTTTTTCGTCATTCGTAAATAATTTCGTCCGCGGCTTCCGCTTCGGCCGCATCCAGGGCGTAGTCGCGGGTCAAGCCCGCCGCTTTTGCCAGGAAATGCTCCTGGTACCACTCGTGGGCGATGATCATAGACATGACCTCGCTCGTCCCGGTCCAGATCGAGGCCAGGCGTATGTCACGGTGTATGCGCTCGATGGGCAGAACGTTCGTGTAGCCGATTCCGCCGCAGACTTGCATGGCGTTGTGAACGACCTTCTGGCAGGCCTCCGTGATGAATTTTTTTGATTCCGACACCATGCGCCGGATACGATTCATATCGACACCGCTGTCCACGGCGCGGGCCGTTACATAGGCCATGGAACGGGCCGCATCAAGGAGCATCACCGCCTCGGCCACCTGAAAACTGACTCCCTCGAACTGGGCGATAATCTGACCGAAAGCCTTCCTCCGGGAGGTGTAGCTCGTCGCCACTTCCAAGGCGGGGCGGGCGGCGCCGATGGTCATCGCCGCCGTGCCGAGCCGTTCCGGGATCATCATGGTGTTGAAAACGTCAAACGCGCCGTTTAGTTTTCCAACGATATTGGCCTTCGGCACTTTGACGTCCTTGAAGACAAGGCGGGCGGTTCCACCGCCCCGACATCCCATGAGGCCATAGAGATACTTCGTCTCCACGCCCGGTCCGCGGTCCACAATGAATGCTGTTATAGACTTCTGTGGTTTGGTTTTAGGATCAAAGTCAGTCTTGGCGTAAAGAAGAAAGAAATCCGCGCCCTCGCCTCCGACGATAAAGCGTTTTTGCCCGTTAATGAGGAAATAATCTCCCATATCTTCGGCTTTCGTAGTCGCTCCGAAGAAGTCGGATCCGCCCCGGGGTTCCGTCAGGCATTCGGCGGCAAAAATATCACCGCGCAAGAGGGGCTTGACGTACTTCTCTTTCTGTTCGTCCGTGCCATGAAGCATAATCGCGTCGCAGACCAGTTCGCCCCCCACACCGAACACGCAGGCAAATTCATAGCCGAGGGTCCCGATTTCCTCTGTGAGCATGCAGGTCGTGACCCAGTCCATGCCCCGTCCGCCCCATTGCTTCGGGTAGCGGCAACCCAACAGATTCCTTTTCCCTGCTTCGCTGAGGAATTCCTTGGGGAACTTGATCTTGTCCGCGTCCATGTCGAGAATCATCTGACGGGGAACCCACTTAACGAGATCTCGTGCCTCATCACGGATTTTGAGTTGTTCCTTGGATAAAAGATAGTCAAACATAATATTGTTCCTTTCTATTAATGGCTTATTCTTGTTTGTATTCCTCACGCAGCTTGTATTTAATGATTCCCCCTGGCAGTTGGCACTGTCGGTCGTATATTACGGCTGTTTCCCACTGCTGACGCGGGTGTAACCCATCCTGTGCGGCGAATATGTCGAGACTATGGAAGCAATTGTTGACATGACACGATTTAGCACATTTCAGTAAGCTTATCAATGATGTTTCCCGGCGACAACTATGATATGAATGACATGTGCTAGTGGCACATTTTGTAATTAGTCTTACATTGACATATTAACGAGGCTTCCCTATAATCCTTACAATGAAATGGAAAGGGGGTTCTTATCAAATTAAACCACTATAACACAGGGTAGGAATGTCGAGTTTCTTTTCAGTAAAACTTTTCCCTTCGGTAACGAGTTTAAAAAATAGAGGAGGCAACAAAGATGAAGAAATATGTTTTGCAAAAATGTTTGGTGGTGTTTTTAGCTATCTTCGCTATTCAGGGTTTCTTACCGGTGCTCCTGCAAGCACAGGAAGTTCAAAAAACGGATCCCTCCAAAATTGTCCAGAGCGGAGCGATTCTGACTGTAGCCGAATCCAAGAGGCTGATCGGCAAGGCTGTGGCACAGATGCCGATTGTCAAGAATGCCCTTGCCAACGGTATGGTCATTATCATCAAGGGGACAACCAATGCCTACGTGGCAGAGGAGATCACTGGGCAGAAACCCTCGCATGCAGCATTTGTGACGGGAAGAATTGAGCCCGAGAAAGGGGCCAAAAACCTGCCCCAGGTGAAAGCTGTTAACCACATAATTCTGGAGAAAGGTAAGGTAGTTGATATCTCGCTTGACGATGCCGCGAAGAAGCTGAAAGCGGGCGACGTTGTCGTGAAGGGGGCGAATGCCCTGGACTATAAGAACAAACTGGCGGCGGTTAATATTCTGCACCCGGCAGGGGGAACGACAGGGATCACAATGCCCTTCATCGTGGCCCGCAAGGCTCACCTCATCATTCCGGTCGGCCTGGAGAAGTTAGTTGCAGGGGATTTAGTGGCTCAGACATTGATGACGCGTGAGCCGCTGGAATCGTTGCCTGCCCCCTCCGGCAAGTCGTCGGCGTTTTTTCCCGGTCACATTATTCCCACCCAGTGGATCCTCACAGGAGAAATTGTGACAGAACTGGAAGCCATTAAAATACTGACGGGGGCAACTGCCTTCCAGGCCAGCGCCGGCGGCATCAGCGGTGCGGAAGGGTCAGTATGGCTTGTTTTCAGGGGAACCCGGGATCAAGTAAAGAGGGCCCTCGACTTAGCAAAATCCATCCAAGGGGAACCACCTTACTCTGAATAGGAAATTATTGGTGAACTGACCAGCCCCTTCCAAATGATCCAGATTTGGGAGAGGGCTGGTCACCGGAAAGGATTACCTAACCCAACGAAATAAATAGCAAAAAACTGTCCGTTATGGCGGCGATGTATGGGCAAAAGGGGAAATCGACAAAGGAGCGGCCTTCTATTTTTCACTGCCTTCTGATAAGCAAAATTATCATACTGCCTGAGAAGGTACCAGCCGGGGGTTCGATCTGATGCCTTAAAAAGCAGAAAATATTGAATACATATAGATGAAAAAACTAATTGGATTAAAACTTATTATAATTATTTCTTATTTAATAATAGTGCTGCCGGCCGGCGCCGCAGGAATTATTTTAAATTGGCAGTTATTCGTTGCCAACCCTGATTTGGCATTAGACAATCCAAATAAGAAAATTTTAATTAAAAATTTATCTGCCACTGAGATAAGTATGCCCGCCAGCGTTGATTCTATAGATATATTTTCCTTATTTCCTGATCAAAATAATGATTCAACACCAAAATCAGAAAAAAAGGCCACACTAAGCAAAGTTAAGATCATTTTTTTTGGGAAGAATACGTTTATGCCGACCAATGATGAGGCGTATGCTAATAGCGATGATCAGCAAGTATCAAAAATTATCAATACCATGACATCTTTGTTTTACGAGGATTTGAAAATTAAATCATTGGAAACAATGGGCAAGATTATTGAACCGCAAATTAATTTCTATTTCACATTCTAAATGTATCTTGCTTAAATTTGATAACAATATCGCTCAGTAATAATAATTTTAAAATGCCTGAACTCTAACTTAACTTGTGCTAAAAGTATCGGAGAAAATCAAAACGAGAGGAGGTAAGTTCAATGAAGGAATGCGTAGTGATCGACGGCGTGAGAAGTGCAAATGCAAGAGCCCACAAGGATAAGGGTTGGTTCAGAAATGTGCGGCCTGAAGAATTGCTGATCCAGGTCTATAAAGCCCTTTTTGAGCGGAACCCCAAAGTAAAACCTGAAGAGGTCGAGGCAGTCTTCTGTGGAACAGCCAATCAGGCAGGGATGCAGAATGACATCGCCAGAATTGCCTGGCTGACCGGCGGCTTCCCGGAAATTGTGGCGACCAACGGCATCAATCAGCAGTGCCCCTCAGGCATGGCGGCGACGGAACATGCAGCAAGGGCCATTATGTGCGGCGAGGGCGACATTTACATTGCCTCGGGCGTTGAGGATATGGAGAAGGTTCCCATGATGTTTGCCATGGACATTTCCCCGAAGCTCTTAGACCGCTACAATATGGGAGACCTGCCCATGGGCAATACGGCCGAAAAGGTTGCCGAACTATGGAAAGTAAATCGAAAAGATGCGGAACTGATGGCCTACTGGAGCAATAAGAAAGCGGCGGCGGCTCGAGACAGCGGAAAATTTTCCAGGGAAATCATTCCCATTGAAGGAGAGAAGGAAGACGGCACAAAATTCATGGTGACGACGGACCAGTGGATTCGTGATGACGTATCCATGGAGCAGATGGCCACCATGAAAACGCCTTTTAAGGAAAACGGTGTGGTGTCGGCAGGGGTTTCGTCTCCGCTGACGGCGGGTGCGGCGGCATTGCTCCTCATGAGCAGAGAAAAGGCCGATGAGTTAGGTCTTGACTATCATATCAAATACGCTGGCGGCGCGATGGTCGGATGCGACCCTACAGTCATGGGTGTCGGTCCCATTTATGCCGCGCAGAGGCTCTTGAAACGGGCAGGGCTGTCCGCGAAGGATATCGGTGTCTGGGAGTTAAACGAGGCCTTTGGCAGCCAGGCGCTGGCCTGTCTTCGTGAATTGGGCATTGCCCAGAACGCCCCCTTTGAGAATGTGAACGTTTGGGGCGGCGCCTTGGCGCTTGGCCATCCTTTAGGTGAGTCAGGCTGCCGGATTATCGTAACACTCAATAACATCATGAAGACCGATTTCAAAGGCGCCAAGTACGGCGTCGCCATGCTCTGCGGCGGTTTTGGGAACGGCAACGCCTCCTTGTGGCAGAAAGTTGAAAAATAAATGATCACGATGGTTGGGGGGATTGCTTTTAATCTCCCCAACCAGGCCATAGATTGATTCCGTTACGGGATTCCAGAAACCCGCACCTTGATCACATCACGGCGCAACTGTATCTTATCATCGATAAATTCCTGAAAGCTTCTTACATGCTCGTATCTGCCCAGGCTTTTACCATTTCTAAAAACCCAGCGCATTTGTCTTCATGCTATGGCCTGTTGCTGATACAGGTATTTCTGAAAGCCAGTGAAGACTCGCCCAATCTCCTCCGGTCGTCCCAGATCAGCCACGGCATCGGCAATCGAATCGTGATATTTGAGATGCAGCAGCGGGTTAAGTTTGCTCTGGTCGAGTTCTTCCACGCCGACGCTGACATAGTGGGATAATACGAAATCGAGGAATACCCGCTGCTTGCTGTTGAAGAGAGCGCTGATAATCACTTTGGCCTTCGTAGCACGTTCTTCACGGGTGAGTGGCGACATGGCATAGGCTATATGCGCCAGTACGTCGAACAAGTCGCTCTTCTCAGCGTCGATGATTTTCTGCATTTCGGTAAGTTGATCCCTGCCAAAGCCCTTCTCGGCAAGTCCCTCCAGTAACTTCTTCCGCGTATCCGGCGCACTCCACAGGGTGCGGAGTTCTTCTTCATCTTTGAAAAACTCCGGCAGCTTGCCAAAAAGCATTTCCATGAACTGCTGGGCCGACATGGGTGTGCCGTCAGGATGCCAGAAACTCGTCACCATCATGTGTTGAATGTTCCGCTCCTTGCCGTCGGCGAGTTTTACCTTAGCCTTTTTCTTGCACACACAGGGGCGTTGGCCGCATTTTTGGCAGGGCTCTTTCGGGCACTCGCAAGGTTGTTGACCGCATTCAGGGCAAGGCTGTGGCGGCGCTTTCTCGCACGTGCAGGGTCGGCATCCGCATATCGAGCACACCTTTGGTTCTTCCGGTTCAAGTGGTTCCCCGTCCCATTCCGCATCGCTGAAATGGTGGTACGCTTTCACAAAGTCGTAGATAGTGAAATAGTCCTTACCGTCATAGAGTCTGGTGCCACGCCCAATGATCTGCTTGAACTCGATGATGGAGCTAATCGAACGCATGAGAACAATGTTACGGATATTGCGGGCGTCCACGCCGGTGGCCAGTTTTTGCGATGTGGTCAGAATGGTCGGAATGGTCTTCTCGTTGTCCTGAAAGGCTCGCAAGTGCTGGTCGCCTACTTTGCCGTCGTTGGCCGTGACCCGCTGGCAGTAATTCGGTTCGCGGCTTGTTTTCATCTGGTTGATCAGGTCGCGCACGGCCAGCGCGTGAATCTGGCTGGCGCAGAAAACCAGCGTTTTTTCCCGCTGGTCGATCATATCCATGAAGAGCTTCACCCGATGCGCCTCGCGTTCTTTGATTTCGATGATCTTATTGAAGTCTGTCTCCTGATAAATCTTTCCGTACTGCACCTCACCTTCCATCACGGTGTCATCGGGGGTGTAAACGTATTCATCCAGCGTTGTCGAGATTTGCCGCACCTTGAAGGGAGTCAGGAAGCCGTCGTTGATGCCTTCCTTGAGCGAGTAAAGGTAAACTGGCTCACCAAAGTAGGCGTAGGTGTCCACGTTATCCCTGCGCTTGGGAGTAGCGGTCATCCCCATCTGTACAGCGGGGGCGAAGTAGTCCAGAATGCCGCGCCAGTTGCTTTCGTCGTTCGCGCCGCCGCGATGGCACTCGTCAATGACAATGAAGTCGAAGAAGTCATGCGGATAATCGCCAAAATAAAAACTCCGTTCAGGCTGCGTTTGTGGTTCGACAAGCTCACCACAAACGGCGGCTGAGTTTCGTTCGCCCTGAGCCTGTGGTTCAACTGCTCGACCGTTCGTCCTGAGCTTGTCGAAGGATCGAAGGGTTGGACCACTCATAAACGTCTGGAAGATCGTGAAGAAAATGCTGCCGTTTGTGGGCACTCTACCTCTTTGCCGAATGGAATCCGGGTCAATTCGCACCATCGCATCCTCTGGAAAGGCTGAGAAGGCATTATAGGCTTGGTTGGCGAGGATATTGCGATCAGCGAGAAAGAGGATACGCGGACGACGCGACGGATCACGGCTCAGATTCCAGCGGCTGTGGAATAGTTTCCAAGCAACCTGAAAGGCAATAAATGTCTTGCCCGTGCCGGTGGCGAGAGTGAGTAGAATCTTTTGACGATCCTCAGCGATGGCCTCCATCACCCGCTCGACTGCTATGTCCTGATAGTAGCGGCTGGGGTGCGAGCCGCCCTTGTCCTCGAACGGCACGGCGGCGAAGCGGTCACGCCACGCATTCTTTTCGGCAAAAGTCAGATTCCAGAGTGTGTCCGGTGGGGGATAGCAGGACAATTCGCCTTCCTTGCCAGTCTGCATGTCGATGCCGTAGATGCCTTGTCCATTGGTGGCATAGGCAAAGCGCACGGCTATCTTTTCCGCGTAGTCTTTGGCCTGACCTACACCTTCGGTCAGTGGTTTATCCCACGCTTTGGCCTCGATCACGGCCAACTTGTGGTTGCGATAGACCAGCACATAGTCGGCGATGAGTGGCTTACCTCGACGACCGAGTCCTTCGATACGGCCCGGTGTAATGGGATACTCGCGGAGGATCTTGCTACCCTCGACATCACCCCAGCCAGCCGCTTTCAGGGTGGGGTCAATGTGTTCGGCTCTGGTTTCGGCTTCGTTCATGTCTCTCCCCCAGGACCGCCAATCTCCTGATTGGCCTTTTCTCCAGGAGCGCCAATCCCGGGAGCGTCCCCGGGAGCGCCCCCGGGAGCGCCAATCTCCTGATTGGCTTTCCCAATCCCCTTCGAGGCGCTGCTCCACGGCCAGTCTTCCTCGCTTGAAACAAGCCCTGCCTTCACAGGATTCAGGCGAATATATTCCCTGGTTTGTTGAAAGTGGCGGTCGTTTCGGATGGCACGGTCCCAGTATTCGCGATGCCAAATTCTGGAAGCGCCAATTTCGCGATTGGCGTCTCTCAAATAGTCAAAGATTCTCCGCGCCGTGAATTTCTTCCATGACGCCACAATTTTTGCGACAGACCATCCATTCATGGGCTGAAAAAGAACATGGATATGATTCGGCATCACCACCCACGCGACCAGAGAATAGCGTTGGCCTTCAAAAAAAAGGAGTGTGTTTTCAACCATCGCTGCAATGGTTGGTTCTTTAAGAATGCAGGATCCGTAACCTGCGTCAATCGAGGCTTCTATTAGCTTTCGCCGTTCAACATCCTTTTTTTCCGGCGACAGGCTTCGAATCTCGTCTTCCAGGCGTTCCAAAACCATCTTGGGCAAACCGTCTGCAAGATGAAAGGTCACGTGCTGGATTGCCATATCACTTTCAAAGTGCGGTAGATAGCCACGGCTGCGCCACTGACACCCGGGAGTGTCCCCGGGAGTGTCCCCGGGAGCGCCAGTCTCCTGACTGGCTTTATTAAAAGCGCCAATCGGGAGATTGGCGTTCCCATATGTATTCCCGGAGATATTTCCCGATTGCAGGTTGTCACTCATAATTGTCCCGTAAATGCCTGATGCAGCAGCGACTTTTTTAACGCTTCCAGCGCCACCAGCCTTCGCTCATAGAGCCAAGTCAGGTGCTGGGTTTCGGCAGCGAGGGCGTCGAGCTGAGAGACGATGCGTTGCTGTTCTTCGAGGTCAGGGAAAGCAATTTGGTATTTAGCAACACTTTTTGCTCCAAGGTTCGGTTGAGCAGCGCCGTTCTCGTAGAGTTTGATCAGACCTTGACCGACTGGACTAATCAGGAAGTAATACAAGAAGCGACGATTCAAGATTCGACTGGGTCGGATAATGACCAACGAAGATGCCACAGCTCCCTCAGCCAATGGTTCGACAAACGCCGTTTTCCCGAGCGTCGCTCCTCGCAAACAATAGACCAAGTCACCAGCCTGTATCTTTCCACCCCGTAGCGAATCGAACTTCTTCCGTGTGATGTAATTCATATCGTCTTTGGAAAGAGTCCCGTCTGACTGGATATGCCCCGTGTTGATCCACGGTATTCCTGATTCGACATATTCAGCCCGATTTGGGTAGTTCTTTCCACGATCGCCATTTTCAAACTGACAGATGTCTCCCAATTTCTTCTCCACCCACCCCTCGCCGCGCTGGGTGAAGACTGATTGGAGGTGGCTTTCGAAGAGGGCGCGGGCGTTTTGGAGGTTCTTTTCGGCGTTGGCTTTGGCGGTGGCGATGCCGTCAAACACTTCGTCGAGGATGCCGACAATGCGCTGCTGTTCGGGGAGCGGGGGGACTGGAACAGCGACCTCTTTCATCTTGCCGCCTGATAGCTCCTTGAACGTTGCGCCTGTTCCGAGGTCGTTAAGCTGAGCGACGATGCTCGTAAGGTAGTAGAAGAGAAACTTGCTATCAATCCGACCACCAGGGATTAAACCCTTGCAGCCTTGGTTCGTAGCCATCGGCTCGGTATTTATGACCAAGTGACCGATTGGTGCACGGGAAGACAAAATGACCGAGTGAGATGGCAGCAGACGAGCAGAGCTATTCTGAAGGCCCTCATCGGTGATGGTTCGTTCGGTTCGACCGATGTAGGGACTGCTGCGCTTCCCCATTTCTGCCGGGGTAATCCATTGATAAGGCCCATCCCAGTACGCAGAGACCCCGGTCTTAGGCGTACCGCCGTTGACCACATCGCAGACATCGCCAATGGTCATCCTCTGCCATCCCGCTTTCATAGCAGCGACCTGCTTGGCCCGCTCATAAAACAGCACGCCTACGCGCTCGATATGCTCCCGGAGTTTCGCGTGATTCAGTTCATTGAAGACAGATAGATCAATGGTGTAGGGCAGCAGCAGATCATCCAGCGCCGACGCGATCGTCGAGCACAAATCGGACGTCAGCGCCTCGCCGCAGAGCGTCAAATCAATGTCCGAGCCCGTCTTGAAGTTTCCCTTGGCGCGAGATCCATACAGAATCGCCTTTTCAATCTCCGGGAAACGCGCAAAAACGGCACAGATTTTTTCGACGGTTGTCTCCGTCAACCCATATTTCATGAGCTCTTCTCTTCCTGATCATGAAGTGCGGTGAATTTTTTCGCCATACTTTCAAAGGCCGGATAAAATCGTTCCAGGATATCATCCGCAACCGCTTGGGCGATCTTGAGGTTGTAGGTGTGCGTGGTTTTGTTGCGGGCTTCGATCATTTTCATCCAGTCGTCGCCCCGCTCGATCAGACCATTCTTGAACGCTTCACGCGTCGCATCTTTGGAGCCGATCAAGCCCGCGATCCCTTTATCCTCCAAATAGTCTTTCAATACATTCCAGGCGAGCTCATGAGTGAACTCAAAGCTCTGAATCAATCCCTGCTGCTCAAGCTTGGATAATTCGCGCGACCGCGCCAATTCGACGGCCTCGACAAGCGTCTGAAATGCCTTGAGGTAGTTGTTGAACCGCTGTTTCCACCGAACGTCTTGCATGGCCTGCTCCTCCTTCATAACAACGCCTTGATCCTCTCCAGCACCTCCGCGCTCTCGGCATCCAGCGCGGCGATTTCGTCCATGATATCCTCCGGGCTACGGTGTGTGACTTCCTCGCCGCCGTTCGGGTTCTTTACGGATAAGTCAAAGGTCGTCGGGTCTATGGTCTTGGTGTCCACGCTCCAACTCTTGGGAGAATCAGCAAAGGTCTTCTGTAATTCGATGAACTCGGCAAGGTCGTCGTCGTTGAGTGGGTTCGTCTTGCCCATGTTGCGACCGGGATCAAGTTGGTAGTACCATACCTTGCGAGTCGGTGCGCCTTTCTCGAAGAACAGCACGACGGTCTTGACGCCCGAACCTTGAAATGTGCCGCTGGGACAGTCGAGCACGGTGTGGAGGCTGCAGCTTTCCAGCAGGTGCTTGCGGAGGCTGACGGAGGCGTTGTCGGTGTTACTCAGGAATGTGTTCTTGATGACGATGCCGGCGCGGCCACCGGCTTTGAGGATTTTGATGTAATGCTGGAGGAAGAGATAGGCGGTCTCTCCCGTGCGAATGGGGAAATTCTGCTGCACTTCCTTGCGCTCCTTGCCGCCGAAGGGCGGATTGGTCTCGACTATGTCGTACCGGTCTTTTTCCTGAATGTCGGCGAGGTTTTCGGTGAGTGTGTTGGTGTGGATGATGTTCGGCGCATCAATGCCATGCAGAATCATGTTCATAATGCCGATGACGAAGGCGAGGGACTTCTTTTCCTTGCCGTAGAACGTGCGGGTCTGGAGGAATTGATCCTGCGCGACGGTACGATTGGGATAAGTTTTCTTCAGGTAGTCGAACGTCTCGCAGTGGAAACCCGCCGAGCCGAGCGCACCATCGTAGACGCTTTCGCCAAGTTTCGGTTGTACGACCTGAATGATGGCGCGGACGAGCGGACGAGCAGTGTAATACTCGCCGCCGTTCCTTCCCGCATTGCCCATGTTTTTGATTTTGGCTTCGTAGAGGTGGGACAGTTCGTATTTCTCAGTCTGGGAGCGGAAACGAAGTTCGTCGATATGGCCAATAACTTCACGCAGGTTATACCCGCTCTGGATCTTGTTCTTGATCTCCGCGAAGATCTGCCCGATCTTGTATTCGATAGTGTTCGCGCCGGTGGCCTTCTGCGTGAAACCTTGCAGGTAGGGGAACAGCTTCTGATTGACGAAATCACGGAGGTCATCGCCTGACAGGGCTTTATTGTGGTCCAGTTTGCCGTCCTTGTCCTTGGGCGCAGCCCATGCCTCCCACCGGTAGGATTTGTCGAGGATGTAGGCGTAGGTCTTCCCCTCAAGTGCGGCCTCGTCAAGACGGTCCTGCTCCAGCCCGTCGAGGTATTTCAGGAAAAGAAGCCAAGAAGTCTGCTCGGTATAGTCGAGTTCTGTCGTGCATCCCGCCTCTTTCCAGAGGATGTCGTCGATGTTTTTGAAGGCTTGTTCAAACATGAGCGCCTATTCCTTATATTGAGGGTGAAAAGTTTAAGAACTGATTTTTATTCCGTTATTCATAACGGCCAGAATGAGTGATGTCAAGGCAAAATGATGTAAAAAGCGGGATAGGAGCGGGATAAAATGACCGAAAAAAGAAAAAGGGCTTAAGCCTTAATCGCTGAAACCCTTAATTTTACGTGGAGCCGATGGCCAGAGTCGGACTGGCGACCTACTGATTACGAATCAGTTGCTCTACCAACTGAGCTACATCGGCATCCATTAAAGAGATGTCGTATTTATATGATGGACTATCGCTTGTCAATATCAATCTGCACTTCCTTAATGATTGACTTCTATTTCATTTTCCTTTAGTTTCCGCTGATAAAGCTGATGAGTATGGAAACCAAAATGATTATTTTTCTTTTAACCTTTTTATGCCTTTACGGCGGAATTAATTTTTATTTCTTTTTGCGTGTCAGAAGTATCATCCATTTTTCCGGTATTTTGCAGGGTTTACTCCTGTGCCTTCTTATCTTACTCATTATCGCGCCGATTCTGGTGCGGCTTGCCGAATCCTTTCATCTGGAACAGATGGCGCGGACGGTCGCTTATATCGGCTATGTCTGGATGGCTTTTGTTTTTTTATTTTTCTTTTTGAGCATTTCATTCGAACTCATTCGAGTGGTTTATAAGCTGATCGAGCCTTCGGCAAATGTTGCTACTCTCCAAACAATCACTTTCGGTCTTGCTGCTTTTTTATCCATTGTTCTGGTTACTTACGGCTATATCGACGCACAGAGAGTCCGGGTAAAACATCTGGAAATAATGACACGGCAAGCCTTGCCTGAAAGCGGCAAGCTTCGTATCGTTCAGATATCCGACGTCCACGTGGGGATTATTATCCGTAAAAACCGCCTTGAGCCGATACTTGAACGTATTCGGGAGGCCAACCCTGATATTCTGGTTTCCACGGGCGACCTGCTTGACGGTGAACTGGAAAATATTATGCATGATGCCGGACGTTTTGTGGGGATTAAAGCTAAATATGGCAAATTTGCCATTCTGGGCAATCATGAATATTACGCCGGACTCAACCGCTCAATGCAGTTTATCAAAGCGGCCGGCTTTGAACTTCTGCGCGACGACATGACACAGGCAGCAGGGATCACTATCTTCGGCGAGGACGATGTCACCAGTCGCAGATCAGGTCTGATCAATAAAGGTAAAGAATTCAAAAAAGCGCTGGCCGAAAAGCGCGATGGTTTTGTCTTGCTGTTAAAGCATCAGCCTTATATCGATGAGGGCGCAAATTTTAATTTACAGCTTTCCGGCCACACGCACGGCGGGCAGCTTTTTCCTTTCGGCATTATCACCCGTTTGTATTTTCCGAAGATCTACGGCCTTCATGAGCTGGCCCCAGAAAAGTTGCTGTATGTCAGCCGCGGCACCGGCACCTGGGGCCCACCCGTGCGTGTCTTCGCCCCGCCGGAAATTACGGTAATTGATTTGATTGGCCAAAAATGAATTGATTCACTATCAGGTTATTTTCTGAATACAAATGTCAAAATAATTATGCGTCAGAATCGTTGCTTTTGAAAATGATGCGGGAATAAAAAACGCGGCCTGCCGGTGAGCAAGACCGCGTCCGTATGAATTAGGCCTGAACGGCGTTAACTTTCTTTGTTAATCGCGAAATTTTGCGGGAAGCGTTTTTCTTATGGATCAGGCCTTTTGCCGCGGCTTTGGCCAACGCGGGAACGGTTGCTTTCAGCGCATTTACCGAGTTCTCTTTGTTATTGCCTTCAACAGCCGCGAGAACTGTTTTGACTTTGGTTTTGATCGCGGACTTGGCTGCAATATTGCGCTCCCGGCGGACTTTGCTTTGACGATCGCGTTTTTCTGCTGATTTATGTGTTGCCAAAAGTATCTCCTCCTGAACTTCTTTTTTATTAAGGTTTGGCTGTTTAACGCAATTGTTTCAGGCTGTCAAGCGCAATTTATTGAGCAAACAGATTGCAAACCCATAAAATGAGCGAAATAATGAGTAAAGTTGGCATGGGGTGACTGCCGGAAATTTCAGGTAGAGACAGGTCAAAGACCCGTCTCTACCTTGTTTGTGGCTAACCTTCAAAATACTCATTCTTCATGGTAACCGTGAGGCCATCGCCGTTTAACAGGCGCGTGGCCAAACCTTCGATTTTGGGCATTTCATAGCCGAAGAAATAACGGCAGGTCATTACTTTACCATTGTAGAAATTGATATCGGCCGGACCTGCATTGCCTTGAAGCGCTTTATTGGCCACTGTAGCCTGAAGCAGCCACTGCCAGGCAATAGCGATAATGCCGAAGAATTCGAGATACAGGGTAGCATCCGCCAGGAACATTTCCGGACCTTCCTTGGCGGCAACGCCAAAGAGATGAGCCGTAACTTTCTCCAGCTTTCCTAATGCCGCATCGAGAGCAGAAGCAAAAGGCTTCAATTCGGCATCAATTTCCGCAGCCTTGATGGTTTTACGGACTTCCGCAAGATAAAGCTGGGCCGCTTTGCCTTTCTTCATCATCATCTTTCGACCCAGAAGATCCATGCCCTGAATACCGGTTGTGCCCTCGTGAATCGGATGAATCCTGACGTCACGATAGAACTGCTCCAGGGGGAACTCGTCACAATAACCATAACCACCCAGAATTTGAACCCCGGCGCTGCATGACAGAATGCCCATTTCCGACGGATACGTCTTGGCAACAGGTGTCAAAAGCTCGAGCAGCAGGTTGTAATTCTCATGATCCTCGCCTTCCGACACCTTTTCCATATCATGATAAAGGCAGCACTGCATGAGCAGTGACAGAGACCCTTCGACAATTGCTTTCTGGAACAGAAGCATCCGTTTAATATCGGGATGTTCAATGATGGACACCTGGGGACTCAAAGGATCTTTCGATGACATTTTTCGCCCCTGGGGACGTTCTTTGGCATACTCCAGAGAGGCATAATAAGCGGCGGACGAAATACAGGCCGCACCTAAGCCCACATCAATTCTCGCCCCATTCATCATTTGAAACATATAGCTGAGCCCCTTGTTGGGTTCACCCACAAGCCAACCCCGGCAATCATCGTTTTCCCCAAAAGCCAGTTGGGTGATGGGTCCGCCTCGATAGCCCAGCTTATGATAAATGCCGGCACAGTTGACATCGTTATGCGTAAGCGCGCCATTGGCCTCAATCCGCAGCTTGGGAATGATAAACAGAGAAATTCCTTTTACGCCTGCCGGCGCCCCTTTGATCCTGCCGATGGCCAGATGAATGACGTTTTCCACGCCGTCATGCTCGCCGGCGGAAATGAAAATCTTCTGGCCTTTGAATTTGTAATAACCCTGATCCGTCGGCTCTCCCGTGAGCGTAATATCAGTCAGAGAACTGCCTGCCTGGGGTTCCGTAAGCGCCATCGTTCCCTGCCATTCACCGGCCATCATCTTGGGCAGATACAAGTCTTTCATCTCCTGCGTGCCGTAAGAAGCGATCAAACCGGCCGCTCCGGTGGTCAGGCCATGATAGATCGACCCGGAATAATTGGCAGCCGCAAAGATTGCCGTCGGCACCATCATGCCTATCATCTCCGGCAATTGCTGCCCGCCATGCTCACAGTTGAAAGTAGCGCCAATCCATCCCCCGGCGCCGCATTCCCGCATGATCGTCTTAACCTGAGGATGAACCTTAACTTCACCGTTCACATATTCCGGTTGATTCCGGTCCATTTCATGGAGGGTCGGCTTAAAAAGGTCTTTCCCCATCTTCATAGCCGTCTCCAAAACCATGTCAAAGACCTCACGACTGTGGTCGGCATAACGGGGATATTTAAGAAGGGACTCTGCGTCAAACATCTCGTAGAGCAAAAACTTTAAATTTCTATCGCTGATAAATTTTTCGGCCATATTTTCTCCTCTTTTCTTTATTGCTGCTGAGCGCAACAAAATTTCCGTTGATCATTATTTTAAGGATCACAAGTAACCTGAAGGTCACAAGTAAAAGTGCCGCCAGGGTAACGTGAACCTGGCGGCAACAATAAATCATACTCTACAATTCTTACGCTTTTCCACACAGGGCAGTCAGTGTAAAATATTCTAAAGCTGCAGATTCTCGATAACGGTACCGACACCTAAGCCACCACCGCAGCAGGAACTGAAGCAGCCATAGCGTCCGCCTTTTTTGATCAGCTCTCTCATGGTGAAGATACAAATACGGGCACCGGACGCGCCATTGGGATGGCCGTAGGAAATGGCGCCGCCGTTGGGGTTCCATTTGTCCATGTCAACCTTATCGCCGGTCTGTTTCTCAAGTTCCGCCGCAACCGCCAAGTTTTGCACGGCGAAAGCCTCATTGCATTCAATAACATCCAATTGCGAAAGTTTCACGTTGGCGCGTTTCAGAGCCTGAGGAACTGCGTAAGCAGGACCAATACCCATGATCTTGGGATCGACACCAAAATCACCACCGGCCAGCCATTTTGCCATCGGCTTGTAGCCAAGCTGTTCAGCTTTTTCTTTGCTCATCATGAGCACAAAAGCAGCGCCGTCATTACGGCCGGACGAGTTA
Organism: Smithellaceae bacterium; assembly: GCA_030690945.1. Classification (GTDB taxonomy): domain Bacteria; phylum Desulfobacterota; class Syntrophia; order Syntrophales; family Smithellaceae; genus UBA8904. Next base: position 25,075 of record JAUYFM010000002.1, on the reverse strand, counting down.
CCGGCGGTGACGGTTCCGTCTTTGATGAAGGCGGGGGGCAGAGCGGCCAGCGCTTCCATCGAAGATACGCGGGGGAATTCATCCACCTTGAACTCCAGCGGCGGATTTTTCTTTCCCTGGGGAACCATAACGGGGATAATATCCTGGGCGCAGAAACCGGATTCAATAGCTTTTTTTGTCCGCTCCTGGCTGCGGAATGAAAATTCATCCTGAGCCTGACGGGAAATATTGTACATTTTCTGCAGAGCTTCTGCGGTGAATCCCATGTTCATGGTTGCCGCATCCCGGGTAGGAGAGCTGGAATACGCAACCGGCATCGGAGGGATCATCCGGAAAGGTTCCTGTGCCATGGAAAATCTTGCACAGGCCTGACTGTAGGATTCAAAACCGCCGGCGATCATGATATCGGCCTGATTGGCCAGAATTCTCCATGCTGCATGGTTAATCGCATCGATTGCCGAACCGCACTGCATTTCGACATAGGAAGCAGCGGTGCTGATGGGAAGTCCGCTGGCCAGTACCGCCCAGCGCGCCGGATTGATGGCGGATGTCGGTCCAATGGCCGATCCCATGAAAACACTGTCAACCACACCACCCTTTTCGATAATCTTTGATTTTTCGACCAAACCTTTGAGTGCCAAGCCGGCCAGTTCTTCACCGACGATGTTACGCAGGGTTTTTCCCATCGTGCCGAATGCTGTTCTAGCACAATCTACAAATACTACTTCTCTACTCATAACTCCTCCTGTATATTTTAGTTTTTACGATGAAATCGTTTTTGAAATTTATCGAGGCTTACAAAAAAAACGCTGTCTCCCAAAATTAATTCGAGGCGTTATCACACCTAAAAGGTCACGTCAAGCATGTTGTCAAAGACTTCTTTGTTTCCAATATGCTGAATAATCTTCAATAAATTAAGCACAAAGCGTAACGTTTTCTCAACCCTGAACGGACTCATAAAACATCAACGGCTGTCAATAATTTTATTCATATTGACAGCCGTTGATAAAACAGAATTCATGGACAGTTATGGTAGCGATCAGGCCTTCTTAAAAAAATCTTCGATCAGGGGATTGATCTTGTCCGCCTGTTCGTGCTGAATCCAGTGGCTGGTACCTGGAAATTTGATGAGGCAGCCCTGTTTGCAGTAGGGCATGCTCTCGTCGGCCAGTTCGGCAAGCATCGCGACATCGTCTTCACCCCACATTAAAATCATGGGCATCGTCACGTCAAAGCTTTTCGGCGGTTCCTGTTTCGTCTGAACCATCGCACGATACCAGTTGACCATCGCCGTAAAAGCGCCGGGCTGCTTGAAGGCTTTTCTGTACTCATCGAGTTCGGCAGGCATAAAGGCGCCCGGATTGGCGGACGTCGTGATCAGATCCACGACCCATTCATAGTTGCTTACGGATGCCAGATGATCCACCGCGCCGGGGATCTGAAAATAAAAGATATACCAGCTTTTTTTCATCTGCTCTACGTCGGTAAAAACATGCTTGGCCATGACTTTGGGATGGGGCACGTTGAGAATGACCAGCTTCTTAATGCGATCGGGGTATTTGAGCGCAACCCACCAGGAAACCGACGCGCCCCAGTCATGGCCGACCAGAAAAATCTGCTCACGGCCATATACATCGATGAGGCCGATAATATCTTTGGCCAGCTCATCAATTTTGTAGGCGGCAATGCCTTGTGGCTTGTCGCTGAGATTGTAGCCTCGCTGGTCAGGTGCAACAACCAGGTATCCTTTGTCAGCAAAATATTGAAGTTGTTTGCGCCAGGCATACCAGAATTCCGGAAAGCCATGGAGAAACAAAATCATCGGGCCATCGGCCGGCCCGGCTTCCATAACGTGTAATTTAATTCCGTTGGTTTCAATAAAACGTTCGCGTAAATCCATTTCTACCTCCTTTAGTAGAGGGGTTTAGGCTGACGAAAAAGTTTTAAGTGTTAAGTTTTAAGTATTAAGCGCCTATCACTTATCGCCCATAGCCTGCCTTTATATTTCCCAGGCCGCTTTCGCTCCATCCGTCGTCGCTTCAATAATCCGACGGGGTGCAACGGCATCGCCGACAATAAAATGACGAATGCCTTTTTTCAAAAGCATGTCTTTGAGGGTATTTCTTGGCGTCACGCCGATGGCGACAATAACCTGATTGACTGGTTCGATCTTACGATCTTCGCCGTTTTGGGTAACAACAACCGATCCTTCAGTAATAAGCTTTACCGTTGTGCCGAGCATCAGTTTAATCCCACCAGCCTCAAGACGCTTATGCAGCATGTAGCCATGTGCAGCCTGTGCCAAAACGGGTGAAGCGGCCAGCATTTCCACGATGGTAATACCCTTGACGCCCTTCTCGCGCAGAAAATCGGCTGTTTCCATGCCGACAAGCCCGCCGCCAATAATAACAACTTGATCCTTGGGCTTTACTTCGCCATCCATGATCTGCCAGGCGTCACAAACCACTGATGCATTGATGCCCTCGGCCGGGCAAGTGGATTTGCCGGCGCCGATGGCCAGGATGACTACATCGGGTTTGCCCGCTTCAATCATGGCCTCAGTGACTTCGGTGTTCGTCTTGATATTCACACCCTTCTTTTTGCAGTTTGCCGTGAGGGTCTTAATATACCTGCCGTACACCTCTTTGTGGGGCGCTTTTGCAGCATAGCGAACATTTCCGCCCGTTTCTTTTTCCTGTTCGAAGAGGGTCACCTGATGCCCGAGGCGTGCGGCCTCGAAAGCAGCAGTAAGTCCGCCCGGTCCACCACCAACAACCCAGACGTTGCAGCTGGTTGCCGCCGGACCCGCCGGGCAAATCAGTTCCTGACCGGTTTGGGGATTAATGGCGCAACGAATCGGGAGCACCTCTAATGCAAGGCGCTCGATGCATCCCTGATTGCAGGCCAGACATTCCAGGGTATCTTCCGGATGTCCTTCTCTGGCATTTTTCAGGAAATCGGGATCAGCCAGATGCTGACGCGCCACGGCAATCATATCCGTATCTCCCCGGGCAATCACGTCATCCATGGCATACGGATCAACATAGCGTCCGACGGAGATCACGGGAACTTTTGTCACCTCTTTTATTTTCCGGGCCAGATGTGCTTTGAAGCCAGGGTCGTATTCAATGGGAGCGCTCGGGTTCGGCGTATCAATGTTCACCTCGGGGCTGCCATGTGTGCCAAAGGAGACATTGATGATGTCCGCGCCGGCGCTTACGAAATCGGGAATAATGGCTTGCATGTCAGCGATGGTATAGCCGTTCTTGATGCATTCTTCGCCGGAAATCCGAATGGATATAGGAAAGTCAGGCCCTACTTGCTTGCGCGCTTCTTCGAGGCACTCAATCATGAAACGGGAACGGCCGCGGAAATCGCCTCCGTATTTGTCCGTACGCTGATTGCTGTTGGCCGAGAGAAACTGCATGAGGAGATAGCCATGTGCTCCGTGAAGCTCCACGGCATCAAATCCCGCCTTCCTGGCCCGAACAGCCGCACTGCCGAATGCTGCAATGGTCTCCTCGATATCTTCCAGCGTCATCTCGAGCGGCGCTCCCAGAAAACCGAAGATATAGCTCGGGATAGCCGAAGGCCCGATAGCCTTCTTTTTCCGCTGAAGCAGATAATTCTCGCGACCCGTATGGTGAAGCTGCATGGCAATCTTGCTCCCCTGGGCATGAACAACATCAGCAAGCTTGGCGAGCCCTGGAATAAATTTATCATCCCAGACGGCAATGCATCGGGGTCCCGCGGAGCCCAGAGGATGCACTTCAGTGATCTCGGTGATGATGAGCCCGGCACCACCCTCAGCCCGGCGTTTGATATAGGCCAGATTTGCTTCACTGACCGTACTGTCAGCATTGCCTAGGGCAGTACCCATCGGGGGCATAACGATCCGATTCGGTATTTCCAAAGATCTCACCTTGATGGGCGCCAATAAATGTTCTAAAGTCTTCATGGGTTTCCCCCCTTTTTCATTCTGATGATGTGATGATTCATTGATTATTCTTTTGCGGCTTCTGCTGCGAAATATCGATTCATGAATAAGTCCCGGCATGGCCTGCCGGGACTTATTCATGCTTAATCTCTATTTTGACCGCGATTAGTGTCCTTCTACGAGATTCATGGTGGACAGCAACACAGCGCCGTCGATGATGATCTCTGTTCCCGTGGTGTAACTGGAGGCCTCGGAGGCCAGATAGATGGCGGCACCCGCGATATCGTCAGGATAGCCGATGCGGCGCATGGGCAGGATATTTTCCAGTTCTGCTTTTGCCTTCTTGGCTTCTTCCGGCGTGAGGTTCCACCAATGGGAATCCATCATCTTCGTGCTGATGGGCCCGGGGGCGATGGTGTTCACCTGGATGTTATGGGAGGCTAGTTCCATGGCAAAGGCCTTCGTGATCATTCGTACACCCGCCTTGGAGACGGAATAGACGCTGACAAAAGGTTCCGGCTTAAAGCCGTCGATGGAAGCCACATTGATGATTTTTCCGCCACCCTGATTCTTCATGATTTTGGCACAGGCCTGACTGAGGAAATACAGCCCCTTCAGGTTCAGGTTCATGATGGTGTCCCAGAGACGCTCGTCGGAATCCAGAACGCTCCCCATGGCGGGGCTGGCGCCGGCATTATTGACCAGGATGTCAATTCGGCCGTATTTAGCCATGACAGTGTCAACAACCCTCTGGATCTCTTCCATTTTACCTAAGTGAGCGGGAAGGACCATTGCTTCTCCGCCGAAAGCCTTGATTTCCGAAGCCGTCGCTTCGAGATCCTGGGCCTTGCGGCTGGTAACAACTACTTTGGCGCCGGCCTTGGCAAAGCCAAACGCAATACCCTGGCCAATGCCGCGGCTACCGCCGGTGACAATGGCTACTTTGTCTTTTAAGGAAAATTTAGACATATCAAACATAGCAGGAATCCTTTCTTTGTTAGGATAAAACCTTTCCCCCCCTTATCTTCCGGGAGGGAAAGGTTTTTAGGTGAGATGATGGGGTAATTTATTTCTTAGCTTTTTTCGCCACGGGGCTCAAGGCCTCCCGGTCACCACCGCTCATGCCGGCAATATACTTCACCAGCTTTTTGCGGGACTCGATGTCGTACTGGGTCGTGATGGCAATCTGCTCCATGATTGGCGAGCCGCCGCCATGATAGTTGCCCACATTCATGATGCCGCCTGTGGCCGAACAGATCATGTCGCCCAGGTATCTCCAGAACTGGGCCTGATCCTCAACCGGCATGTTGGGATTGCGCTTCGTGTATTTGAGGAGGGCTGCACCCGTCTCCGGGTTCGCGAAATCCGCCTCATGGGGGAATGTTGCCGTCACACCGCCCGAGATATCGCAGAGAATCTCCGCCTCACGGAATACCGCTTCACCGGACAGACAACGACCGACATTGCAGTAAATTGAATGCGGAATAAAAGAACCGGGGCCATAAGGCACAAAACCGATACCGGGTAAGTAAACCTCCGCTTTGCCCAGGTCGGATGCCGTATAACCGGCGGCATAACCCAATTCGATGGTCATGATAAGCTCGGCCAGCTTCTCCCGGACATGAGATTCTTTGTGAATGTTATTAACTTCAGCGGCTAATGCTGCCGTGCCCAGGATCATATCGCCGATGGCCGGCTTGCAGCCGGAATAGGAATGGCGGTGGAACAAGGCAAAGAGGAGCGCACAGGCGCCGCCGTGCTGATGTTCGCCGGCCAGAAAGACCCGCTCCCAGGGCACGAAACAGTTTTCGAAGATCATGTAGGAATCCGTTGCGCCCGGTGTAAATCCGCGCTTGTAATGCTCGCGGGGGCGGAGGTTGTGGATCGTCGTAACCTGTTTGAGACCGTCCCAATCGCCGGGTACGGAAAAAGCTACGGCGTAATCCTTGTCTTCAGGACGGAGTGCCCTGGTGGGGACGACAAGAACTTCGTCGGCTACGGAAGCCTCGGAAATATGAACCTTACAGCCTTCAACAACGATCCCGTCTTTCAGTCTCTCTTTGATCCGCACATAGGAACCGGGGTTAGGCTGGTCGGCGGGACGAAGCAGCCGGTCACCCTTTGTATCCGTCTGGGCGCAGCAGCCGATAAGATCTTCTGTCTGGAAGCGTGTCAACCACTTCTTGAAGTTCTCATGGTACTGGGTGGCGCCATTGTTTAACTTGTCGGCCTCATAGGAAACATTGTAAATGGCGTTCGTGCCGTCAATGCCCATGCAGCGCTGGATGCAGCCGCCAACCTTCTGGCAGAGCATGCGGGTCATGTCCTGTTTCTTATGCAGATCTTCCGTATTCTGGTGGATGTGGGTGTAACGGTTGATCCTCTCGCCTGTCAGGTGAGAGATAGCCGTGCACAGATCCTGGTTCTCCGGCTTCAAAGCCTCATCGTAAGTTGTGCCGATGGTATTGATGCAATCCATCTGCAATTCATCGTCACGGTCGATCAACTTGCCGTCGAAGTAAATGTTCCGCTTCATCTTGGATAATCCCTTGATATAATCCTGTTTTGTTCTCATTCGTTGTACTCCTTTCTTTTATGTTTCTTGTTGTTTATTGGGTTTCTTTTTAACGTTATTCTTCTGTTTTACAGATTCCGTCGATATTTCTTTGTGCTGGAGAAGTTTCCCCAGAACATTGACATCTTCCAGATTCAGGTGAAGCGTCAGCCCCGTCTCTTCCTTCCTGGCCCGGATGCCGGACATAACAATTTCCAGAAACGGATCGAGCATCTCCATCATACTTTTATCGCGCTTCGGCATTCCCTGCATGTGCCAGTGGATAAAAAGATGTTCTATGGTCCCCATCAACATAGATCGTATCAGATAGGCATCGGCATCTTTACGGAAAGTGCCGTCAGCGATACCATCGCGGATACAATCCAATAGACCGTGGGCGGAACGGCGAATGGCCTCATGAGCGGCTGTCTGCCGGAAACGCTTATTGGACATGAGTTGCAGCAAAACCAGTGCCGAATAATGGGGGTTATTCTGATAGAGAAGGATATAGCTCAATAAGATTGCCCGCATCCGTCCTTCCACATCCTTGATGAAAGGCAGAACCTGTTGTGATTCTTCAAAAGTATCGTTGGATATTTTTTCGGGAATAGCGAAGAGAAGATCTTCTTTGGTGCCGAAATATTCATAAATCGTGGCTTCGGAGACACCGGCTTCTTTACTGATTTCGGAGATGGTCGCTTCTTGAAAAGTCTTCTCGGCAAAGATGCGCAGAGCCGCATCCATAATGCGGTCTTTTCTGCTTTTTGTTTTGACATGATCTGCCACAACACACCCTCTTCAAGTTTTGTGTAATCTAGACCATCATAGTCTTACTGTCAAGTATTATTTTATTCCATAGTCAGACTATTATTTTTATACGATATTCATAGTGTGTAAAAAATCACAGGCCTATCTGTTTTTAATTTTCTGAAGGACCGTCGCTGCCAGCTGATCCTCCGGCAACTCCTGAAAATTGACGGTTTTGCCGGCAATCACAATCCATTGCCCGGCTAAATCGACAAGCTCCGGCTTTTGAGCACACCCTGATGGGCAACCGCAAACCAAAATGCCCGCAAAAAAAGGCGCGAAGGAGATATCCGTCGTGAGTTGATAACCGGTCTCAAGAGAGTTTTCAATGTCTCTGATGATCTCTGATCTGTCAATCTGACAATTACAACCACCGCAGTATTTAACAACAATATCCAAACGCATTGAACTCCAAATCTCGTCAACGTTACATCAGAGGACAGGACTGAATGAAATCAGCAATCTGCTTATCATTCAGACCAATGCCGGGTTTGCCGTCCAGGCGTTTGACCACCATACCTTTATCAAAGAGGATCAAGGTTGGAAAAACATCGATGCCGTATAAATCGGCAACATGCTCCTCATCATCGGCCACCAGCAGCAGATGACGCTGTTCTTCGCGCGCCTGCTTTTCAAACACGGGCAAGACTCTTCGGCAAAAAGGGCACCAGGACGCGTAAACCATGGCGATCACCCTGTCCTTTTCCTTAAGAGCCTGTTCCAGATCACGAAGGTTGTTCACGGATGCGCATGATTCGTTTGTGCCCATAGATGCCCCCCTTCCTGATTAACATCGTAGGGAACGCTCGCGAGCGTTCCCTACCTTTATTACTTTTTCAGAGGCGCTCCCGTAAAAAATCTCTCTTGCAGTCTGCGCATCCCCTGAAGCCATCGGGTATAATCCGTCGCTTTCCGCTGCATATAGGTTTTGACTTCCTTATGCGGCAGGATCAAAAATTCATCAGCCGCGAAAGATTCCATAACGGCGTCCGCCAGTTGCTCCGGCTTCATCAGACCATCCACCCCCGCCACGCCGCCGCCCTCGTGATCACGCGTCATTTCCGTATCGACCGCCTGCGGGCAAAGGGCAAATACCTGAATTCCCTGGCCACCATAGGTAATCGAGAGATTCTCCGCCAGACCAACCGCCGCGTGCTTGGTAACGGAATAAGGCAGGGAACCAATCTGACTGAGGAGCCCCGCCGCCGAAGCTGTAATCATGAATGCGCCACCGCCGCGCTTGATCATGCCGGGACAAACCGCCCGCGCCGCGAAAACATGCGCCAGCACATTAATCTCCCAGATACGCTGCCAGGATTCGTTATCAACCTCATAGCCGCCAATAGCAATAATCCCGGCGTTGGAGCAGAAAACATCGACGCCGCCAAACTTATCTTCCGTAAATTTGACCAGGCGAATAATATCCTCTTCTTTGCGCACATCGCAGACGACGGCGGCACCGCCAACTTCCTGCGCCACGGCCTTTGCGCCTGCCTCATTGACATCAGCCGCGACAATTGCTTTAGCGCCTTCCTTTGCAAACCGTAAACACAACCCCCGGCCGATGCCGGAAGCCGCGCCTGTAACAATAACGATCTTTCCTTTAATTTGCATTATAATCCATCTCCCTGTTTCCGGTTATTCACATAAACCCTTTGCCCGGCTTTAAAACAGCGCAAAAGGTTTCTTCTCACATTAACGTCTACGGTAAGGCGAAGCGTCCCATAAGGGCTGAATTTCTTTTTGCCGTGGTTCGGCCTTCAGCGCCGCTTCAATCATTTCCTGTGTTAATTCGCTTCTACCCATGGTGATTTTGGTTTTTTCCAGATCGGCATCCAGCAGCATGGTTTTGGGGAACCCCTGAATATTGGACCAGGGCGACCATTTGGGAAGACTGGAACCTTGCTTATTGGGATTGCCCGTCCAGGCAAACGTCGACCAGTAATCCATCATCGCATTCGACAGAGCAACACGCCCCGGTTTATTTTTATCGCTGAAAACCACCGCGCCCAGCGATGCCTTTTCCGTACCGAAAACAAAGTCAATTTCCATCGCGTGACAGGCGCCCAGAATGATATTTAAGGGCGGATTGATGACATTGTTCTTCGCCCCACCAGCGCCCCACATAAACTGATACGTGAAAATAAAGGGCTGGCCTTCATTGTCCCGCATGATTCGAGCCGGCTGATCCACGGCCATTACTTTCCATCCGTCGCTCTGATATTTGGCTACCAGATCAAATAATTCAGTTTTAACCGGCTCTTTAAACAGGGACCCGTCCTGACGCCAGGCAGCAAAGGGCTGATAATTTCTCAAAAAGACTTTGGCCTCTTCCTTGTTGGTCCCCATAAGCATCGGGACTTTATTATATTTATCCGACGCGAGAGCCGCATAAAAATCAGCTGGCAGAACTTTGCCGTCACCATACGCGGTGGGGAAATAGATCATTCCCAGAGCCTTTCCTTCAGGATACATCTCCAGAAAATCAGCCGCTGTCTTGGATCTCATATAGGCTTCGATATCTTTCGCGGACATGGCCGCCAGAACCTTTGCCGCCGCATCGGTATCGGCGGCCTTACCGTCTTTCACCATCAGTTTAGCCAGAATGCCGTTGATATGGGTGGCTCCCTCCTGGGGTGTCGAGGGACGGATCAAACCGCTTTCGGAAATGGCGCGGTGGAATAAACCGTTGGCCATTGGCGATGAAACCAGACAAAAGACATTCTGGCCTCCGGCTGATTCGCCGGCAATTGTGACATTTTCGGGATCGCCGCCGAAATTCTTAATATTGGCCTGCACCCATTTCAGGGCCGCAATCAAATCCAGAATGGCGAAGTTTCCGGAATCGCCCGCTGCATCACCGATTTTCAATGCCGGATGGCTGTAGAATCCCATGGGTCCCAGTCGATAATTGAAGGTAATGACAATCATGTTACCGCGATTGGCTAAGACGCCGCCATCGTGCATGGAAAGAAGCGGCCATTGAATACTGTTGCCGCCGCCATGAATCCAGAAAAACACCGGCAGGTTGCCTGTTGCGTTTTTCGGCGACCAGATGTTCAGATACAGACAGTCCTCATTGCCCAGGACAATCTGGGCTGTTGCGGGGTTGCGGTCATGATCGATATACTGAGGACAGATTTGGCAAAACTTGTCGGTCTGAAGAGGTTGTGACCGTTTTTCGGCCGGTTGAGGCGCTCTCCAGCGCAACGCACCTATGGGCGGCTTGGCGTAGGGAATCGCCTTCCAGGTATTCGTATTCGTGGCGGCGTTTTCCTCGCCGATCACAATGCCTTCCGTGGTCTGGCGCTCCACGGCGACCGGCGCAGGCTTGGTCTGTCCCGCGTCAGGCGCCTGAACACTTTTAACACTGCCGCATCCCGACAAAAGAAGCAGGAACGCGGCGCCAGAAAACAGGACAAGCCGCACGGAATAGGAACGAGCTGAAAACCATCTTTTGCCCGACATCACTTATGATCCCCCTTTTCGTTTTATAAAGTATAATAATGCCTCTGTTGCTGAGTAACTTCATTCAAGAACCGGCCAGTTCTTTCGCGCGTTTCGCCGCCGCCTCCACGGCAGCCATCAGCGTGGCACGAATCTTTCCTTCCTCCAGCACTTTTAATCCGGCGGCGGTGGTGCCGCCCGGCGAGGTCACCATGTTTTTCAACTGCGCGGGATGCTGCTTGCCCGTAAGACACAGACGCGCCGAGCCCAGCATGGTCTGGGCGGCAAGTTTCTCGGCCAAATCGCGCGCAAGCCCCAGTTGTACGCCGGCATCGGCGAGCGCTTCGATCATCACAAAACAATAAGCAGGCCCGCTGCCGCTCAATCCGGTCACGGCGTCCATAAGTTTTTCATCCACTTCCACGGCGAGACCAACAGCGCTTAAAATCGTCATTGCGTATTGCACGTCGTCTTTTTGAACAAAATGCCCCCGGGCCACGGCGGCGGCGCCTTCACCCGCCAGCGCGGCAACATTAGGCATCACCCTTAAAACACGCGGGGTTTTAGCTAACGCCTTTTCAATAAAATCTGTCGTAATGCCTGCGGCGATCGAAATAAAAATTTTCGACTTCGTCGCAACTGGACGAATATCTTTCAGGGTTTCCGGAAAATTCTGAGGTTTGACCGCCAGGATAATGATGTCGGCATCCTTCACCGCTTTCTTGTTGTCGGCGGTAACCTGTAATTTCAGGGAAGAGCGCAGATCATTGAGCCTGGCGGGATCAATATCCGTCACCGTGATATTCTGCGCGGAAAGAATTTTGCGGGTTATCATCCCCCGGGCAAGAATACTGCCCATCTTTCCGCCTCCGATAATGGCTACTTTCTTGCCTGTAAACATAGTCTTTCAGCCCTCCGCGATAATGGCAAGTACATGCACTTTTTCCCCGCATCCTGTCAATATAAATCCATTCTTCCATTGCATAAAAATTTGCTTTTGTGATAATCAATTCTTAGGAGGATGATGATCGATGCTGAAGTATTTCAAGGTGACAGAAAATAAAGTGGCCTGCTGGATCAATCCGCGCGATTTCGGCGCGCAGTCGCAAAGCCTTGTTTTTATCCACGGCTCCGGCGGCAATTCCAGCGCCTGGTCTCATCAATATTCAAAACTGCACAAGTTCTTTAATATCGCCGCAGTTAATCTTCCCGGGCATGGAAAATCCGGTGGGCACGGAAAACAATTCATCCCGGAATACGTCCTCGGCTTAAAAGAAATGCTCGGCGTTTTAAAACTGGAGAGTCCGATACTGATCGGCCATTCGCTGGGCGCGGCGATTGCTCTTGGTTTTGCCGCAACCTATCCGCAGGAGCCAAGCGGTGTCGTAGCCGTTGGTGGCGGATTAACCATGCCCGTTAATCCCGATATTCTGGAAGGATTGCGCCAACAACCGGAAGTTGTTATGGATCTGATCTGCAAAATTTCCCTGGCCAAAGAAAACCGTCCTAAATTTTTTGATGCCCTGCGCACAAGCCTCGGCCAGGCCAACATCGATGTTTTGTCCGGCGACATGCTGGCCTGCAGTAGATTTGATCTGACGGGGGAACTCAAAAAAATCATCGCGCCTACCCTGGTCATCTGCGGCGTAGAGGATAAAATGACGCCACCGGCATCATCGAGAGAGATCGCCGCCGGCATCGCCTGCGCAAAATTTGTCCTGATCGAAGGCGCGGGACACATGGTCATGATGGAAAAACCATCGGAATTTAATGAAGCGATACGGAATTTTGCAGCAGCATTGCCGCAAACTCTTCCTACAAAAAAAACATAAGGAACGGAGGTTTCATGCTCACCATCGGCACCAGTAATTTAATTATCGCACTGGCGAAAGTTCTTGATATCGTCCTGACGGTTTATATGTGGATTATCGTCGCCCGCGCCCTGATATCCTGGGTAAATCCCGATCCCGGGAATAAAATCGTAATCTTTTTGTATCGCGTGACCGAACCGGTGCTCGGGCCGATACGCAGGATCATTCCCCGACACAATCTGCCCATTGATTTTGCGCCGCTGATCGTTTTGCTGGTCATTATCTTTCTACAACTTTTCCTTGTTCAGACGATAATTCAGTGGGCGCAAGGGTTTTAATATCGCCGGGAAAGGCAAAATGCTTGGCCGAGAAACTGCTTATTCGCGAAACAAAAGACGGATTGTCCTTCGATATCCATGTCAATCCTCACGCCTCGCGGGCTGAGATCGCGGGTATTTCAGACGGCATGCTGAAAGTGAGGGTCACCGCGCCGCCGGTGGAAGGGGCAGCCAATGAGGCCTGCATCGGGTTGTTGTCCAAAAAGCTGGATCTCCGGAAAAGTCAGATCAAAATATCTTCAGGCGCCAAGGGCCGTAAGAAAACGATTCTCGTCGGTGAAATCAACAAAACCGAATTGGAGCAGAAGATCCATCAACTAGATGTGCATGATCAATAATGCTAATAGCAGCTTGCGTAAGCCAGTATTCTGTCATTTCGACCACAGGGAGAAATCTTTTTAACGATTTTAAAGATTTCTCAGTCACTTCGTTCCTTCGAAATGACATTTTTTTCACAAGTAAGTATTAGATATAAACATCTCACAACCTAATTGGTTTTGCTAAAGTTGAAATTTAAAATGGAAAACCAGCCGGAAAAATCAGAAAACGTCAAAGTGGCCAAGGCCGCCGGAATTGTAGGCGCGGCCACGATGGTCAGCCGCGTTTTCGGGGTGATTCGGGACATGGTGATCGCCGCCTTTTTCGGCGCGAACTGGATGACCGACGCATTCTGGGTGGCATTTCGCATACCCAATATGCTCAGGCGTCTGCTGGGTGAAGGCTCGCTTACCGTTTCCTTTGTCCCGATTTTTACCGAGTACCTCCAGAAAAAAACAAAAGAAGAAGCCCTTGAACTGGCCTCCAATGCTTTTACTATTCTATCCGTCATTCTGGCTGTTGTATCGGTGCTGGGCATTCTCCTGTCGCCTTTGATTGTCGGACTGATTGCGCCCGGCTTTATTGCAAAACCCGAGCAGTTTGCGCTGGCTGTTTTTTTAAACCGCCTGATGTTTCCGTATATCTTTTTTATCGCGCTGGTGGCTTTATGCATGGGTATTCTGAATTCCTTCCGGCATTTTACCGCACCGGCCTTATCGCCGGTGATGTTAAATATCGCCATGATCGCGGCCGCGCTGGCTTTGCACGACACCTTTGCCCAACCGATTACGGCGCTGGCCGTGGGTGTATTGATCGGCGGTGTTTTGCAGCTGGCTATGCAGTGGCCGGTTTTGCTGAAATTTGGTGTTAAATTTAAATTTCGATTCAACGTGCGGCATCCGGGGCTTAAGCAAGTCGGCCTGTTGATGCTTCCGGCGATCTTCGGCGCGGGAGTGGGCACCATTAATGTTTTCGTCGGAACGATTCTGGCCTCGACGCTTCCGGGCGGCTCTATCACCTATCTTTTTTATGCCGACAGGATCATGGAATTCCCGCTGGGCATTTTTGCCATCGCCATCGGAACGGCAGCGCTGCCAAGCTTTTCTGCGCATGTTGCCGCAGGTCAAATGGATGAGTTAAAATCCAGCATTTCTTTTTCACTGAGGCTGATGCTTTTTTTAACCATCCCGGCGATGGTTGCTTTAATGGCGCTGAATTTGCCGATCATTTCCGTCTTATTTCAACGCGGCGCTTTTGACGCCCAGGATGCTATCTATACCAGTCAGGCCCTGTTCTGTTATGCGTTGGGCCTCTGGGCGTTTTCGGTTCTCCGTGTGTTTATTTCTTCTTTTTATTCTCTCCAAGACTCCAAATGGCCGCTGAAAGCAGCCATCATCACTCTGATCGTGAATGTGCTTTTCAGTCTGGCCCTGATGTACCCTTTAAAACACAATGGCCTTGCCCTGGCTAATTCCATCTCCGCCGCGGTCAATGTCTTGATTCTGGCATTTATCCTGAGAAGAAAAATCGGAACATTCCTCGATCGTACCTTTTACACCTCTGTTTTTAAAATTATCTTATCTACCGCTATTATGCTCGGCGCAATCGGGCTGATTGAGTATTTTATGCCGTGGGATACACACGCCGGCCTTAAAACAAGATTAACTTACCTGATCAGCACCGTTGTTGCGGGAGCCTCTGTATTCTTTATCTGCGCCTACGGGCTTAAAAGCCCTGAAATTCACGCCGTCGTCAAGATGCTAAAAAAGAGGTTAACCCGCCCATAGCATTGATTCAACCGACAAAGTCATTGACTTCAATATTTCAAAGTGATAGGAGTTGCCCACTTTGGCAGGTATCATCAGCAAAAGGTTAATCAACCACCTCGCGAGCTCGCTGTCGAGATGTGAAATGAACGTCATTATATCGCGAGCTCGCTGCGGAGAATTGACGCTCGTCCCGCAACAGCGGGATTGAGGTAATTTATGTTGGATGTTAAATACTTAAGACAGAATATTGAGTTAGTCCGGAAAAAAATGGACGACCGGGGCCAAAAAATTGATTTTGACCGTTTTTTAGATTTAGACACGAAAAGACGCGACATTTTGCAGTCAGTGGAAACCCTGCGCAACGAACGCAACAGTGTTTCCAAGCAAGTAGGCGAACTCAAAAAGAAGAAAGAGGACGCCTCTGCACTCATTGAAAAGATGGGTGACGTATCGGCCCGGATAAAAGAATATGACGAAAGCCTGCGCGTCACGGAAGAAGAGCTGAACGCCTTTGTCATGATTGTACCGAATATTCAGCACGAATCCGTGCCGCAAGGCGGCGGTTCCGAAGATAATACCATTGTGCGCACCTGGGGTGAAAAACCGGTTTTCACCTTTGAGCCCAAACAGCATTTCGAGCTTGGCGAAAACCTGAACATTCTGGATTTCGCGCGCGGCGCAAAAATTACCGGAGCGCGCTTTACGGTTTACCGTGGGGCAGGCGCTGCCATAGAGCGGGCGTTAGTCAGCTTCATGCTTGATCTGCACACGGAAAAGCATGGTTATACGGAAGTTTTAACACCGTTTATGGTGAACCGTGAAAGCATGACCGCAACGGGTCAGTTGCCCAAATTTGCGGAAGATCTTTTTAAAATTGAAGGTATGGAGTATTACCTGGTTCCAACAGCGGAAGTTCCGGTCACGAATATTTACCGGGATGAAATCCTCGAGGAAGAGAAACTGCCGATTTGTCTGGTGGCTTATTCACCTTGTTTCCGTGCGGAAGCAGGCTCCTACGGCAAGGACACGCGGGGATTGATCCGTCAGCATCAGTTTAATAAAGTAGAGATGGTCAAGTTTTCCAAACCGGAAACTTCTTATGATGAATTGGAAAAATTGACCGCCAACGCGGAAGAAGTTCTCAAAAGGCTCGGCATCCCATACAGGACTGTATGCCTGTGCACCACCGACCTTGGCTTTTCTTCAGCCAAAACGTACGACGTAGAAGCCTGGATGCCAGGACAAAATAGCTACCGGGAAATTTCTTCGTGCAGCAATTTTGAAGATTTTCAAGCGCGCCGGGCGGCGATCCGATTCCGGAAAAAAGACAGCGGCAAAGTGGAACTTGTCCACACCTTAAACGGTTCGGGCCTGGCTGTCGGCAGGACGGTTGTGGCAATACTGGAAAATTATCAGCAAGCTGACGGAAGCATCATTATTCCGGAAGCCTTGCGTCCTTACATGAGAGGTCTGGAACGAATTACTCTTGAAGGAATTTTCCCGAAAGCATGAATCAACCACCTCGCGAGCTCGCTGCGGAGAATTGACGCTCGTCCCGCAACAGCGGGATTATATAATATGGAGGGATGGCCGAGTGGTCGATGGCGGCGGTCTTGAAAACCGTTGGATGAAAGTCTCGCGGGTTCGAATCCTGCTCCCTCCGCCAGACATAATAACAAGCGGCAAATCTCTACTTGTCGCTCTGTTCAAAAATACAGGCCTGAAATAATCAGCGGAGAGATGGCTGAGTGGCCGAAAGCGATCGCCTGCTAAGCGATTGTACGCCCTTCAAAGGTGTACCGCGGGTTCGAATCCCGCTCTCTCCGCCAGTTTTTATTTATCTTACCTTATTTATTCATTATTTTAAAAACCAATTCTCCCAAAGGAATTTCCGTAGCTATGAACTGGGAAAAGAATTATGTCCTGCTCGAAACACTGCGCCGGGATCAGGATAACACTCAAAACTTTTTTTTCGCAAACCCGCTGGATACTATCACCTGCTCCTCGCCGTCCGGAATCCAAAAATGTTTCCGGAAAATGGAGTCCTACCGGCAAGAAGGCTATTTTCTGGCCGGATTTTTTTCTTATGAACTGGGCTACTTCCTGGAAGACACTTTAAACCAATATTGCCCGAAAACAAACTATCCGCTTTTGTGGTTCGGCGTTTACCAAGAGCCTTGTAATCCGAAGGCTTGTTTTCTGGAAAATCGGGGCACGAATTACACCTTTTCATCTCCGGTACTCGCAGAAAAATATTCTTCATACAAAAGAAATATTGCCAAAATTAAAACCTGCCTTGCACAGGGTGAAACTTATCAGATTAACTATACGTCCCGATATAATTTCAACTTCATCGGCAATATTTTTGATTTTTACAATCAGCTGAAACATCATCAAAAAGTGTCTTACTCAGCCCTCATCAATTATCATGGCAATAGTATTATTTCCCTCTCACCTGAACTGTTTTTCCGCATTGACAAAAATCGAAACATCAAAGTCAAGCCAATGAAAGGAACAGCACCCATCGGCACGCCTCCCGGCTGGCTGCAAAAAGATATTAAGAACACAAGCGAAAATGTGATGATTGTGGATCTGCTGCGCAACGATCTTGGTCGAATCTGCAAATCGGGAACAGTGCGGGTGCGGGAACTCTTTGGCGTTGAAACGTATGAAACCCTGTTACAAATGACCTCCACCGTCACCGGTAAATTACAATCCCAGATCAGCATATTGGATTTGATGAAAAGTCTGTTTCCCTGCGGCTCCGTGACCGGCGCGCCAAAGATTTCCAGCATGAAAATAATCCGCGATCTCGAGACGGAACCAAGAAATATTTATACAGGCGCCATCGGTTACTTTGCGCCGGACGGGCAGGCTGCTTTCAATGTCGCTATCCGGACAATCGATCTCCAGGCGCGGCGGGATCAAACATATTCCGCACAAATGGGAGTCGGTGGCGGCATTGTATTTGATTCGCAACCGCAAGAGGAATATGCTGAATGCCAACTGAAAGCAAAGTTCCTGTTTGGTGCCATGCCTCACTTTGCCCTGATTGAAACCATGCTTTTCACAGAGGGGAAAATTCAATATCTTTCCCGGCATCTCCAACGTTTAAAGGCGTCAGCCGGTTATTTCACCATCCCCTGCCCCATCGGGAAAATTCAAAACGCTTTAAAAGAATACTCAACACGCTTGACCGGTAAAATCCGCCTGCGTCTGCTTCTGAAATCAAACAGTGAAATCGTTCTGGAACACCAGCCGCTGCCGGCAATCAAACCCGCCATGCCGCTGATTGCATTATCCGGTTTCCAGACACGATCGGACGACCCGTTTCTTTATCACAAATCAACCCATCGAAAACAATATGATGAAGAATATAAACGATATGTATCAGAAGGCTATTTCGACGTCATCTTCAGGAATGAAAAAGATCAAATCACCGAAGGCGCGATATCCAATATTTTTGTCCGCATCAAAGACCGCTATTTCACACCGCCGATTTCCTGCGGTCTGCTCCCTGGAATCGGACGGCAGATCATGATCAAAAAATTAAAAGCCCGTGAAAAAATTATGTACCTCAAAGACTTGAAAACGGCCGATAAAATCCTCCTGACCAATTCCGTCCGGGGCGCAACCGAGGTAACTCTGGATGGAAATTTGTCCCTGTGCAACTAAATCCATTCAAAGTCTGTATCCGTCAACGCGTCGCCGGCATTTCCTGTGTTTAGTGTGCCTTTCGGTTCCACAAGCATCACGGTACATTCCATAGAGAACATCACTCCCGCTCCAACATTTCCCCCACCAGCATCGCTGTCTCGCCGACAATGCGGATGCATTTCTTGACCTTGTCGCCTTGATAAAACGCTCTGGCCTCTCCGCGGTCTGTCCAGTCCACGCCTGCGATGTCCCGGCAGTTAATTGTGCCGGCTTGATTCACAATCTCGTCGCGAAACCGCTGCACCATTTCCCGAGCATCAGCCCACATTTTCGGGTTTTCCTTTTCATCATGATGAGCACGGCTGTAGCGTAAACCGAGTACTGCCAGTCCCCCGGCCAGCGCACCACAGACTTCGCCGTTGCCTCCCAATCCCCCGCCGAACGCCCCCATGGCGCGGATAACGTCATCGTTACCCTTGCCCAGTTTTTCCTGGCCTACGGCGGCAATAGCCTGGCTGCAATGAAACCGTTCTCCGGCCATCATCTCGATGGCTTTTTTTCTCATCTCTTTGGGCGTCATAACCTTCCTCCTGTAATCAACCACCTCGCAGCAAGCTGTCGAGGCACGAAATGAACGTCATTATATCGCGAGCTCGCTGCGGAGAATTGACGCTCGTCCCGCTTAAGCGGGATTCAAGTCCCCGGTGTCAGATCGGCAATATATCCCCGATTCCATGTCGGGCTGATAATCATTTCGTTGATACACACGGTTTTGGGCAGGCGCGCGACAAACACAATGGCCTCGCCCACGTCTTCGGGTTTCAGCATTTTGGCTTTCACGTCGTCGCCCAGCTGATCAGGCCTTCGATCCATGATCGGCGTCCAGACCTCGCCGGGACAGATCGCGCAGGCCCGGATGCCGTTTATGCATTCTTCCATGTTGATGCTGGCGTTCATGGCCATCATGCCATGCTTGGCCGCGCTGTAGGCCGGTCCGGTAAGATGTGTGTAAAAGCGCCCCGCCCAGGAAGACACGTTGATAATCAAACCGTCTTTTTGTTTTCTCATGACGGGAAGGACTGCGGACGCGCAATAAAACGCGCCATTCAAATCTATGTCAATGACCTCGTTCCATTTCTCCGGCGTGACCTTTGACCAGTGCCGCTCCGTGATGTTCGTTCCCGCATTGTTGACCAAAGTATCCAGCCGTCCATGGCGTTCGACAATGCGGTCCACCACCGCATGAATTGATAACGAATCGGATACATCCAGCACTTCCAGTGATGCACAACCGCCGGATGAAGTAACAAGGTCCGCCGTCTTTTGGAGCGCGTCGATTCTGCGCCCCGACAGAACAACATTCGCGCCGTTTTGGGCCAGGGCGACTGCCGCCGCCTGACCGATCCCCGTTCCCGCCCCGGTGATCCAAAAAACTTTGTCTTTCAAAGATTCAGGCATAGGCCCTCCTTATAAATTATTTTGCCTCTACGTTTTGGGCTAAGCGGGACGCCCTTAAGAAAAATTAAGTTTCCATTCCGCTAGCCCTAACTTCTTCCCCACTTTCACGTCAATATGACTTTTTGGCCCTCACGCCGGGCCATTTCAACAATCGCGCTTGTATCGTCTTCCTGCCACTGAAGGACGCCGCAGGGAACCGGCTCAATCCGGTTATCCGTTTTGGCCGCAACGTGCCATAGGAGATCGATGTCCCGCCTTTTTCTATGGCCGTCAAAAATCGGCGAAACCACGATTACATCAATATCGCTCATTTGATCAGCTCTTGTCTGCGCGTAGGAACCAAATATAACGCCAAACTCAACAGTCAAACCTTTTTCCTTCAATCTGTTGAGATAGGTGTTTACATGGCTTATTATTGTTTCATCAACCACTGAAGAACCTCCTGCCCGCGATTGAAATATTCCATGGCTTCTTTTTTTGACGGCGCTTCGCTTAAGGAATCGGGATATCTTCCTTCGATATGAAACGCCATGAGTTCCGATAAGACATCCGTATGATGATCACTGATATCAAGCCCGGCTATTTCGGCGAGACGATTTAAATTATGCATGCGCGGGGCTAAATCATTTGTCTTCTGACAGACAAGAGACTTTAATGCTTTTTCCAAAGTAAGGTGAACAAAAAACAAAGCATATCGGGTTTTCCCGATGTCTAAAAGCTGTTTTGCCACATCCCAGTCTTCAACGGCGGCATCTTTCCAGTATTGAATTTGTTTGCTAATGTCCACCATGCAATTTACTCTTCTGTTTATGCGCTGCGTTATTAGGATGATTTTAAATTAAATCAACCCGGGAATTACGCATTCGCAACTTCTCTTTAATATTATGATTTAAACAAATAAGATTCAAGTTCTTTTTCTAAAGGCTTTTCCAGTAGCACCCGCCAAACCCACTCAACACACTTAACATCAAACGTTGAAACGGAAGGTGATGATGTCTCCGTCCTGGACGATGTATTCTTTTCCTTCCAGGCGCAGACGGCCGGCTGATTTTACTTGCGTTTGCGAACCGCCGTGGGCAATGAAATCATCGTAGGACATGATCTCGGCTTTGATAAAGCCTCGTTCAAAATCGTTATGAATGGCGCCGGCGGCCTTGGGCGCTTTGGTTTCCAGAGGAATCACCCAGGCTTTGACTTCGTCTTCACCGACCGTGAAAAAGGACATGCGTCCCAAAAGCGAAAAAGCGCCCCGGATAATCCGGCCAAATGCCGGTTCGGCAATCCCCATGGACAACAGAAATTCTTTCTGATCGGCGGCATCCAGCCCGGCCAGTTCCGCCTCGATCTTACAGCAGATGCCCATGACGGGTTCCGGCAAATTCGCCTCGACGGCAAAAGCTTCGGCAAAGGAAAGATTGTCTTCGGCTACATTGACAACAATCAGTTCCGGCTTGATCGTCCAGAAGGAAAAGCTTCGCAGTGTGAATACTTCCGCAGTTGTGAGTCCCGCCGTGCGCAATGGTTTCCCCGCTTCCAGGCAATCTTTTAACTTAGGCAGAAGGTCGTTTTGCGCCGTCTCCTGTGGTGAAATTGCCTTTTTGGACATTTTGGTCAGACGCTCCAGCTTTTTTTCAATAATCAAAAGGTCGGAGAGAACCAACTCATCTTCCAGCTTGCGATAGGCATCAAGAGCGAGTGAAATATCCGGCAGGGAAAAACCATCGATCACATGCAGGATACCGTCCGCGCCGCTTAAGTTCTGACGGATGGCTTCCCACGGATGCTCGCCTACGGCGTGGACATCGCTAAACGGAACTTTGGCCGGTGCCACTTTTACCGGTTTATAGATTTCGACCAGTTTGTCAAAACGATCATCCGGCACGGACGCCTGGCCACGCACAACCGTTTCGTTATGCGACTGACTGCTTTTCACGCCGGTCATGATTTCAAACAGTGTACTCTTCCCGCTCTGGGGAAGCCCCAAAATACCCATTTCCATTATATAAACTCTTTCTCTATGCGACTCATCGCTTCTTTCAGCCGGTCATCCGGCACCGTGAGTGAGATGCGGACAAAGCCTTCGCCGTATTGACCGTAAGCCGTGCCGGAGGCAACCACTACGGCGGTTTTATCAAACAGGCGATTGGTGAATTCGAGCGACGTCATGCCTTTGGGCGCCGGCACCCACAGATAAAATGTGCCGCGCGGCGGATTAAAATCAATGCCGATCTTCTTGAGCGTTTTCAAAACCAGCTCTCGTCTGCGCCCGTAAATGGAGAGCATTTCCTCAATAAATCCTGCTTCGTTATGCAAGGCCGCAATCCCGGCATACTGCACCGCGTTAAAAATTCCAGAATCGGTGTTTTCCTTAACTTTGCTAATGCCGGCAATCAGATCGGGATTGCCACAGGCCATTCCCAGCCGCCAACCGCACATATTAAAAGGCTTGGAAAGAGAATTCAGTTCAATGCCCACATCTTTCGCGCCGGGCGCCATCAGAAAACTGATATGTTCCTGTCCGGCAAAGACGATCTCGCTGTATGGATTATCGTAACAAACAGCAATATCATACTCACCGGCAAAGGCCACCAGCTTATTCAAAAATTCCAATGTGGCGCAGGCGCCAGTCGGATTGTTCGGGTAATTCAAAAACATGGCGGTGGCTTTTTTCGCCACGTCCGTAGGAATGTCTTCCAATGCCGGCAGATAATTATTCTGCGGAAGGATAGGAACATTATAAGGAACGCCCTCACCCATCAGGATGCTGGATCGATACGCCGGGTAGCCGGGATCGGTCATTAAAACCGTATCGCCGGAATTGACGCGCGCCAGCACAAAGTGATGACAGCCTTCCTTGGAGCCGATGAGGCCCAGAATTTCGTTTTCAGGATTGAGGGTTACCCCGTAGCGCTCCGCATACCAGCGGGCAACCTCTTTGCGGAAAGCCAGCATGCCTTTTTCTTCATCGGTGGGATAACGATGATTTTGTGGGTCACGGGCCGTCCGGCATAGTTCATCAATAATGGAATTGGGTGTGGCTTCCACCGGGTCGCCGATCGCGAGCGATATCACATCCACGCCTTCAGATTTGGCTTTATTGATTTTTTTCCTCAATTCCATAAATAAATATGGTGGTATTTTCTTTAATCGATCCGCCGTTTGCACAGTTATCGCCCCTTCCTGATCAGATTTATTGATACGCTTCTTTAAAAAGCATTCCCTGGTAGACTATTTTTACTTTCCCTTCAAGATATATTTCCTTGAAAGCGCCCTCCCGACGGGTAAAATAAACGCGCAATGTTTCGCCGCTCTGCACAGTCACATCAACTGGTGAATCCACAAGATTCCTCCCGGCGGCGGCCAGCACCGAGGCTACAACGCCCGTACCGCAGGCCAGCGTTTCATCTTCGACGCCGCGTTCGTAAGTCCTGACCTTCATCTTATGCCGGTCCAGCGTGCAGGCAAAATTCGCGTTCGTACCTTTGGGCTGGAAAAACTCATGACAACGGATTTTACGCCCCTTGTCGAAAACAGCGCACGTTTCCAGATGATCCACAAAACTGACTGCGTGAGGCACGCCTGTATTGATACAGTCCAGGAGGCTTTCTTGACCGTCGAGAAGAATCTTTTGCCCGATCTTCAAGGGAGAGGGATCGGTGAGTCGAACTTTGACTGCATCATTGGAGACCTCACCATCAATAATGCCGGCAAGTGTTTCGAAAGACAGCCTTGAGCCGGTGATACCGTTATGATAAGCCCAGCGGGTCACGCAACGGGCGGCATTGCCACACATTTCCGCAACGCTGCCGTCGGAGTTGAAAAAACGCCATTTAAAATCGGCAACGGCTGATGGTTCAATGAGCAGCAGACCATCCGCGCCCACAGAAACTTTTCTCTGGCAAACCTTGTGTGCAAAGGTCGACAGATCGCCGACATCAATCGATAGGTCGCGGTTGTCGATAATGATAAAATCATTGCCGCTGCCGCTCATTTTGTAAAAGCTT
The DNA here is from genome assembly GCA_030690945.1 of Smithellaceae bacterium. Classification (GTDB taxonomy): domain Bacteria; phylum Desulfobacterota; class Syntrophia; order Syntrophales; family Smithellaceae; genus UBA8904. The sequence continues at coordinate 975 of JAUYFM010000002.1, read as the reverse complement.
ATTAAACGTGATTTATCCCCGTTCATATTGTCACGTTTCCTGAACGATATCATCTTTGCGGTTGAGCGATCGCGTCACGCGCAACACTTCTTCGGTCGTCGTGATGCCGGCCATGACCTTCTGAATGCCATCCTGCTGCAACGTAATCATGCCCTGCTTGACGGCCAGTTCGTTAATCTGATTGGCGTCGGATGTTTTCAACACCAGTCTTCGAATATTATCCTCCACGACCATAATTTCAAAAATCGCCGACCGTCCCCGGAAACCGGTCTGCATGCAAAGATTACAGCCTTTTTTCCGGTAAAATGTATTGTTTTGCAGCACCGACAGATTGAGTCCGAGGTTCGCCAGGGTTTCTTCATCGGGCGTGTAAACTTCCTTACAGTGCAGACAAAGAACGCGGACAAGACGCTGCGCGATAATCGCCACAATCGAGGAGGTCACCAGAAACGGTTCAATGCCCATGTCAATCAGGCGCGTCACGGCGCTGGCCGCGTCATTGGTATGGAGCGTCGAGAACACCAGATGTCCGGTCAGCGACGATTGGATGGCGATTTCGGCGGTTTCCCGGTCGCGGATTTCGCCGATCAGAATGACATCCGGGTCCTGGCGGACAATAGAGCGCAGGCCGGCGGCAAAGGTCAGGTCGATTTTGGGATTGACCTGAATCTGCCCGACGCCGTCCATTTGATATTCAATCGGGTCTTCAATGGTGGAGATATTTACATCCGGTCTGTTGAGGATATCCAGCATGGTATAGAGTGTCGTCGTTTTGCCGCTTCCGGTAGGTCCCGAGATGAGGATAATGCCGGTCGTTTGTGTGAGTGCGTGATGGATGCGTTCCATGTTATCGCCATGGAGACCGAGCACATCAAGCGTGAAGCCCTCGCCCGTCTCGCGCAGAAGGCGCATAACCGTCTTTTCGCCAAAGAAGGTTGGGAGAATTGAAACGCGGAATGAGACGCGGTCGGCTTC
>JAUYFM010000065.1 GCA_030690945.1 Smithellaceae bacterium | reverse complement strand
AGGATGATTTGTCAGACCGCATCGAGGTCAATCCGGTTAATCATGTCTAAAAACATTGGTGAACCGAAACAGCGAAGAGCCAAAAACAATTGCTTTTAACCCTGAAGTTATTTAAAGCTCATTGTGATAGTGAGCAAGTATTAATCCATAAGGAGAGCGTTGAAATAAAATGAGTAATGAGCCCAACAAAATAATATATTCCATGATCGGGGTGAGCAAGTTTTATGACAAGAAACCGATATTAAAAGACATTTATCTGTCCTATTTCTACGGCGCAAAGATCGGAGTTCTTGGTTTAAACGGTTCAGGCAAGAGCTCCCTTTTAAGGATTCTTTCCGGGATTGACAAGGAATTTGTCGGTCAGACAATACTTTCTCCCGGCCATACAATAGGGTTTCTGGAGCAGGAGCCGAAGCTTGATGAAAACAAGACGGTGCGGGACATAGTTGAAGAGGGGGTGCAGGAGACGGTTAACCTCGTCAATGAATACAACCGGATAAACGAAAAATTTGCGGAGCCGATGTCCGATGATGAGATGGACAAGCTCATTAAGCGGCAGGGTGAAGTTCAGGAAAAACTCGATGCGCTCGATGCCTGGGATCTTGACTCACGTCTTGAAATGGCAATGGATGCCCTTCGCTGCCCTCCCGGAAACACTTCTGTAAAGGTTTTATCGGGAGGCGAGAAACGGCGGGTTGCGCTTTGCAGGCTGCTATTACAGAATCCCGATATTCTGCTTCTGGATGAACCCACCAACCATCTTGACGCCGAATCGGTGGCATGGCTTGAGCATCATCTAAAACAGTATGCCGGAACAATAATTGCCGTAACGCATGACCGGTATTTTCTCGACAATGTTGCAGGGTGGATACTCGAACTCGATAAGGGACAGGGCATTCCATGGAAAGGAAACTATTCGTTATGGCTGGAGCAGAAGCAGGCAAAACTTCAGCAGGAAGAAAAGACCGTGAGCGAGCGCCGGAAAACATTGCAGAGAGAGCTTGAGTGGATCAGGATGTCCCCGAAAGGGCGCCATGCAAAATCGAAGGCGCGCATCAGTTCTTATGAAGCGCTTCTCGGGCAGGAAGGAGAAAAGAGGGCAAAGGATCTTGAAATCTATATTCCGCCCGGTCCGCGCCTTGGAAATCTTGTAATAGAGGCTCAGGATGTCTGCAAGGGGTATAATAATCAGCTTCTTGTAGAAAACATGACATTTTCTCTTCCTCCCGGCGGTATAATTGGTATTATCGGACCAAACGGGGCAGGAAAAACAACTCTGTTCAGGATGATTGTCGGACAGGAGAAGCCCGATTCGGGCACAATCAGGACGGGAGAGACGGTAAAGCCGGCATATGTCGACCAGAGCAGGGATGTCCTTGATCCCGGCAAAAGCATATGGGAGGTAATCTCGGACGGACGCGATATGATTATGCTTGGAAACAGAGAAGTAAACTCGCGCGCCTATGTCGCGAGGTTCAATTTTTCCGGCACCGATCAGCAGAAGAAAGTCGGATTGCTTTCAGGCGGAGAGAGGAACAGGGTGCATCTTGCGCGCATGCTGAAGGAGGGCGCGAATGTCCTGCTTCTTGACGAGCCGACCAACGATCTGGACGTAAACACAATGAGGGCGCTGGAGGAAGCGCTTGAAAATTTCGGCGGCTGCGCTGTTGTTATAAGCCACGACAGATGGTTTCTTGACAGGATTGCAACCCATATCCTCGCTTTCGAAGGGGAGAGCAAGGTTGTCTGGTTCGAAGGAAACTACTCGGAATACGAGGCGGATATGAAGGCGCGCCTCGGCGCTGCGGCCAGCCAGCCGCACCGCATAAAATACAGGCAACTGACTAGAATGTGACGACAAAGAACTTATTAGGATTCCAGGAGTCAAGGGTTCCAGGGTTCAAGTGATAAAAAGTGAGGTTGATAGGATGTTGATTGGGAGAAAAACAAAAAATTATTATTTTTTACCGGTATTTGTTTTTCTCTATACAGCCTTTTCAGCTTTACCCTGTTTCGGGGAAAAGCTGCAGGTTGCTGCAAGCATATTTCCGGTTGCAGATATGGTGAAACAGGTGGGCGGGGATTATGTCGAAGTCATCACCGTTATACCTCCCGGCGCGAGCCCTCACACCTTTGAGCTCAAGCCCGGCGTTTTAAAGAAGATATCTTCAGCAAGAGTATTCTTTATGATCGGAGCCGGTCTGGAATACTGGAATGAGAAATTCGTAAAAAGTCACGGCGGGAAGCTTATTAAAATTGTACTGTCGGACGGAGTTGATCTTATCCATGAAAAAGAGCATCACCATGGTGAAAAAGCCGGTAAGCCGCATTCTGAAGATACATTTGCCAATCCCCATATCTGGCTTGATGTTGAAATTGCAAAGTCGATGGTGAAAAAAATTGCTGCTGCCCTCGTTTTTGCCGATAAAAAGCATGCGGACTATTATGAAGAGAGATGCAATAAATATCTATCCGAACTGGATAGGCTTGATCGCGAAATATATGCCGGAGCAGGGAAGTTTAAAATAAAAAAATACGTGACCTTTCACCCTGCATGGGACTACTTTGCGCGACGGTATGGTCTTGAAAGCGCGGGCGTGATTGAATCCGTTCCGGGGAAAAGCCCCACACCTCTTGATATAAAAATTATTGTCGGCAATATTAAGAAGCATGGTGTAAGGGCCGTATTCGCGGAACCTCAATTCAATCCTAAAGTTGCGGAAGTTATAGCAAAAGAAGCCGGAGTAAAAGTACTGATGCTCGATCCTATGGGAGGGCCGGGGATAAAGGATCGCGGAAATTACATTGATCTTATGAAATATAATCTTGCGGTTCTTCAGGAGGCAATGCTTTGATCAGGGAGAAAACGGTTTCGGAAAAACCTGTTATCGCAGAGCTCAGCGATGTCTGGGTCGGTTATGACGGAAAGTGGGTTTTAAAATCCATTTTCCTGGATTGCCGTGCAGGAGAGATTCTCGGGATAGTAGGTCCCAACGGAGCCGGGAAATCGACATTACTGAAGGTTATTTTAGGGCTTATCCGACCCGACAGGGGAAGCGTTACTCTGTTCGGTAAGAAACCAGGAAAAGCGGCAAGGCTTGAAGCCGGATATCTTCCCCAGATATCACATGCTGAAAGATCGTTTCCTGTTACTGCTCTGGACGTTGTGCTTATGGGTGTTTATAACCGGACAGGTCTTTTCAGGAAGCCGGGACGCAAGGAGAAAGAAACGGCGATGGAGATGCTCGCACGCGTCAATATGACTCAACATGCCGGGCATCCGTTCGGGTCATTGTCCGGAGGGCAGCAGCAGAGAATTCATATCGCCAGAGCTCTTGCTTCAAAACCGAAGCTATTATTGCTGGACGAGCCTTCGACAGGAGTCGACAGCGTCGCCCAGGAGGATTTTTATATCCTGCTTGCGAAATTGAGAGATGAAGAAGGGCTTTCGGTCATAATGGTTTCACATGATATCGGCGTTATCACATCCCATGCGGACAGGGTAGCCTGCCTTAATACCGAGGTTCATTATCATGGAGAGCCTGATTTATGCCTTTCACCTGAAGTAATGGAAAAGGTATTCGGAAAGGATTTGAAGATAATGGTTCATGATCCAAGATGCGCTACGTGCAACAAGAGGCACAATAATGATTGAAATGCTTAATTTTGAGTTTATGCAGAATGCATTTCTGGCAGGAATCGTCCTTGGCGTGGTCCTCGCCGTTGTCTCATTTTTTGTGGTACTCCGGCGTTATTCATTCATAGGGGTCGGTGTTGCCCATTCGGCTTTCGGTGGAGTTGCGCTCGGCTCTCTTATGGGAATTTCTCCGACTTTGACGGCTCTTGGTTTTGCGGTTGTCGTCGCAAATGCGATAGGCTATATCGGAAGGCAGGAAAGGCTCAGTACCGATACTGCGATAGGCATCTTCTTCGCTCTCGCGATGGCTCTCGGTGTGATATTTATCGGCCTTTCCGACAAATACAACACGGATCTTTTCGGATATCTTTTCGGAAACATTCTTGCCATAACCCGCACAGACCTTGTTATTGTGAGCGTTGTCGGAGCTGTTGTCCTTTTTTCATGCTACATCTTTTTCAAGGAACTCCTTTTTACGGCCTTTGACAGCGAAGTCGCTTTTGTAAGCGGGATGCCGGTTGTATTTCTTGATCATTTTTTTCTGACGATTCTTGCCGTATCCATTGTAATCAGCATAAAAATAGTTGGAATCGTGCTTGTTTCAGCGCTTCTTGTTATTCCCGGCGCGGCCGCATCCCAGGTTACCGTCCGCTATGTCCCGATGATTGCGGTATCAATTGCAGTTGCGCTGATATCAACAACCGGGGGATTAATTATTTCATATTATGCGGATCTTGCGTCAGGCGCCACGATCGTCACATTCGCGTCATTGATTTTCTTTATCATGGTCGGCGCGGGCAGACTCAGAAAAAGATAAGACGAAACTGCCAAGACAAGTCTTTAAAAAGTTTATGAGTGGAATTTCTATCAATATCTTCCTGTAGTCCACACACTTGAGCCATTTCAAAACATTAAATATAACAATTGGTAATAACTACATTGTCGTCCAAATATTCCTTGACGATTCTCTCTTGATCCCCTTATCATCCCCGCCATACAATATTTTTTCTCTCCTTGCTTTTTATTTGCGCCAAGTCCATTCGAACTTAACAGTTTAATAAAAAAATCGAATTTCAATTATTGGGTGACATGAAAATCAATTCATCTTTTGACTATGATTTTATCATCATCGGTTCGGGTTTTGGCGCTCGTGTCAGCACTTCGACTGGCTGAAAAGGGATACAAGGTTGCCGTGCTTGAAAAAGGCAAACGCTGGAACACGGAAGATTTTCCCAAGACCAACTGGAGCATACGGAAAAATCTGTGGCTTCCGGTCATCGGGTGCTATGGATACCAGATGCTCACCCAATTGAAACATGTCCTGATTTTCCACGGCGGAGGCGTGGGCGGCGGCAGCCTGGTCTATGCAAATCAGCTCCTGGTGCCCCCGGATGAGGTGTTCAAACGGCCGGAATGGGGTCCAGGCAACTGGAAGGAAAAACTCAGCCCTGTTATGATCGGGCGAAAAAAATGCTCGGTGCCAACCAGAGCCCCCAGGTCGGCATTGCGGACAAATGCTTGCAGGAAGTCGGAATTGAACTCACAGGGAAGGACACGTTTCATAAAAACGATGTGGGCATCTTCTTCGGCACGCCTGATTGGCAATTGCAATTGTCAATATTGTTTGATGCAAAAGGCAAGTTCCTATCTTTTGATCCTGCTTAAGGACGCCGTGCGGTTGTTGGGGGAATGAAAGCGCACCCTGTTGGTTGCAAAGCAAGGTCGTTTCTGCACCACTTTATTACCAGCCAGAAATCGAAAAAAAAATGTTGACAAACATCAAAGTCTTGTTTAGTGTAGAAATTAAAGACCGACTGGTCTGGCTTATATTAATTTATTTATATATATATATTAGATAGTTGACAGATATTTATATAAAAATATAATAAGACCGACCGGTCCTGATTGCAAAAGTGGGCGCAAGCACAACCGAATGAGGCACGTCCCACTTTTCGGGGGAGGTGTCGATGCACAGGGCCCCGTTTTTCTCAGCGCGCCACTAAAAGCGGCGGTAAGCGAACATCCCTGGGCAATGATTCGGAACCCGTAAACCAGAACAGCACACAAAAGAAGGTATAAGCATGCTATTGCCCGGAGACCAATTAAGCGCCAACCATGATTTTGAATTGGATACTTTCCCCAAACTGCTGATGCACAATGCCGTCGTACGCAAGAACAAGCCCGCCATGCGCGAAAAGGATTTCGGAATTTGGCAGTCCTGGACCTGGGCGCAGATGGCCGAGGGAATTCGGTCCCTGGCCTGCGGTTTGGCGGCCTTGGGCTTTAAACGGGACGACAAACTGGCCATCATCGGCGACAACCGGCCACGCCTTTACTGGGCCATGGCGGCCGCCCAGAGCCTGGGTGGCATTCCGGTGCCGGCTTACCAGGATTCGGCGGCCGAGGAGATGCAGTACCTGTTGGATCACGCCGAGGTGCGCTTTGTTCTGGCCGAGGATCAGGAGCAGGTCGACAAAATCCTGGAGATCAAGGACCGCTGCCCTCATCTGGAAGAGATTCTTTTCGACGATCCGCGCGGCCTGCGCGATTACGACCGGTCCCATTTGCATGACTTCGAAGAGGTTCAGGAAAAGGGCCGGCAATTTCAGGCCGCCGATCCGGCCTATCTGGATCGCGAGATCGCCCGCGGGCACGGCGGGGACGTGGCCGTTATCCTTTATACCTCCGGGACTACCGGTAAGCCCAAGGGGGTGGTCCTGACCTACGACAATGTCATCATTACGTCCCGCAACAGTGTTGCCCGAGACGGCCTGCGCCATGACGACGAAGTGCTGGCCTACCTGCCCATGGCTTGGGTCGGCGACCATATCTTCTCCTACGGCCAGGCCTACATGTCGGGCTTTTGCGTCAGTTGCCCGGAAAACGCTACCACCAGCATGCACGATCTGCGCGAAATCGGCCCCACCTATTTTTTTGCGCCCCCCCGGATTTTTGAAAACATGCTGACCACGGTGATGATCCGAATGGAAGACGCCGGCTGGCTGAAGCGAAAGATTTTCCACTATTTCATGGGGGTGGCCCGCCGGGCCGGGGTGAAGATCATCAACGGCATTGCCGTGCCGTTGCGGGACCGTTTGCTGTACACCGTGGGCAATATCCTGGTTTACGGGCCGCTTAAAAACATTCTGGGATTTTCGCGAATTCGGTTGGGGTATACCGCCGGCGAGGCTATCGGGCCCGATATCTTTGATTTCTATCGTTCCCTGGGGATCAACCTCAAACAACTCTACGGCCAGACCGAGTCCATGGTGTTCGTCACCATGCAGCCGGACGGCGATGTGAAAGCCGACACGGTGGGGACTCCGGCCCCCGATGTGGAGATCAAGATTGCCGACAACGGAGAGATCCTCTACCGCAGTCCCGGCGTTTTTAAATGCTACTATAAAAATCCGGCCGCAACCGCCGAGACCAAAACCGTCGACGGCTGGGTGCATACCGGCGACGCAGGATTTTTCGACGACGACGGTCATCTCAAGATTATCGACCGATCCAAAGATGTGGGCCGCTTAAACAACGGCGCTATGTTCGCGCCCAAGTACCTTGAGAACAAACTCAAGTTCTTTCACCAGATCAGGGAAGCCGTTACCTTCGGCCACCAACGCGACTATTGCACCGCCTTCATCAATATCGATCAGGAGGCCGTGGGCAACTGGGCCGAACGGAACAACATCCCCTATGCTAGTTATCAGGAGCTGGCTGCCCACGATCAGGTTTACGAAATGATTCAGGATTGTGTGGAAAAAGTAAACCGAGATTTGGCCTCCGACGCCAATCTGGCCGGATCTCAAATCAAACGATTTCTGATCCTGCACAAGGAGCTGGATGCCGACGACGGCGAATTGACTCGTACCCGTAAGGTGCGCCGGCGCCTCATTGCCGAAAAGTACGGGTTGCTGATCGATGCTCAGTATTTAGATGATAAAAAGCGCTGTTTTATCGAGACCGAAGTGACCTTCGAGGACGGCCGCAAGGGCTCCATCAGCGGGAATCTGGAAATCCGGGAAGTGAAGACCTTCGAACCCATTTCTTCCACCAGGGCAAAGGCGAATTGAATGGCTCGGACGCCGTTGAAACGTGTCGGTCCGCAAGGCGGCGCCCATCATAATCGTACAGGAGCAGGCAGGAGTTAATACGCATGAACGCAAAAAGGACCAAAAAACAGGCTGCCTCCCGTTTTCACGAGGCCCTTGAGATTCTGGAGGTCGATTTTTCCCACATCATCTTTGAGACCCGGGAGGAGATCGATGTTTTTTTTGATGAGGTGGAGCGCCAGATGGAGGCGTCGCAGCGGCGTTGGTATTTCCTGGTCAATTATTTCGAATGCGTCATCCATCCCGAGGTTTGGAAGCACTTTTCCGACCGGGGCAAGCATGCCAACATCACCTACGGGCTGGGCACAGTACGCTTCGACTGCAGCGACAAGACCCGCGCAACCATCCGTGCCAATGCCAAGACCGATAAATTCCGGGCCAATTTTTACGCCACCCGTGAGGAGGCTTTCGTGGCCCTGGCCGACCTGCGCCGGCGCCGTCAGCTCAGCGGCAGCGATTGGACCAAGGCCTATCTTGGCGTAACGGACGTGCACTTGAGCTTCGGCGGCGTCAAGGCCATCCAGGGGGTGGGCTTCAACGTCCAACGCGGTGAGATTTTCTCCATCATCGGCCCCAACGGCGCCGGAAAAACGTCAATGATCAACGTCATCAGCGGGTTCTATCGGCCGTCCCAGGGTCGGATTGTTTTCGACGGTAAAGACCGCACCCATTATCACCCCGCCGCCGTGGCCAAACTCGGCTTTGCGCGGACATTCCAGAACATCGCCCTGTTCAAGGGGATGACGACCCTGGACAATATCATGACGGGACGCCTGCTCAAAATGAAGCGCAATTTCTTTCTGGAGGCACTGCACCTGGGACCGGCCAGGCGGGAGGAAATGAAAAACCGCCGCTACGTGGAAGATATCATCGATTTTTTGGAGATACAGGCCATTCGTAAGACGCCGGTGGGACGCCTGCCCTACGGCTTTCAGAAACGGGTGGAACTGGCTCGAGCCCTGGCCATGGAGCCCAAGGTTCTGTTGCTGGACGAGCCCATGGCCGGCATGAATCTGGAGGAAAAAGAAGACATGGCGCGGTTTATTCTGGATGTCAACGAGGAATGGGGTACTACCATCATTTTAATCGAACACGACATGGGCGTGGTTATGGACCTATCATCTTCCGTGGTCGTAATGGACCATGGCGAGAAGATTGCCGACGGCACACCGGATGACGTGCGCACCAACCCGGTGGTGATCCGGGCCTATCTGGGTGAGGACTGAATCATGCTATTTTTTATAGAGGTATTAGTCAGCGGTCTTTTGTCCGGCGTGATGTATTCCCTGGTGGCGCTGGGGTTTGTACTGATTTTCAAGGCCTCCGGGGTCTTAAACTTCGCCCAGGGCGCCATGGTCCTCTTCGCCGCCCTGACTTTCGTACTGCTGCAGGAACTGGGCGGCAGTTTTTGGACCTGGACAGGTTGGCTGTCCTTGGTCTTCGCCGCCGTGGCGGGCGTGTTGTATCTCCTGCAGCGCCATACGGTTGTTTTCAAATCTCCCGTCGTTACCGGCCGGTTGGCGGCGCTGATCCCCGTGGCAGTGCTTCTGGTTTTGGGCCTGTTTTATGACGGCGGACAGAACATGTGGCGGGCGGTCTTCGTCACCCTGTTGATCTTTCTGGCCCTGGTCGTGGGCGCACGTGCGCCCAAAGCCGCCGCCGCCGTATTGCTGGGGGTGGCTCTTGCCTGTTTGTTCGCCGGTGAGATCAACTTCTGGCGCTCCATGGCCCTGACCCTGGTGGTGATGATCGTGCTGGCTATAGCCATAGAAGGGATCGTGCTGCGGCCCCTGGTCAACCAGGAACCCATTATCCTGTTTATGGCCACTATCGGCTTGAGTTTCATGCTCGAAGGTATTGCCCAGGGGGTATGGGACGCCAACGTTCACGCCTTGAATATCGGCATTGAAGACGTGCCCTTCAAGGTGGCAGGCCTTTTCATCAGCCGATTCGATATATTTGCGGCCCTCTCAGCCGGTTTGCTGGTGGCTGGCATCGGCGTGTTTTTCAGCAAGACCCGTGTGGGCCGTGCCCTGCGGGCCGTGGCCGACGACCATCAAGCGGCTTTGTCGGTGGGAATTCCCTTGCAACATATCTGGGCCATCGTTTGGGCTACCGCAGGTATCGTGGCCCTGTTCTCGGGTGTATTGTGGGGTTCGAAAATGGGCGTGCAGTTCAGTCTGGTGCTGCTGACCTTCAAAGCGCTGCCGGTGCTCATTCTGGGTGGCTTTACATCCGTGCCGGGAGCGATTCTGGGCGGACTGATTGTGGGGGCCACCGAGAAAGTCTTCGAGGTCTTCGTGGGCCTGCCCTACCTGGGCGGCGGCACCGAGAGCTGGAGTCCCTATATGCTGGCGGTGATTTTTCTGCTCTTCCGGCCCCAGGGACTGTTCGGGGAAAAGATTATTGAACGCGTATGAGGACGAAAAGACTTGCAACCAAATTTATCAGTCAATCAGGAATGAGTTATGATCTATCGTGAAGCGGGACAATTCAAAACCACCTATCCGGCCGACCAGGCCATTTTCCCCATCGCTCAGGACCGCTGGTTTGTGGCAGCGCTGGTGGTAGTGGCCGCCGTGGTCGTCCCTTTGACAGCCAACCAGTATTGGTTGGGGCCCATTTTTACCCAGTTTTTGGTCTTCTCCCTGGCTGCCCTGGGGTTGAATCTGCTGACCGGTTACGCCGGCCAACTCTCTCTGGGCACCGGGGGCTTTATGGCCGTGGGCGCTTATGCCTGTTATAACTTCGCTTTGCGGATTCCGGAATTGCCTCTGTTCGTCGATTTTATCTTAGGCGGAGGCTGTGCCGCTTGTGTCGGTATTCTGTTCGGCTTGCCCAGCCTGCGCATCAAGGGCTTTTACCTGGCGGTGGCGACCCTGGCGGCCCAGTTTTTCATCCTGTGGATATTCGACCATGTAGGCTGGTTTGTCAACTACGATCCCACCGGGATGGCCTCGGCGCCGCCCCGCACCATGCTGGGCGCCTGGGCTACGGAAAACGGGCCGCTGGCCTTTCTGGCGCCGGTCAATTTCATGGTTTCCGGACCCAATGCGACACCGGTAGTAAAGTATCTGGTTACCCTTGTTATCGTGGCGCTTTTGGCCCTGCTGGCCAAAAACATGGTGCGCAGCACCACCGGCAGAACCTGGATGGCCATCCGCGACATGGATATCGCCGCCGAGATCATCGGCATCAGTCCCCTGAAAACCAAGCTGATGGTCTTTGCCGTCAGTTCCTTTTATTGCGGCATGGCCGGGGCTCTCTATGTTTTTGTCTACCTGGGCAATGCCGATACGGAGGCTTTCGATTTGGCGCGGTCGTTCCAAATCCTGTTCATCGTCATCATCGGCGGGTTGGGCAGCATCCTGGGGTCGTTCCTGGGGGCGGCCTTCATTGTGCTGCTGCCGGTTTTGCTCAACATCACGGCCTCCACCTTTGGCTCCGGCACTCTATCCAGCGATACGTTGTCAAACCTGGAACTGATCATCTTCGGCGGGGTTATCATTTTTTTTCTGATCATCGAGCCCCACGGTCTCGCGCGTCTCTGGCAGATCGGCAAAGAGAAACTGCGCCTTTGGCCGTTTCCGCATTAGGAGGCGGTTTCCGGCATACGGCCAACCGGCAACCCTGGCCGAAACCCGGTTGTCAGGGCGACGCTATTTACCACAACACTACACATATGGAGGGAACGATTATGAAGGCAAAAAAGAAATGCTTATTCACCTTGATGGCGCTGCTGCTCGTTCTATCGCCGCTGACGGCCACCCACGCTGCGGAACAGTTTTTTCCCATGCTGATCTATCGTACCGGCCCATACGCCGCGGGCGGCACCGGTTTTTACGGCGGCCTCGAAGACTACTATGCCTTGTTGAACAAGCGCGACGGCGGCGTCGGCGGGGTGAAGTTGACCTGGGAGGAATGCGAAACGGCTTATAACGCTGATCGGGGCGTAGAGTGTTATGAACGGCTCAAAAACAACGGCGGCGGCGCCACCATCGTCCAGCCCATGTCCACCCCCATCACCTACCGGCTGATCGAGCGCGCCACGGCGGACAAAATCCCGGTGATGACCATGGGCTACGGCCGCACCGACGCTTCGGACGGCCGGGTGTTCCCCTACGTCTTTCCCATCGTGACCAATTACTGGAGTCAGAATACGGCCAAAATCAAGTATATCGCTCTTAAAGAGGGCGGTCTGGACAAGCTCAAGGGCAAAAAGATCGCCCACCTGTATCACGATTCCGGCTACGGTAAGGAGACGATCCCGATTCTGGACCTGCAAGCCCTAAAGTATGGCTTTGAGGTACAGCACTTCCCAGTCCCTCCTCCCGGCCTGGATCAGAAAGCGACATGGCTGCAGATCGCCCGGCTTTTCAAACCCGATTGGGTTATCCTGCGCGGATGGGGTGTCATGAATCCCACGGCCTTGAAGGAGGCCGCCCGAGTGGGTTTTCCGGCCAATCGCATCGTGGGCGTATGGTGGAGCGGCGCGGAAGAGGACGTGATCCCGGCCGGTAGCGCGGCCGTGGGTTTTGTGGCGGCTGGCTTTCACCCCTCCGGGTCGGATTTTCCGGTTATCCGGGAAATTCTCGATGTTGTTTATGGGGCCGGCGAGGGCAACATCTCGCCCCAGCGGGTGGGCACCATCTACTACAACCGAGGCATTATCGCCGGCATAATCACCGTGGAGGCCATGCGCCTGGCCCAGAAAAAGTTCGGTCCGGGAAAGCGAATCACCGGTGAGCAGATGCGTTGGGGGATGGAGAACCTGAACATCAAAGCCGACGCCATCAAGGCCCTGGGCGCTGAAGGTCTGATGTCGCCCATCAAGGTGTCCTGCTTCGACCACGAGGGCGGCGGTGCCGTCAAGTTCCAGGAATGGGACGGCAAAAAGTGGAACATCGTCACCGATTGGATCGAAACCGACCAGTCGATCGTCCGCCCCTTGATCGAGTCTTCCGCGGCCGCGTATGCCCTGGAGAAGGGCATCTCTGTACGTGGGGGCAAGGGTGCGGACCCATACGGCTCCAACTGCGGCGGGAAATAACCGGGTGCTATCAACGTCTCTGCGTTAATGGAATGGTGGACATATTTGGCAAGTGTCCGTCCATAAATGGCATCTTGCGGCCTCATGCTGGCTCAAGCGGAGATTGAGCCTGGTTTTTTAAGCAATCTTCCAATCCCTTCGTAGAAGGGACGCATACTATGCTTGCTATTCCGAGGATTGCAAAAAAGTGAAAAACTTAAGCCCCGGGCCAAAAATTGTCGTTTCTGGACGGACATGACCTAAATTTGAGCAAATACTGCCAAGGCTATTCAATCTACATTACGAAACGCCAAACCCACAAGTGGAGTAAATACATGCAAAAAGCTACACATTCAAATGGCGCCATGCTGACCGTCAACAACATCGAAGTGATATATGACCATGTCATCTTGGTGCTGAAAGGCGTCTCGCTGGATGTTCCGGAGGGGGGTATCGTGGCCCTCCTCGGGGCTAACGGCGCAGGTAAAACCACCACCCTCAAGGCCATCTCCAATCTGCTGGGAGCCGAGCGCGGGATTGTGACCAAGGGTTCAATCGAATTCCGCGGCGACCGGGTGGACAAGCTCACGCCGTCGGAGTTGGTAAAACGCGGGGTGACGCAGGTCATGGAGGGCCGGCATTGCTTCGAGCACCTGACGGTGGAGGAGAATCTGCTCACCGGGGCCTACACGCGCTCCGACGGTCGCCGCGCAATAGCGCAGGACCTGGAAATGGTATACGGCTATTTTACGCGCCTTAAGCAACGCCGGAAAAGCCTGGCCGGGTACACATCCGGCGGTGAACAGCAGATGGTGGCGGTCGGCCGCGCCTTGATGGCCAGACCGTCGATGATCCTGCTGGATGAACCCTCCATGGGGTTGGCACCGCAATTGGTTGAGGAAATCTTCGAAATCGTGCGGCAGCTCAACCACAAGGAAAAAGTCACGTTTTTGCTGGCGGAACAGAACACCAACATGGCCCTGCGTTACGCCAAGTACGGTTATATCTTAGAAAACGGCCGGATGGTCATGGACGGCACCGCACAAGACTTGGCCGATAACGAGGACGTGCGCGAGTTTTACCTGGGCATGAGCGGTAAGGACCGCAAGAGTTTCCGCAAAGTTAAGCATTATCGGCGGCGCAAACGGTGGCTGACCTGATGGTTATCGGCAGTACTTCGCGGGTTAAATGTATTGACGCGCCGGTGTTGGCGCCGCGCTTAGGCCCCCAGGGCTGCGGGCGGAGGGAACCGGAATCATTTCGCGGCCAACGGCTGCAATATGCCAACCCTGGCCCGGAAGTGACGGGTCGACAGAAGCCTTATCCAGCCGCTTGGAGTCCATTCGGTATGAATTGCCCGTTTTTCTTTTATAGCAGTCCAATCTGACAATCCATGGGAGGTAATGATGATTTTGCTCGAACAAGTCGAAGATGTGGCGATAATCAAGCTCAACCGAAATATCACCAATGCCATCGGGCCAGATCTGGTGGAGGCGTTGATGACGACACTTCAAAGTGTGGAAAATGATCCTGAAATCAACGGTCTGGTACTGACCAGCGCCAATACCAAATTCTTCTCCATCGGTTTTAATATTCCCGAATTGTATGATGCCGAAAAGGAGGTTTTTGCCCGTTTTTTTCAATCCTACGTCCGCTTGCTTCGCTATTTGTTTACCTTCCCCAAACCCATCGTAGCGGCTGTTACCGGCCATGCCACGGCAGGCGGTTGTTTTTTGGCGTTGTGCTGCGATTATCGCTATATAGCCGAAGGCAAAAAAATGATGGGTATCAATGAAATAAAACTGGGGGTACCGGCACCCTATGTAGGTGATTGCATTTTAAGAGCCCTGGTCGGCTTCCGCAATGCCCGCGACGTGTTGGACAGCGGCGATTTATACCAACCGGAGGCCTTAATTCACAGGGGCCTAGTCGACAAGGTGTTGCCGTTGGAACAGGTCCTGCCGGCCGCCGTTGAAAAAGCGGCCTTGATCGGCAGCATGCCGCCCAGAGCATATGCGGTAATCAAACGCGATCGCGTGGAACCAGTTGAGGAAGAAATTATGGGCCGACTGGCGCAAAAAGATAAAATGTTCGTCGAATGCTGGTATTCGGAAGCGGCACGCCTGAAGCTAAAAGAGGCCATGCAGAAATTTTAAACATCATCACGGGGCGGCAGGAAAAAGTCGATTTTAGGGCTTCAGCGGATGAAGCCCGGGGATAGTTTAGCATAGGAAGAAATCCGATAACTCATTGGCTACTTGCAGAGCAACCGCAACAGAATAGACTACCAGGGTGATCGAATAGGTGGTTATCCCATTGGAAACGGAGGCATTGAATCTGCGAGCAAATTTATCTGCCACACACGAATGAAACGTTCAGGGGCATGGTGGGTTAAGGAAACAGTAAACAAACTCCGGCATCCCGTATATACCAAATCCGATCTGCTTGCAGAAGGACCAAACCAGATCTGGTCCTGGGATATTACGAAACTCAAGGGGCCGGCAAAGTGGATCTGTTATTACCTTTATGTCATCCTGGACATCTTCAGCCGGTACGTCGTGGGCTGGATGGTGGCATCCAGGGAGCTGGGAACACCGGCAAAAAAACTGATTGAACAGTCCTGTGAGAAGCAGGGGATTCAATCAAGCTAACTGAGCATTACCATTCCGGAAACGAATTCCGCACGCCGGAAAATGTCCATTACGGACGGGCTGAACAAATTATCAAAGAACGTCAGGCAGTTTTGAATGATGCTTTTGTAAAACATCCGGAGCGGTTCAAGGGGAAAAGGCCGAAACCTCTGGCCCTCCCCACGGCTGTATGGATCAATAAACCGGTACCAGAAAATAGTGATCCATTGCGACACTAAATTCTTTATGGAGGTGTTTCATTTTCATTGACAAGTTTCGATTATACCCATTACTATAAAATCTGGCTTGTCCGAGTCTATTGAAGGAATATTTATGTCCACGGAACTTAAAGATAAAATTATACACGAATCCTTGCGGCTATTTTCGTTAAAGGGTTTTTTAGGCACCTCCACCCATGACATCCTGACGGCCGCCAACACATCCAAGGGCGGGATGTACAACCATTTTAAAGCTAAAGAAGATCTCATCCCCAGCGTGCTGGAAGAAGCCCGCCGGCATTGGCGTACCCACAACCTCGCCGGTTTGGATAAAATCGATAGCCCTTTGGGCAAAGTAAAGAGACTCCTGGAAAACTATGGCTTCCGGTACTTGAAAGATAAAAAAAACCTGCCCGGCGGATGCGTCTTTATCACACTCTCGGTGGAACTTGACGACCAACGCCCGGATCTGTGCCGCGAAGTGCTCAAGGGCTGGGCCGGCTTTAAGTCGATGATCAACCGGCTCCTGGACGAAGCTATCGAGATCGGAGAAATAGCCGAAGGCGTCGATACCCAGGAGGTCACCCAGATGATTCTGGCCGGCATGCTGGGAACATCCTTACTCTACGGCGTTGAAAAATCGGTCGCCAGCGTGAACCATTCGATCAACTCCCTGATCAAATATCTGGACAGTTTGGCGCCATAGCTTTTACGCCTCATAAAGAAGAGATAGATCAAGGGTCGGGAGCTTCTCTTGTCATTCGATAGCCGTAGCGGAATGAATGATCGTTGGACGAGACGGGTAATGTTTGAGCTAATTAGCCTCTCGCAATCAAAACACCGCTCTATCGCCCAACGAATACCGCTGAGCCAAACAAGAAGCTTGAGCCGACAGCTCAAAGGCGCATTACAGATAGAATCTGAATAGATTGGCTCAGTATCCAAAGTCCTGCGAATTACAAGCCAGACGTCTTTTTAAAGATGTTAAATTTGATTTAAATGTGACAAAGTAGAATTAATTATAGCGATTGTCAGGATAATGTTCCGACGGGAGCTCGTTCAAAAAAAACCCTTTTGTGGGGCTGCATGGCTTCCATGTAAGTCCGCCTCAGGCGGATTGACGAAGGGCGGGTCATTATTGAAGCTCCCCACTGCAAGCAGCGAGGAGCTTCGACCGTAGGGAATAGGGTCTGTTTTTAATTTCGGTTCCTGCGGATCGCATATGCACCCATACCCAAACAGAATATATTTATGACATTTACTATAGAGTTTCCATCTCTTCAACGCGTCTCGCGTCAGAATCATAGAAAAAGGAGGCGATAAAGAAGAGAATTCCTGCAAGGAGGGCAAAAAGAGGCAGAAAAACCATTGCTTTTTCAAGCCCGAAGGCATCGGATAGGGCGCCGATGGCAGGAGGGCCCATTGCACTCCCCAGTACATGCTGGATGATGACGCACAGGCTTAAAGATACGGCTCTGAGACCAGGGTGAACAACATCCTGTGTCACGGCAACGGCAGCCGGCACGAATGCAACCGCTGCAATACCAGCGGCCAGCAGAACTGCGTATTGAATTTCTCCGCGATAAAAACTGAATGCCATAAAGAGTAGAACAGCCGTCACGCACGAGGAAATTGACGGAAGAGAAGTATCGCGTTTCTCCTGCTTTTAAGCCATTTATCCGCGAGGTATCCCCCTAAAAGAGCTCCAATTATTGCAAGGAGCATTAGCTCCCTTTTGTGGAAGCCCTGCTCATTGATCTTCTACTCTCTGAAAATAGCTGGGAAGCCATGTCAGCATGGCCATGGCAGCAAATCAACAGTGACTAATCCGCGAACTGCATATTAGTCGTTTCAAATTGGATATTCCGTGAATTGCATATTAGTCATTTTGTTAATTGTAATGAAACCTTATAGTTTACGTCAAGTTATTTTTTCGTCTTTTACCGTGTATAAAAATTTGTGCCATATTCACCCGTCCATCTAATAACTGGTTAGGCTTCATTGTTCATCAGAAGCAAAAAGAAAAAAGGGGGGATCTCCCCATGAAACGAGCGCTCGTAGTCGTCGATGTGCAGAATGAATATTTTTCTGGTCTGCTGCCTATCACCTACCCCCAAGGGCACTTGACCAATATTCTGCGGGTCATGGATGCTGCGGCGGTCCATAATATTCCTCTTGTAGTGGTCCAGCACACCTCTCCGCAGCCCGACAAGCCGTTCTTCCAGAGCGCGGCACCCCTCAGTGGGAACTGCACCCGGAGGTGCAGGCATGTCCGCATAACCTCTTGATTGAGAAGAATCTGCCGGGGAGTTTTACCGGGACGGCATTAGAGCCATGGCTACGCCAGCAGGGCATCGATACGGTGGTCATTGCGGGCTACATGACGCATATGTGCTGTGACACTACTGCGCGGCAGGCGGTCCATCGAGGCTTCACCGTAGAGTTTCTCAGTGACGCAACGGGGACCTTAGCGCTCAATAATACGGCAGGCGAGGTCAGTGCCGAGGAATTACAGCGGGCCATTTTGTGTGCGCAACAGATGCTGCTCAGCGAGGTCATCAGTACGGACGCATGGTGTCGGCGGATTGCCCAATAGGGTAACCTGGCTTCGCCTTGCTCTCGACGTCGCCCGCGTGGGGCAGGCCGGAGTCTTGCCGTATTTCAACCAAGCACACGAACGCAGCAAACTGGGGGCATGCTTGGTGGTGGGACGGTGGCGAAGCGGCGTACCCAGCCTAACATCAAAGCGCTGCAGCCGACTGCCTCCAGCATTAGATCAATCATTTCAAACGCAAATCCTCGCCTCAATTCCGAATCGAAAACCACTGCTTTGTAGGTGTTATCTGAAAAGTTCCTACTAATGGCTCTTGCCGGTGCCCTGAATATTTCCAAACGTGTTCTGTTTAAGAATTCCCATAATGATCAGATCGTTTGTAGTGTAAAGAGAATGTTTATCGACATATAAGTTGACAGCGGAATTGAAGGCTGGTTGACGTAAAATATGCCGCGAAAATCCAGGATTAGTTTTCTACCCCGTCAGCATCAAAAAAGCAGCGGCGGGAATGAGGAAGCAATTGTCCGGGAAGGCTTCCGCTCTTTCGATATCGCGAACGATCTGATAGCCGGGAATCTTGAGTATCCGGCTAAAATGCCGGAGAGCTGGGGCGATATCCCTCCCGCTCTCTTTCACCTCGAAAAGGGCAAGAGGCTTGCCATCCTTGACCAGGACGAAATCAACCTCCCGTTTAGCCGTATCTCGGATGTACATGACCTCGAATAACCCGATACCTGTTTCCGTTAATCGCGCCGCCATTCTCATAAGGCCGACCGCAAGAAGGTTTTCGAAACGGGGCCCCGTCTCCGACAGCAGCGACCAGTCGTAAAAGTAGAGTTTGGGTTCCTTTTTCAGGGAGCGCTGGATTTGTCTGTGCCAGGGCCGGATCGTGAATGCCAGATAGACTTCCTTCAGAACATCGATCCACTTGGTGATCGTGCTGTGGTGACAATTCAGGTCCTCCCTGAGGGAATTGATACTCAGGGGTGATCCGACCTTTGACGGGAGGAGTTCGACCAGGTGCTCGAGCCCCCGGATATCGGCTATGCGTGACAGGTCACGGACATCCTCCCTGGTAAGAAGAGTTTTGTAATCTGTCTGCCAGCGGCGGTGAAACTTCGGCGACGCCTTCAGGAATGGTTCCGGGAATCCACCGAAACGGATCAAGCCTTCCAATGCATCCCGGGTTTTGTCCATATCGACTTTTATAACCTCCCGGAGGAGGCTTTCGCCGTTTGCAAGGAGCAGATCGTCGCGCAGAACTAAGGAAAAATCCGCTACCGCCTCGGCTATCCCCACCGGGAACATCCTGTATGAAAAGTAGCGGCCTATAAGGGAATCTCCCGATTTTCGATACATGCCCAAACGCGAACTGCCTGTGACCAGAAGCCGGATCTTTTTGCGGTTGGAATCGTAGAATCCTTTGAGGATGTCCCGCCAGTTTTTCTGCTTGTGGATTTCGTCAAAAACCACCGGAACAGGCTTGCCCTTGTACCTTTCTTCAACTATATTCTTGAAAAAGAGAGGATTTCTACGGTATTCAAGAATGAGAGCGGGATCATCCCAGTTGAAATATGTGTCGCTGTATCCGGCGGAGTCAAGCCAGTCGCGTGCAAAGGTCGTCTTGCCCACCTGACGGGGACCGGTCAGGAAGATCATCTTGTCTGCGGTTATTTCCGGATCGAAAAGGTATGTTGCAACCAGGCGTTCCATGGCGATAAAATTTCATACTTGTGAAAGAAAATCAAGATTTATTTTCATAGTTGTGGAAAAATATCCAGGAGGAAAAGAGGCTTGCCGGTGTCATCCTCCGCGAAACGGTTTTGCAAATTATCTTGTTGATCCTGTAAATTCTATCAGATAAGTTTTTGTTCGCCAGGGTTTTTAGGCAGTATTAACATTATGTTGCCTGCCGGAAGCCTTGTATGAGTAAGTGAATTAGGGGACAGTACAGGGATGGGAACTTAATCTTTCTGCGCGAGAGTATAATCTGCCAGAAGACTTTCTTTCCAGTAGGAATTTGAGGGGTTTGAAA